>CAJAII010000038.1 GCA_903939755.1 uncultured Flavobacteriales bacterium | reverse complement strand
TGTTTAAATTCTTTAATTATATGATCTTTAGTTATTTCAAATATTCGTACAGTTTTGCATCAATTTTGCGTGGATGCTGCCTGTGAAGAATACCTTATAAAAATTACCACACTAATTCTTCATAATAGAAATTCCACTTTCTACAGGAGTGTAAACATCTATACATGTATCAACCAAATACTCTAAATACAACATACCTCTACTGTCATTGTAATCATGTGAAGACCATTTCCAATGTACAAAACCAAAAGGAGAAAATATTTTATAATATTTGTAAGAACCAACAGTCTTCCAATACTTAAATGTTGCATCATCGTGGTCAGATGAAGTGCCCTGTAATTTATAATTTTTATTTACGATTACTCTACTTGTTAACCTAAACATGTATTCGAATTGGTTATGCTCTTCTATATTTAATCTTCTAATCTTCTTTAAGTCTCTCTTGTTTTGAATAAAAAACACTATCACTTTGTTATTACTATCTTTATATTCAACAAAGTAGGCTTTTTTTAAAGGGAGGGTATCCACAATTTCAAAACTACAGGGAGATGATTTTTGTGCAAATATTCGTAAAGCACAAAAGAATGCTAATAATAGCACGTTAAACTTTTTATTCATAATTCACCCTTTTTATTCTTTTTCCACAACCTTTCCTTCAACTTTCACCTCTTGGGGATTTGTTAGCTTGGTATTGGCTTTTAATCCTTCCAGTGCGGTATTTTCGTGTTGATTTTTGATAAGTTTCTTGGATTTATAGTATATGTTGCTCTGCTGCGGATTTGGTTACAATTAAGAACTAAAAGGCATATTATATTTTGTATACTTATAAATATTTTCTTCTTTATAATAATTAAATTCTATCATGACTTTTCTCCAATCTTTTCTTTTGATTTTCTGTTTAATATTCTTATTATTTATCTTTAAATTTAAATCTCTATCTATAATTTTGTAAATTAAATCAAGTTCTTTTGCTAAGTGTGGTGACAAAATAAATGTAATTCCATCTATAACAAAAATTATATATCTAAAATTTATATCATATTGATAAATTAATTGGGATATTGACAATTCTATTGGAGTTAATAAATGAAAACTTAATTCCTCCTTTTTACGAATTGTGATGAATTTTATCGATTTTATATTTAAATCTTCAACTGTTTTTATTTGAAATGTATTAGCAATTTCTTTAAATTTGTTTTTGTCATTTTCAGAAACAAGCTCAACTTTAGTTCCTAAGATTTCATTTTTTTTTATTCTATTTCCAACATCTTTCGCAAGCATGGTAGTTTCTTTTTTATAAAGAAAACTATCCTGTTGAGCACTTGCTTCACTTCGAATAAAGAAAGCTAAAAATAATACTATAATTTTCATAGTTTAAAAATTTTTTTCCTCCCCTTTGACTTCATCATTAGCTTAGTAACTGTTGAACCCCAAAACGATAAAATCTTACTCAATCATCCGCCCATCAAAGTTTACATCGAAATGGCTGTGCTCATATCTGTTTTTCAAGTTAATTCCGGCGCTTGTTTCGAAGAGACAAGTTTTATGCCCCTTGAAATCTTGTGTTTTTTGACTTGCTCTTAAAGGGTTCATATTTAATCAAATATACGCATTTTTCGGCTATTTAAATGTAGCTAAAAACCTTGAATTTTTAGTTTTTTTTTATAGTTTTAATTGTTAGTTTACTATTTCCGTAAGGTATGAACCCGCTATAAAACTTCGTTTTCTTTTCTTTTAAATTTAGCCTTGATAGGATGCATTTGACTGATAATACATACATAAGTACCGAAGCTAAAACCATAAAATTTTCGTTTCCAAAATTTAAGATTTTTTTTAGCTTTATAAGTATTAATAAATAAACGACTATTATTACTCCTTCCTTTTAACATATAATTACCAGGCAAGTAAACTTGAAAATGCTTGTTATCTAAATATAAATCAAATAAATAACTTAAAGTATCATTTATTATATTACCATTTAAAACAAAATAAAAACTTTTCACCTCATAAATAGAAGATTCATCATTTACATTTGAGAGTAATGTAAATGATGAATCTTCTAAAAAACTTTTGATTTTCTCACCATTAATATTAATAAGCATTGAGTCAATTTTTATTGATTCACTGATGTTTTCACGAGAAGCTATTTCATTCTTTATGAATAATGTATCTTGAGAAAACGACAGAAAAGACACCCATAAACAAAAAAATAAAAGTTTCATATCAATCATAGATCTTAAATTTAATAACTAAACGCTTATATCGTAACCAAAATCGTATTTTTTTGATAAACACAATTTGTGAACGTTCTCTATTTAAACCAATATCCAATTATCCCAAACCTATAAAGTGAACTCTGAATAATCATCACACTACTATCAATACAATTAGTATTTGTGAATTCATATTTTTTTCCACTAACCGATACTATAAAAATATCCTTAGGGTTATAACCATCAACAACAACTAAAGTATCTCCATTTATAACAAGTCTATTTTCTTTCTCAAAATCTAATGTTCAATCTCAAAGCGATTGGTTTTCTAAAACCAAAGTAATATCTATTTTATCAACATCCATAACCATCTTATTTTAAACAGAACTACGATAATATATTACGCTTCTTTTTCTTTCCGTGACTTTCCGACTGTTTTGGGTGGTTTTTCGGCTTTGGTCAGGGTTGGCTGTACTTCGGGTGTTGACAGTTTCGTGCGATCTGCCTTTTCGTTGACTTGTGTTTTCTCGGTTGCTTCGTTTTTGGTTGGTGGTAGGGTTTGTCGTTCTTCGTTTGCAATTCGCTCATCTGCGTTAGTTTCGTGGATTTCTTCTCAAAGCGTTTTACTCGTTGCGTTTCCGTTTGGTGATTGCCCGCCTGCTGCTAATGCTTCCTTGTCCTTTGCTGGTGGTGGTTCGGGTTCGTGGAGTTCTGTGACTCTTGTTTTTGGGTTGGGTTGCTCTGCGCTTTTTGTTTTGTTTTAGTTTTCTAAAATACCGTTTTACGGTTTTATTGAAATAAAATAAAAAACTAATCTTATGAATATGTAGAAAGTAATTTTGTATTAATAGAATAATAAGTGATTAAATAACACCCAGAATTGGAGTAATTATTACCGTTAAACATCGTTTAATATCATTTAAAGACGTTTAATCCAGTATAACGGGTATTATTTAAGAAACCCAAGGAAATGGCATGTTATTTCTAAAAATAACAAAATTGGATGTGCAAAAAATAAAATTTACAAATACTGGGAAAGAAAAAATCGGACCATTCGATCCGACTATACTGTGTTTTTTTTTCAGCAAGTAAATTACTTGCGTAATGACTTAACTCTAAAAAAACTAACTTGAATCTGAAAAAATAAATATTACAACTACTGGGAAAGAAAAAGTCGGACCATTCGATCCGACTATACTGTGTTTTTTTTCAGCAAGTAAATTACTTGCTGAATAACTTAACTTTCATCATCAGTGCGAATCAAATGAGTGTAACATAAAAGCAGCTCCAAATCCTCCTTCAAAAAGTTCGATAATTCAGACCTTTGGCCCACTCCTCCCTAAAAGCCCCTCAAAAAGGGGCTTTTTTTTTTAGATAATTGAATTTCTTTTGAATCCTCTAAATAAATGTATAGAAAATGTATTTTCTACAAGGTTCGATAATTCAGACCTTTCGCACAATAAATGCAAAAAGAGGCTTAAAAGCCTCTTTTATTTAAAATTTATAGAAAAAAAAAATAGAATTAACGCGTATTTAAGATATAAAGTCCCAAGACATAATCGATCATATGCTGTTCAGTTGTTACTGCACCGTGAGTTTTTTAATAAAACGCTTATCGTTTACATCAAATTGTAGCATGTACATTCCACTTGGGTAATTAGAAACATCTAGTGTGAATAATGTGATTCCGGACTGAACTGCAATTTGTTTCGTTTCTAGTAATTTGCCTTCCGAACTGATCAGTGAATAGTTAAAATCCGTTGGTTTTTTCGAAGCAATAGAAATGGTTACTTCCATTTCGCAAGGATTGGGATGCAAATCAATGTTGGTGGATTCGACAGCACAATCGCTAGATACTGGACCAAATATTTCACTTTTTCCATCTATATCAACTTGTTCTAGACGATAATAGGTCAATGCTCTTGCGCCCAAGGCAGTATCTATGAACGAGTAGTTGAGTATGCTAGTGGAATTCCCTGCTGCGGTAACTTCTCCTAGTTTTTCCCATTTTGTGCCTTCAAAACTTCTTTGTACTACAAAATGACTAGTGTTGTGTTCTGAAGCTGTTTGCCATTCAATTTTTGTTTCATTCGAGATGCAATTTGCATTAAAAGAAATGAGTTCAACTGGTAAAGCATAGGCTCCTTCACTGATCGCAAAAGGTGAGAAAGTGCCTGAATATCCTGTATGTGACATACCTTTTATTGTGGTTCCACTTGGAGTTTGAGATGTTCCAGCCGCAAATGCCCATGTTGAAGAATGGTGATTTAGTTTATAACTCGTAAATGTTCCCACCTCTTGACTTAATATCCAACCAAAAAGAAAATCAACTCCTGAACCACCATTTGGGTTTGTTTTTGAAATGTCCCAAGTAGTTTTTACATGAGGTGTTGTAATTAATGGACCAGTTGTTCCGTTTAAAAAGACTGAATCCAACACTAAAACAGAAAAAATATCTGAAGCTCCTGTATTGTTTGTTATTGTCACAGGATTATAAATTGCTCGACCAACTGGGAATATTAAATTTGAGCCATTCGGAATGTTTCTGAACACTCTTCCAGTTCCATTGGTTTTGAAATAATTTGTTGCACCACTACTTATGGAAGAAATAGCCGAACCAAGTGTAAGATTATTGACTCCTAAAACTGGTTTACCTCCGAGTGTAACACTGCCTGTTGTGTACAACGCCATATTATCGCGTAAATTGAATGCATTAGAAGCAATGGCACTTGAATGACTGTTCGTTCCAATTTGAATCAGGGAAAAACCATCTGTTAAATTGGTCGTGAAATATGAAGTTGGCAATTGTAATGATCCATTTGCTCCAGCAAGTCCTATTGAATTAGATAAGTTTTGTGGTGCTATAATGAGCAAACCGGAAGAAGTAACAGTTTTACCGTTAGCAAAATTCAGTGCATTTCCGAATAGACTGATAGTAGAACCAGCGGATGAAGCAACGTTTTCATTCACGGCTAAAGTGCCACCATAAACAGTGATCGGTCCATTGATGGTGGTTGTGTTAGCGAATGTAATATTTGCCGTATTTGTTGATTTGCCAATTAATAATCCTGTACTTGACACATTTAAGTTGGTAATCGGATACGTTACAGCAGCACTAAAGCTATTACTCTGAGGAATATAATTAAAGAAACCTGCAGCATTAACTATTCGCGATGCGGTTAACCCTGAAATGGCATTATCAGAATAAAAAGAAATATCTCCACTATTGGTAGCGGTTAAGCCGGCATTTAAAGTAATCGTTCCAGCATAGATGGAAATTGGTCCTGCAATAGAAGTTGCGATACTTACTGTGATATTGGCCGTATTTCCAGATTTACCTATAGTTAAACCTCCAATTGAGCTTGCTACAGTAAATCCAGCTATTGGATATGTAATTGCACTAGTAAAGCTTGCACTCGAAGGTTGAATTACCAAGTGTCCAGTGCCACTAAAGCCAGAACTACTCGTAGCTGGAACATTGCGCTCTAGAATTAATTGGCCAGCAGAGATGGTTGTTGCGCCAGTATAGGTATTTAAACCGGTAAGCGTATGTGAACCTCCACCAAGCTTAGTTAAACTGCCAGAACCACTAATAATTCCTGAATAAGTTGAATTATCACTTCTATTAAAAGTTAGCGAACCATAATTTATAATATTTCCAGTCATGGAACCAGAAGTAGAACCATTTCCAATTAGTAACGATTTATTCAAATCAATGGTAGTTATTCCAGTATGTGTATTGGTTCCGGTTAAGGTAATAGCAGCTCCAACTTGCAAGACCTCTTCTGTGCCTTCCATATTACTTGCAATAGTCAATGGAGTAGCACGGTTAAAAATAACTAATCCATTATTGATTACCGTACTTGCGGAAGGAAAACCAGTACTCGCATCAGTAATTTCTTGTGTTCCTTTAGAGGTGTAACTACTTATATTTGTTGTGTTTGAAACACTTGTTACCGTATTACTCAAAACGGTATTGCCAGAATAGGTCAGGTTGCCTGTGAAATTGACTTTTCCTGACATATACACTTCCGCAATACCATAGCCACTGCTCGCAGCAGAGGTTGCTAATACCATAGAAGTTCCTCCGGTAGCAATATTAGTACCTAAAACATTCCCGCTTTTATAACCTGCTCCTGAACTATAAATAGAAGTGTTTGCTTGAATCATAACGTTTGATCCTGATTGTGATAATTGTACAAAAACACATTTCGTGAAAAATGATCCCGGAGCACCATTGTATACTTGGAGTTGCAAAGTGGCAGTATTCGTAGCTGCAGAATAAGATTTTTGATATGCTCCGCAAGCAGCAGCGCCAGTTACCGCACCTCCATCCATTAAACCTCCAGTAATACGAGTTAATGCTTCAAGAACAGTTGTGTTAGTTGCAAACAATGTTGGGGTTCCAGTTAACCAAGTATTTAGATATCTACCTGATGCCCCCTTAATCTCAACACCACCTGCACCTGAAATAGGGGCTGCAAAAACTATATTTTCATTAGGGGTTAAAATTAAATTGGAACCACTTGCTACCGCAACGGCTGTTGTACTAGAAATAGTTCCACTTGAAGCCTGACTTACCGAACCACCTGTTCCTACTTGCAGGTCACCAGCCGTTACAGTGGTAGCTCCCGAATAGGTATGATCCTTTGTTAAAGTCAACATACCAGCACCCAATTTAGTTAAGCTACTTCCAGAACCGCTAATGATTCCATCATAGGTTGAATTTGAACTTATATTTAATGTTGCTGTTCGCCCTGCAGCTATAGCAATATTACCTGCGCCAGAAATTGTTGTACCACTGAGCAAAATATTTCCAGTTGTTGCATTAGTGGTGGTTAGATTAGAGCTTAAAGCGAGTGCAGCACCATAGACTGTTATTGGACCAGCAACTGAAATCGCTGCATTCACTGTTATATCGGCCGCATTGGCTGGTGTATATGGTGTATCCCCAAAGTCTCCAGTTCCGTTGTAGGTTCCAATGACCAGTTCATTGAGACTAGTGAAGTTTTGTATAATGAGTCCACCCATGAAGCCAGACCCCGTAAACGTTCCACTTGCGGTGGTTCCCGTAATGGATAAACCCACATCGAAACTAGCTCCACTTGCCGGAGCAAGGGTGAGCGTGCCGGTAGTACTGATGTTAATGTCAGGACTGCCGTTTACAAAATCATTATAGCGAGTCATCAACGTGATATCCCCCGATCCAGAACTGATGGTACGATTACTACTTAGCGCTGCAATATCTCCGTAACCTGCACTTCTGGCTGCCGACCCCACAAAAGCCCAAAGTAAAATATCTCCTCCGTTAGTGGAAATATTTCCGGTAACATCTATTCCATTATATTGCGCATTTCCAGGAACACCAGTGCTTCCTACACTTAAGCCATTCCAAATACGCGTCTTGGCACCTGCGCTTATCCAAAGATGTCCACCATTGGTGGTGATATTTCCAGTGCTTACGTTGGAAAGACCCGCCGTACCATCGTCCATTTCATTGATGATGACCACATCCAGTCTGGCAGTTCCACTGGCCAAAATGCTGCCGACACTTGTGGAGTTGTTGATGCGCCCATTACCTTGCATGGTTAGTAAGCCAGTTCCCGCCGTCTTTTCAATCGTTTTACCCGTTGCCAAACAAATGCTCCAAGGCTCGGCAATTCCTTGAAAGAACAAATCGCCCGTGGCTGTACTTGTAATGTTTCCATTCAATTGCACATAGCCACCCATGATGGCTATTCCACCTGCAAGAGTGATATCTGCCCCAATGGTAATTGCTCCGGCATTGGTCATGCTACCAATTGTTAATCCACTACCTGCGGTAGTAGCATTAATCGCTTCGCTTACCGTAACTGCAAAATTATTTGTGTTACCCACTACCGTTAAATTTCCATTTGCCAGTGCATTAACAATGACCGAAGCCCGAATGTTCGCTGTTCCTGTGACAGTCAATGTGTTGCCGGTGATACTCCAATTGGTTCCTGGACTTGTAGTTTGACCAGTAGAACTGATTGTTAAATTTTGTGCTGAAATGGTTGTGTAGCTTATTCCATAAAAAAGGAATGTGAGCGCTAGAAGGGTCATATGTTTCATGATAATCAGAATCTTAAAAGTTGAATCAAATGTCCAACTACAAGATCACTCCAACTATTTTAGCTTCTCACACTTATCTCATAGTGAGATAAATATGTCTCACATTTATCTCACTTAAAACGCATTAATAATTGATTTACAATTAATTAAATCAAACATTCAATAAGTACTCCTGAAGATTAGTATCGTCCTCCAACTTCAGTTTTTTACGAATGGAACTTCGAATATTATCAACTGTTCCTACTGTTCTATTCGTTAAAAGAGCAATCTCTTTTGTGGATATATTTAAACGCATTAACGCACAAATACGCAAATCATTAGGAGTAAGTTCAGGAGCAATATTTTTCAAACGCTCATAATACTGCTCATACACGCCGGTGAATCGTGTTTCAAATTCGTTTAATATACTAGATGATTTATGCTGTTTTAGCCTGCGTTTTAGTAGGTCAAATTTGATATGATGCAATTTGGGAATGTCTTGAATAATTTCTTCTAATTGAATCAATAGCTCTTCTTTTGTATTTTGAATCGTTAAATTTTTCAGCGATTCAGAGACGAGTTGTTTTGACTTTAATTCCAAGTCGAAAGCAATTAGTTGTTTTTCTTGATTTATCTTTTCACGCTCAATGATATGTTTTCGATTTCGCATAAAAAGAATCAAAATAGAACAAAATAGAAGTAGAGTGGCCATCAAAATAATAATGTATTTTTCTTTTGATTGCTGCTCTTTCTGAAGATTATATGCGGCTCTATTTTTAATAATTTTTTTGGATTCAGTAGCAAGCTCCCATTCCGCCAAAATACTTCTTGGATGATCACCAAAAAAAGCTTTTTCTTTCTCAACGTATTTACGGTACATACTATTCGCTAAATTTTCATTTCCAATAGCATCATTGATTCGATAAGAAAGTTTGTAAAATTCTTTTTCTATTTTTGGATCGGAGAATTTTGATAAATCAGCTTTGACAGATTCAAGTTCCTTAGCGGCCATTCCGAAATCATTGAGATCAAAATATAATTCTGCTCGATTGATTCGATTAATTAAAATGCCAAAATCAACACCTAATTCTTTGCACAGTGAATCAGATTTGGCCATGTATTCAAATGCAGCAGAATACTGTTTAATTTTCCGATTAAAATTGGCAAAATTGGAATACGTTTGCGCTAAATTGATAGGGTTTTCAATGGCTATCGATTTTTTTATGGCCTGCAAAAAGTACGACTTGGCAACTGAATAATCTTTAGTTTTAGAATAAACTAGCCCGGCAAGATTCAATTCTTCGACCGGCCAATCCTTGAAAGAAATAATTGACCTTGCTGAATCAATAAAAAATTTGGCTTTATCTGGATAATTTAATTCATTGTAAATACTAGACAAATTTGTAATTAATGTAAATTGAGTCAAGGAATCTTTTAAATTGATTATTTCAAGTGCTTTGTGGTAATTTACCGCTGATTCAAACAAGTAACCCTTTTTTTCTAAATAATAGGCATTATTGTTAAAATAGATTGCTTTGAGCCGTTCCGTGTCATAAAAGTTTAAGGCTTCCTGTAGAATTAAATTATATTTATTTACACTATCATATAAATTTAAATCTTGGTAATGATTGGATAAGGTTGCAGATGGATAGCCTTGTAAATACTTGTCTTGCTCTACGTTTAAATTTTCCAATGTTCTTTGTGCAAAGAGCAAAGCAGGTTCAGATGTTCCAACGCCATATAGTTCGCGATTAATCTGATTCAATATTTTTTTTTGAATATTTTTTTTATCGGTGAACAATTTTGGAGCAACTTTAAGCAACCAATTGTCCACTTGCTCTTTATTTCTATAATTCGCAGATGCTATTTCCAAAACAAACTCCCATTTTTCGATAGGCGATTTAGAATCAAATTGTTTTTGCGCATTTATTGAATTGAACGTTTTTGGTGCGAGCGATTTTTCTTCAGTGGATTCTTGACAGCCAAAAAGTAAAAAAAACAGTATAAACTGAATTACCTTGAAAGCGTTCCAAGCAAAAAGCCATTTTTGAAGATTATTTTTCATTGAGAAATTTAATGATTTTGATCAAGTGATTCACTAGTAAATTTACTTACAAAATTTCATTGTGTTACACCTTAACCTTACAATTGTATAATTTTATTTTTACAAAATAACATAACTAATTCGGATATTTATAGTCTGATCTATTTATTGTCTTACAATCGGATAGACTCAGAAACTCATTTTTTACTCTTCTTTTATTACATAATTTCGAATATTTCAACCCCCTATTTTGGCAAAAAATTAATTATTTTAAGGCTATACCCTTATTTTTAATTTTTTATTTCAGGTTATACCCTTATATTTGTAATATATTTTCAGCTTAAAGCCTTATGAAAAATAATAAACAACAACTTCTTATTCAGCATACTGATAAGAAATTAGCGGTATTTACACCCTTAACATCCACCATTATTCCACCAAAAGGATGGATTAACACCGTTCGGACTTCCTTGAATATATCATTAAGACAATTAGGAAATCGATTAAAAATTTCTTCTCAAAGTGTGAAAGAAATTGAGGAGCGTGAAGCAAATGGTACAATTACGTTAAATTCTTTGAAAGATGCAGCAAATGAATTGGACTTGAAATTGGTATATGGCTTTGTTTCTAAACATGGTAGCATAGAAAAAATGATTGAAGAACGTGCAAAAAAATTGGCTACGGAAATTGTCATGCGGACCAACGCCACAATGACCTTGGAGGACCAACAAAACTCAATGGAACGAATTGAGAAAGCAATTGCTCAGAAAACAGTTGAAATTAAATTTGAAATGCCAAAATATTTATGGGATTAGAAATAAATTATCTTGATGGTCAAACTCCACTAAGTGAAGAAGAATTTGATGGATTGAAGATTCCCTCTATAACAACTCGAGAAGAGTTGGACGAGTTTGAGCAATTAAACATCGAGGAGGCCATACAATGGTCGTTCGGAAAAAAAATACAAGCCAAAGATTTATTCTCAGAGAAGTTCATTAAGGATTTACATAAACGAATGTATGGAGATGTTTGGTTGTGGGCAGGTTCTTTCAGGAATTCAGAAAAGAATTTAGGGATTAAAAGTTTTTTAATTCCGGTCCAACTCAAACAATTATTAGATAATGCACTATTTTGGTATGAGAACAAAATCCTGACTCCAGATGAAATAGCAATTCGATTCAAGCATGAATTGGTAAGTATTCATTGTTTTCCGAATGGAAACGGAAGACATTCCAGATTAATGGCAGATTTGATTATGGAAAAACTTTACAATAAACCTTTCCTCACATGGGGCAGTTCGAATTTGGTGAAGGCCACTGAAAAAAGAAAAGCATATATAGAAGCCATTAAAATGGCTGATAATCTAGACCTGACTAAACTCATTTTGTTTGCAAAATCATAGATTTTAAAGGATTGGTAAAGCTAATTTAGAATTGACAACACACGCTCCAAATCCTCCTTCAGCAAGTTCGATAATTCAGAAATTTGGCCAACTTGGGAACAAGACTCTTTCTTGGATTTTATTGAGGTACAGAGGCTTTTCTTTTTAAAATTATCGTAATGTTATGATTTTAAAGAAGCAATTATTATTTGTCCAACAAAATTGCTGATCCACCTTTGTTATGTTATATTTGATATGAAATAAAAAAAGTTGGAATAATCAAAGAGATGTTATTCGGGAACTATTTTATTTGAACAAATTACATTATTAACTCATAAATTAATGACTTTAAGAAATTTATTCATACTACTATTTCTAGCTCTTTTCTCTTGTTCTACAAGCGATAAAAAGGAAGAAAAAGAAGAAAAACCAAGCAAAGAGGAACTAACTGGAAGTCAAACAGAACTGAATTCGCAAGAAATTGACAGCGCTATCTATTCAAGAGAAGTATTAGACAGTGTTTATAATGCTGTTATTTTGGAATATAAAGATCAACTTACCTTTATTTCAAACTTTAAAAAGTCACAAAAATTGTGGGAACGATATATGGAAGCGCAATTATTAGCAAGGTTTCCAGAAGATGATGAAACGAGAGATGGTAGTTGTTTTTCCATGTGTTATTCATTATATCAACAAGAATTATTGAAAGAAAGAATAAACACCATAAATGACTGGCTGACAGGATTTCCTCAAGGGCAAATATGTGGGGGCAGCGTGAAAGTTAAGGAATAGGAAAAACCTACGGAAATTAATCAATTGATGGAGTCATACTTATTGAGAAATAGTTAAATTTTGTTTTTATTTGTTAAATAAAAAACGCAATGTTCAAAAATCTAGATATAGATAAGGTTACTGCTGCAATAGATCTACTGCACTTGCGAGTACAGGAAAGGTTTCCTACTGCCAACTTACTAAATGTCTGCAATGAATTAAAGGAACTTTCCAATAAAGCTAAAACCAACATTCAACACCTAAACAAGCCATATATTTATTTTAGAATCCTTTTTTCTTTCTTAATTATTATCACGATAGGAGGTATAGCCTATACCATATGGCATATTTCAAGTCAGGACCTTCCTTCAAACTTTCAAAGCTTTATCTCAACAAGTGAAGCACTTCTGAATGAGTTAGTAATGATTGGAGCTGCATTTTACTTTATTGGAAAGTTTGAAAACAGTTTGAAACAGAAAAAAATATTACATTCTTTACAAGAATTAAGAACAATCATTCATGTTATCGACATGCACCAATTAACGAAAGACCCTACTCATGTCGTACAAAACAATACGGACCATTCCCCTGAAAGGGCTCTCACAAAAAACGAATTAAACAGGTACCTAGACTATTGTAGTGAAATGTTATCTCTTACATCAAAAGTTGCAGCCACCTACAGCTTTAATAGCAATGACCAAATAGTGTTAGACACGATTCATAATATTGAGGTTCTCAGCGGATCACTTTCGAATAAAATATGGCAAAAAATATCAATTAATATATAATACTTTTTGCACCAAGACAATTGGCGTTTGATGATATAATTTCAGATTGTAAATAATTCAAGTTCATCAAAAGAATTTAAAAAATCCAACTACTTTTCAATAGATAATAAGGGAACTACATCAAAGGTTATTGTATGCGTTTTACCCTCCACTTATTTAGATGTACATCCATTTTATTTTTATGGAATTTTCAATACCTGACCAGTTCGGATCAAATCCGATCGCAAGCCGTTGGCTTTTTTAATCTTCGATACCGTAGTATGGTATTTATGAGCAATTTCAGATAAGGTGTCTCCTGATTTCACTTTATACTTTCGCTGACGCGAGGCGACAACAACTTTTTTCTTTCCTGGAAGATTCGTTCCTTCCGTGTTGTAGGGATATTTCTTTGTGTATTCTTCTAAGGAAATAGTTACATCAACTTGTTTATCGTAGTATTTATAAAAATGCTGACGAATGTTAACATAACTACAATAAGCACCTACGGGATTCCCGTTCCAATCGAAGCATTTTATTACATTCTCATTGAATTCAAGCACCTTTACGTCAGTCAATGTAGGATAATAATTATGCATGGTAGGCAATTGATTTTCGACCGCTCTCACGCCACCACCAGCTGAACCGCGACTATCAAAACGCACATAACATTTACCATCCGTACTTGGCCCCACTACAGCAATCCAATAAACAGTTAAGGTTTTTGGATCAATCTGAATATAGAGATTTTTAATATCCGATTTAAATCCTTTTTTACGAATATTTTCTAAGCCCTTATTTATTTTCCAATTTATATATCCACCGAACTTATCCATACGGCGGGAGTGAAAAGAATGCAAGGCATCATAAACAGCTGGCAGACCAAGAGCGCAATACGAATCGAAGACAATTTCATCGTTAACTCCAATTTTTAAGGTGTCTGGGTTAATGCGCTTAAAAGGTGGAATGGTAATCGTTGATTTGGTAGGAATAGCAATGGTATCGGGTAATTCTTCGTCGAAATCAGTTTGTGCGAATATAACCTGATTCATTAGGATTGATCCACCTATAAAAGCGACACAAAAAGAAAGCAATCTTATCATAGACAAAAGAATGACTAATACTATTTGTCGACTAAGTTACAATTTTTCAATTGCATGATCAATAATCACCCGGAATTTTAAGTAGAAAAAGATGAATGTATGTAATTGACGTAGCCATATTCCCTACTAAAAAGTTTTGAAACCATCTAATTTGTAACCGAACACCGATTTTTAATTTTGAGAAAAGCGCCCAAATTAATACATTCTAATTAACATAACCTCTAAATACAAAAACCATGAGAAAAATACTCTGCTTAGCATTTTTAAGTTTAAATATCATCACTAGAGCACAAGGTGCTATTGGCTTGCCAGAATTAAATGTTTTATATTCAGGGGGATGGGATAATAAAGTGGTAGTAGGATACACTGGAATGGAATCATCTTCAATTAGTGTTTCAGGAGGAACTGCCATTGCAGCTAATTGGAGCGATGCTTACAGTGAATACAGTGGCTATTTTGTAAGGGTAGATGATGGTACAAAGATAGTTTCAATTACACTAACTGGCAAAGACGAAAAAGGGAAATCTGTTAATTTTGGAACATATAAATATATAGTAAAACCTTTTCCTGATTGCGATCTCCAAGCAACAACCATCTCTAAATCGGTTGGATGTATTGTAAATGTTGGCCTTGGGGCTGATTCGCCCTTTACAGGTGTTGCGTTGGTGGTGACAGGAGGAACGGTTAATGGCATCCCTTTTAAAGGAAAGGTAATTCCTGGAAGAAAAGTTGAAAATTTAAAAGTTGGAGAAGATGTTGAAGTCGAAGTTTTCTATACTAGAAATGGCGTGATGGTGGCCACTCCAGCGAAAGGAAAATTAAAAGTGACCAATTAAATAGTTGCAGAAACCAACGTAAATTTAGCGTTAAATTGCGCCAACATTTAACTTTAAAAAGCCGCTTTTAGTTAAGATCAAATTGAAAATAATTAACAACTGATATAAATCATATTATTAAGAAAATTAAGCCTTTAACTTTGGGGCATTATTTATTTAATACTTATTGATTCATGGAAATATTAGACAAACATTCGATTGAAAACAGTGAATTTATAGAAGAAACTTTTGCTTTTTGGTACACCGACGAAAATCACATTCGATCCCCATTTCCTGTTAACATACAATTTAGATTGAAAAAGGAAGCAACAGAAAAATTCCATGATTGGCTAAAAAATTTAAAGCCGGAAGCCAAAGAAGAAATAAATAAAGGAAAAATTGCAGAAAAATTGGAAGAAATTATTTTTGAGACCGCCTTACCATTAATAACCACTGAAGACGAAAAAATTTCTACTTTGTATCCATTCTTACCTAGAGTTGGGGATCCGTTGTATGATGATTCAAAGAAATCAACTATCGTTGTCGACAGGTATCTAAAAAAAGTGGATGATACAAATTACCTGCACGTATCTTGTGTGAATAAAGAAACTGATGAAAAATGGGACACTAAATTTGAGTTGCCTGCTTAAGCCGCTTTTTTTTACAGTGAGAATATTTTGTTTTGGGTTTAACGAATAGTTTGACTTTTATAAAGATCTAATCTTTTTTTTACAAATTAACTCCAGGATTTGTTCCAATAATTCGCAAGCCTAACCAACAATATTAAAGCAGGAACTTCGATTAAAGGCCCAATAACTCCAGCGAAAGCCTCTCCAGAATTGATACCGAAAACACCTATACAAACCGCAATCGCTAATTCAAAATTATTACCTGTGGCGGTAAATGCAATGGCTGTTACCTCATCTTGTTTAGCGCCAAACTTTTTCGCCATTATATAACTGATAACAAACATCATAACAAAGTAAATAATCATCGGAATTGCAATTCTCACCACATCAATTGGAAGTGCTAAAACCATATCTCCTTTTAGCGAAAACATGTAAACAATTGTAAATAGCAAAGCGATTAAAGTTAAGGGGGAAACCGCAGGTAAATAAGTAGTTGTAAACCAAGCTTCACCTTTGAACTTGATCAATAAATAACGAGATACGAAACCTAATAAAAAAGGTATACCGAGATAAATACCAACCGTTTTGGCAATTTCTAACATGTCGACAGAAACGTTTGTTGCTTTAATCCCCATTTGACTTGGAAGAAACGAAAGGAAAATAAACGCATAGACACTAAAAAAAAGAATTTGAAAAATACTATTCATAGCTATTAATCCAGCCGCATACTCGCGGTTACCACTGGCCAACTCAATCCAAACAATGACCATCGCGATACATCTCGCTAGACCAATTATAATCAATCCGACCATGTAATGTGGAAGGTCCTGTAAAAAAGTAATGGCCAATAAAAACATTAATAAAGGGCCGATGATCCAATTTAAAACAAGTGAGAGTATCAATACCTTAACGTTTTTAAATACCGTTCCCATAGACTCATATTTCACTTTCGCAAGCGGCGGGTACATCATTATTATTAACCCAACTGCTAGAGGAAAATTAAAAATTTCTTCATTTAATTTTTCGCTTTGAGAGGGGAAGAAATACCCAATTCCAATTCCCATTGCCATTGCCATAAAAATCCACAATGTGAGAAATCGATCTAGAAAAGAAAGTTGTTTAGTTGTTTTCATGCTTAATTTGATTAAAAAGATATAGAATTTGAACACCAATTTCCTCAAAAGTAGAAAGGTAAGCATCGCTAACCTTAAGCGTGTAATCGTAAGCTTTAGGATCATCAAATGGCAATCCAAATCGATGAATAGCTCCAGCAACAAAAGGACAATTTGCCTCAGCTTCAGTGCACATCATAAGCGCAAAAAAATCTCTCCTGGGATTTGCTTCATGATCAATTAATTTTGAAAAACAAGTAAGTGATTGGTTAACTCCAAATTCAATAACATAAGCAGGATTTAATACATTTTGAATAGTTGACACCATGAAACCATTATTTTGAAGCATATCAATTACATTGGAATTTAGTTCGGTCACTTCAGTTCCGGCAGAAAAAGAGTTGGCATTTTCCACCTTATAATAATTCGCCGCTAACCGCCCCCAAAGTTGTCCCATATGGCTTCGCCGTGAATTATGGGTACACACAAATAATAAATTCAATTTATTGGAAGAACTTAAAGCGAGTTTGAGATGGCAAGCAAGTTCATCCAATTGTAGTTTTCGCGCTGAAGAAATTGAATTAAAATTCAATACTAGCTTGGAGATCATCAATTCAATTTCTGGGAACATAAAGATGAATTAACAGCAGCCTGAACCTGGTTTACAATCATTCTTTTGACCAATTACAACCCTTCGTTTTTCTAAAGGAATCCCACAACTATCTTCCGCTAAGCACGCTGTTTGAGTAGGATGAAGCAAAAATCCAAAATCAGAAAGAGAAATGGTATATTTTTCAATAGTTTGACCTTGTAATTCCACCACTACATTTTCATCAGGCAATATTATTTTACTTTCCGTTTCTTCCAAAATACGCATGAGTTTTTGGGGGGTTAAGCGATGCTTTGTATCATCTGCCAACCATAGTTGAAGACTTATTTCACTTAAATTTCGAACAACCCCACCACAATCAATAAATTGTTTTTGCGTATGTCCAACCTCCGTGATATGAAAATGCGAAGGAAAAGAAATTCCGTTGGGCATAATAAAAGCAAGTTTTTCCAGCCTTTGAAGCGATTCTTTGAATTCAAAATAGTTCATATATTAACAGTTACAGTTACTTTGATGTAGATCGTATTGTATAAGCATATCACCGACAAAAACACGTAATTTTTCGATAAGAGAATGATTTAGACAGTAACAAACAGATTTCCCTTCAATTGTACCTTGAATAATCCCTACATTCTTAAGCACTTTCAAATGTTGAGAGATGGTTGGTTGCGACAGAGCGATTTCATTAGTAAGATAATTACCAACACACGTTTTATAAGTCAATAAAGTCTTTACAATTGCTAACCTTGCGGGGTGTCCAAGCGCATTAAAAATTGCTGCTTCTTCGTTAATTTGATCTTGAAATATTTCGTGTTTTGTAGCTCCCATTATTTTTTTAATTCATTAAACGAAATAAAAATCATTTTAATTTAAATGATACACAAGTAATGTTAATCGTCTTATTGCAATATGCGGATATAACTATAAACTAAATTGATAAGCATGTAGTATTAATCGTTTTATTGCAATATGCAGATTTAACTATAAACCAATTTTATCCAGATAATGCTAATCGTCATATTGCAATATGCCAAAATAACTTTAATCTTAACACGACAAGAAGTTATAAAAAACCAAAACATATTGTCATATAGTAATATTGCAATATTACAATTAAATATTCAATGAATGAATAATTTAAACATAAACAATAACTTACGCTCGAAATATTCTCAAGATGGTTTTTCCAATAACTTTACAATCTGCCAGAAGAGATCGGTTTTCTAAATACGCTAAATTAATAGCAATCTTTGCTGGCATAATCTCCTCTACATAGGATTTTTTAGGGTCATTCGAAGTTGCCAAAAGTATGTTTTCCTCAAAATAAATCAAGGATGCCTCATCAGTAATTCCTGGTCGGACCAACAAAACTTTTCGTTGTTCTTCTGAATACAATGCCACAAATTCTGGGACTTCAGGCCTTGGTCCAACGATGCTCATATCGCCTATTAAAACATTCAAAAATTGTGGGAATTCATCTAATTTAACTTTACGAATAAAGGAACCGACACGCGTAATTCTTGGATCATTGCCAACTGTAAGTTGTCCTGTTCTATCTGAATTAAGCTCCATGGATCGAAATTTCAACACATAAAACAATGTGCCATTCTTACCTACCCTTTTCTGTTTGTAAAATACTCCCCCTTTCGAATTGAATACAATACTTATAGCAATTACCCCCCCAATCGGCAAAAACAAGCATAAAACAATAATTGAAAATGACAGATCAAAAATTCGTTTCATCCCATCACCTTGTTATAGGCAATCTTCACCGCGGAAATAATCATTTGAACTTGCGAATCGCTTAATTGGAAATAAACGGGCAACGATATTTCAGAAGTATATTTAGCATAGGCAACCGGATAATTTTTAATATTATATCCTAAATTTTTGTAGGCCGTAAAAAGAGGCAACGGCTGAAAGTGAACATTCACAGAAACATCTTGCTCAAAAATCTCATGCATAATAGCATCGCGTTGGGCTTCCGTTACATTAGCGATACATAACTGAAATAAATGGTACGAAGTATGCCTTAAGTCATCAACAGAAATTGGACAAATAGCCCATTTCTCTAATTTAAATCCTTCATAATATTGCCGAAAAATTTCTGCCCGCCGATCCATATTTTCTTGGTAGCGTTCTAATTCAATTAATCCAATCGCGGCTTGAATATCCGTCATATTACATTTGTAACCAGGTTCTAGCACATCATATCTCCATGCGCCCTTTTGCATTTTAGCTAGCGCATCTTTAGATTGCCCATGTAGAATTTTAATACAAAACTCCTTGTATATTTCTTCATGATCAAAGTCATCGGGTAGGTTAAAACAAACCGCACCGCCTTCGGCCGTACTCAAGTTTTTTACAGCATGAAAAGAAAAACAAGATACATCAGCATATGAACCGGCTCGCTTTGATTCATATAACGCACCAAAACTATGTGCGGAGTCTGAAGCAAGTAAAATCCTACCCAATAGCGCTTGCTTATCATTCGAAGGAGTGAAAATCGGTTTGAATTCGTCTATTAGCTCATAAATTCGATTATAATCACAAGGTAAACCAGCAATATCAACTGGCATTATGACTTTCGTGTTTTTGGTTATTTCTGCTCTTATTTTTTCAATCGAAATATTAAAATCATCCTGATTTATATCAACCATAATGAGTTTTGCTCCAGTATGTAGAACCACATTGGCACTAGCACAATACGTGTAAACAGGAATGATTACCTCATCACCTGGTCCTATTCCCCACCAACGCAAAAAGACCTCCATTCCGGTTGTCCATGCGCTAACAGCAACTGTCGTTTTACAATTACAATATTCTGTAATTTTCTTTTCGAATAGCTTTGTTCTAGGACCGGTAGAAATCCACCCGCTATGGAGTGTTTCAACAACAGCATCAACGATCTTTTGATCAATACGGGGAGGTGAAAATGGTATCATACTTCAAAATTAACAATTTTGAATAAATAGAATCAATGTTCTTGGAAGCTGATCACAATTGCGCTAAAAAATCTTTCGCAATTTTATCACGATCAAAGTAAAGAGAAACATAATTTCGAGCATTTTCCCCCATAACACATCGTTCCTCCTGATTTTCGACAAGTACCATTATTTGCCTGGCTAAATCTTCATGATTTTCAGGTTCATAATACAATCCACCTTTTGCCTTATCGATAAAATGCCTCTTTGCTTCACCGTTAACTCCTAAAAGCAATGGTTTTTTCATTGCCAGCGCTTCATACACTTTAGAAGGAATCGCACCTTCAAACAACAATAATTTCTTTAAAGGAATTATGGCAACATCAATTGATTTAATTATCGATGGCATTTCTTTCTTTTCAACCGGTGTAAAAAAATGAACTTGTTTCAAATCCAAGCTTTCTTTTAGGCTTAATAAACGCTCTTGCTCAGGACCGGTTCCCTGAAGAATGAAATGAACATGATGCTGATCCTTTAATATATTTGCAGCATTTAATACCACTTCTAATCCTTGTGCATGTCCTAATATCCCACCGTAAAAAATCAATAAATCAGTTGTTTTGAAACCATTTCGTTCTCGAAAGTCACCGACTATAACCTTTTGCGGATCATAAAAAGATGTGTCGACACCATTTGGTAAATAATAAATACGTTTGGAAGGAAATCGACTAGCAATATCATCCACAATTCCTTGTGTTTGTCCCGTGACCAAATAAGCGTGTTTATAGCACTTCGCTTCCAATTGATACGCTAATTTCAATAAATATTTATTCGTAACAATACCTAGCTTTTCAGCGGATTCTGGCCATAAATCCGACACATTAAAAATCAACCTTGCCTTCAGCTTTTTAGATAACCGAATAGCTGAATAACCCAAAAATAAAGGAGGGCTCTCCACCATTAAAAAATCAAATTCTCCCAACTTTTTACCCCGATGATAGCTTGTCCAAACAAAAGAAAAATAATTAAGAAGGCGTTTCACAATGCCATTGGAACGCGAGACATAAATACCTGACCGATGAACCGAAATTCCATCTATAACTTCTTCACGATTCCGTCCATTTTTATAATTTGCATGAATTTCCCTCCCTGGATAATTCGGTAATGCAGTCAAAACCTCCACCTCCAATCCTGTAGCCTTTAATCGGATGGCTAACTCATGCAATCTATTTTGCGGTGCACCAATTTCTGGTGGATAATACTGAGTAAGAATTAATAACCTCATTTTAACTCTTTTGAATACATACGACTTGATAAGAGACAAATCCAAAAACAATAAAACACAATTCCTGATTGACGTTGTAACATAGATTCAAATAAGCAATTAATAAAAAGACTGGAAATCACTAATAAAAGCAACCAATTTTTAGTTGTAATGGACCAATAAAATCCAAAGGCCACTATTAATAGGAAAAAGCCTAATCCAATCACCCCCAACTCTGCAGCAATTTGAAGAAATTGATTATGCGGATTGTAATTTAAGTCCGCTTGTTGATTAAGTCCAAGATGAACGAGCCGTTGGTGCATCATTTCTTCCAAATTTCCTAAACCTACCCCCATTGGATGATCTATAAAAATATCCAATGCAACAGTCCAAATCACCAACCTTGCTTCATTTCCTTCCATTGGAAATGGGCGCGATTCAATAAATTTTTGAGGCGATGTAGCATAAGAAGCCACTAAATCGAAGGTTCTGTTAATGTTTTCCTTTAAACTTGGCTGAACTTTCAATATGGTATATCCCATAATAGCTCCAGCGCAAAAAATAAAAATAATGAGTCCCCACCTCCTATTTTTAACGAAATAAATTAACAATGCAAGTCCAAAGAATAGACATAGAAAAAGCATACCGGAAAGACTCGACAAAGGAATATGCATTATAACAAATAACCCGATAATACCATAAAAAACCCATCTCATTTTTACAGAAGTTGTAGTCCAAGACAATTGCAAAAAAAGTAAAATCGCCAATGACAAATATGCGGTAAGATAAGTGGGGTGATGCGTAGGAGATAATGCAGAAGAGTAGAATGAATTTAATATCCCACTATTTGAATAATTAAGACCTGCTTGAATTAGATCAAAAATCACCAAAACATTAACCGCAGCCAAAAACGAATAACAAACATACTTCCAATCCAATCTAAATTTCGGTTGAAAAGAAAACAAGAATGGAAATACCAATAGCGATAACTTATATTCTAAAAAGTCTAAAGCAATCGGCAAATGATTAGTCGGAATGGTATAAACTAAATAGAAAATATACAATAGCGCTAACAAAGCAGGAAGAAGTTGAAATGTAAAAGCCAGCTCTTTTTTTATAATGCCATACAAAACGGTTAAAGCAAAAATACAGACAAGAAGGGAAGTGAAATGAGGAAAAAGAATCCACACTCCGGTTAGAAGACATAGCGTTATTAGATACAACCGTTCGAAACTCATTTGCAACTACTTTGCATTAATTGACGGTAAAAATCAATTAATTTATTTTCTTCTTGTAACCAATTATATTTTTCTTTCACTAATCGGCTTCCATTCTCACCCATTTTCCTAGCTAACTCCTTGTTTGATGCTAAATGATGAATAGCCTCAGCTATTGCCATACTATCAGATGGGTCAACACAAATTCCACAATTATTTTGTTCGATAATCTCCTTCCAAAGTGGGAAATTTGAACCAATCACAGGAAGACCTGCGGCCATGTATTCAAAAATCTTATTCGGCTGTGCGTTAATATGATTTGGATAAGGTAAAAAAGTAACGATCCCTGCAAGGCATTTTTGCTTCAAAGCTACTGCATGTGAACGATTAATAAAACCTAATGCATCTACATTCCGCCATCCATTCTTTACGGTTAATTCATTAAAATACTCGCTTTCAATTTCTCCAGCTAAGGACAATCGAACCTCTGAATTCTCGAATGCATCGACCAATTGACTTATCCCACGTATTGAACTAATACCACCGATAAAGCAAACCCTGTTTTCTTTAACTGAAGCATCATTTTTAGTGAATTCTATTTCGGATTCCAATGGGAAATTATTAATATCAATGGTAAGATCGTTCACCTTTTTAAATCTATCAGCAATAAAAGGTGTTGCCGTTACAACTCCATCTAATCGTTTAACAACATAGTTTTCATAGCGTTCAAAAAAAGCAGCTAAAAGACTTTTTAATGGAAGGTAGGATTTTCCCATAATTTGACGTGGTAAATCTTCATGTGCATCATAAACAACAATTTTTCCTCTTCGCTTAAGTTTAAGTGCTATTCGCAATAATTCTGGGTCATGGAGATGATAAATATCCGCATCTAAGGAGATAGCTTTCAAAAAAACTTGATTTACGGTAAGCCACATTCGTTTTAATCGCGAACCGTAGTATTTCGAAACCGAATGAATATGAACACCAAACTCTTCTCTTTCTTTAACACCAGCCAATATCAAATTCACCGATACATTATCTAATTTACTTGCTAGAGAAGAGCATTCCTTAAGAAGAATCCTAACGTCATGATCCCCATGCACACTGCTTAAATGGACGATTTTTACCGTTTGAGAGGAATCCATATTTGATGTTAATTATTTCGCATTCATAAAAACAAAAGTAGTTAAATTACAGATACCACTTATTTTAACCAACTGCTACGATCGCAAAGTAATATTTCACGTTTGTTTTTAACTTATCTTCGCTAATAAAAAAAAACAAGCATGCTTTGTAAGAATTCAGTTATAGAAAAAGTATTCGTTCGTTTCTTCATGAAATTTCGTCCAGTAATGCGTCACAAGATATACAATAATAATGGCCAACTAATTCGAAATACTCGCATTTCAAACACAACATTTATTGATCATCCCGAATCATTAGAATTAGGTATAAACGTTTATATTGGACATCATAATTTTATTGAAGCCAGCCAAGGAATTATTATTCATGAAGGTTGTCAACTTACCTCTTTTATAACCATGACAAGTCATTCAAGCCATTTGTCAATGCGCGTATATGGAGAGAATTATGCAGGTGCTGATATGATAGGATATGTTAAAGGAAATATAGAAATTGGCAAATATTCATTTATTGGTCCCCATGCTACAATAATGCCAGACACAAAGATTGGAAAAGGTTGTATCGTATCTGCTTACAGTTATGTGAAGGGGGATTTTCCAGACTTTTCAATCATTTCTGGCAATCCTGCAAAAATAATTGGCGATACCCGGACATTAGACGAACCCATATTAAAAGAACACCCTTCATTAAAATCGAATTATGATGCATGGGCTAACTAATTACAGCCTTTCATTTTTAGGATTTTTCCTAATATTCGCTGCTGTTCTTTTACCTGACATCAATTTCGGTAATTCAATGCCATTGTTTCAAACGATTGACTTTTTACTTCCAGTTATTGCCGTAATTAGTTGGAAGAAAAGAAAAGAAATTACTTCATTAGGTTATAGTCTTATCCCACTTATTTTCAGTTTATATATACTTATTTCGATTTTTATTACAAAAAATCATGAGGAACTGAATCCTTATTTCGAAATCTACAAAATGTTCAAAATAGCTCTTCTTTCAGTGTTTTTTTCGCTCATAAATTTTATAGCAATAAAGAACTTGATTCATCTACTTTTTGGGCTACTCGTTCTTGTCAATCTACTTCATTTTTTTAATCTATTTAATATAAATTATTACCTTGAACATTATTACAATGGGGGCATCCACATTAAATATTTTGGTTTAGATTCATTAGGAAACCCGGCAGTAAAAAGGTTAGCAGGAACCATGGGGAATCCAAATACGAATGGCTTACTTTTCGGTGTTTTTGCCATATTTTATTTCCCATTTAATTTTAAAAAAAATGAACTTATTATCTTTTTTGTTGCGCTGATGATGGCCTTCCTTTGTCAATCACGAACATTAATGTTTATAATCATTTTTCTTTTACTTTTTTTACTCATCATTCATCATGGAAAATTTAAATTTAGGCAGTGGATAATTATTCTTTTAGGGACAAGCTCCGTATACTTTTTATCATGGATGCTAGTAACATCCTTTTTTAAATACCCTTCCTATAATAATAGTTTGCTCGATGGCTCTGCCTTGTTGAGCGGTTCTATACGAAGCAGATGGGAATCCTGGAGAATTTTGGTAGATATGATTTTATTACATCCCTTATTTGGTTATGGACCTAACAAAAACTTTTTTTATGTAAATCATATTTATTCAGAAAATGAATACCTGTTAATGACTTGGCGTTATGGTATTGTTGGATTAGGTGTCTACTTAAGCATATTCATTTATCCTTTGATGAAATTTTGGAATAAGACAACGCCCTATGCTATACAAGGACTATTTTTAGTAATTTTAATGATCATTAGTGCCATTACAAACAACCCATTAACAGAAAAAAATATTGTAATAATCTATATATTTGGAATTAGCTGGGCCTTAAAAAATCACTTTCTTAATGAAACGCATGCAAAAGCATAAAAAACTTTTACTCATCGGTGGAAGCAAAGGAAATGCTCATTTACGCAATTTTCATGGTCTTATTTCTGATTCTTTTGAATCTATATTAGTGGTTAGCAACAGTACCATAGATTTTTCAGCCTGTATAACGATCGATTTTGGATTAAAAAACCCAATTAAATTTTGGAAAAGTGTAAGGGGACTAAGATCTATCATTAAAGAATTTAATCCTGACATCATCCATGTTCATCAAGCAAACAGCTATGCGTTGATAACAGTTCTTGCTAATTCGACGCGCATACCAATCGTACTGACAACATGGGGGAGTGATGTCCTTATATTACCCAATAAAGGATTCTTGTATCGCGCAATGGTGCGTTATGTTTTAAAAAAAGCAACTGTAATTACAGCAGATGCATCATTTATGGCGGAAGCAATACATCAACTCAACGAAAAAAAAGAAGTGGTTATTGTCAATTTTGGCGTTGAGATTAATAAGAACGAGGAAATATTTACGCGTGAATCGATTATCTATTCAAATCGAATGCATGAAACGCTATATAATATTGATCAACTTATTTTACAACTGAAAGATTTTTTAGTAAAGAATCCGAAATGGAAATTAATTATTGCCGCTGAAGGAAATCAAACGACTTATCTAAAGAAAATAGTTGCCGAAGAATTGCCTGAGAACACCATTGAATTCGTAGGATTTCTTACAAGTGAAGAAAATATTCGCTATTATAAAAAGGCTATGATTTACATATCGATTCCGAAAAGTGATGGCACCTCTATCAGTTTATTGGAAGCAATGGCTTATGGCTGCCTTCCCATCACCTCCAATCTACCAGCAAACAAGGAATGGATTACACACCTAGAGAATGGAATTATCAGCAATGGGAATTTGTCAAAAGATGTAGAAACAGCCTTAACACTAGATTTAAATGTCATTCAAGAAAAAAACCATGTCCTCATTGATAGTCGCGCTACCAAAGAAATAAATAAACGTTTGTTTGCTTCAATTTACGAGAAATTAACACTAGATGGGCAAAAAAATAAAAGATAATTGATAAGCAATTCTTCTATTTATTTCAGTTCAATAAAGCGATTTTTTACCTTTTTTAAACAGAATATAACTGTAAAATTTCATTCTTTAAGAAAAATCTATTATTTTTATACCTCACCTAATAAAATTAAAATTCAATGAGAATAGTTAAACTTTTCAGCTACGCTTTTGCATTGGGATTACTACTTGTAAGTTGTGGGCCACCAGAAACCTATGAAAAAGGACTTTCCTTTTATAAAGTTCAAAAATATGATAGTGCTTTATACTATTTTGACAGGTTACTACCCGACGATAAAGAATGGTTGGATTCAGCTAAAAATATGAAGCAACTTTGTTTCGAAAAAATGATTGTTAATCATGACTGGGTTAATTACAATAAACAATTAGACCTATACGGAAAGGATTCATTACTCATGAAAACCGCCAACAAAACCCTTGAAAAAGAATTGATCAACATGATAAATAAAGATAGTACAAAAGCTTTTTACAAAGTTTATGATTCGTACAAAGATCGATTTAACTCCTTGGTGTTAATGAGCGTGATGAATAAACATATTGATGATTTTCTTAAGGATTATAACTGGAAAGGTACTAAAGGATTATCAAAAGGCAAACTAAAATATGAACGAAATAATAAGAATGAAAGTCAATTAATTTCGAATGTCAACAATGATTTTTGGTCAAAAAACATAGTTATATACAAAGAAATTAAATATACCAAGGACGGGAAATTTTCCATGAAACCAAAATTATGGAACAATTCGTCAGGTGGAACATATTTTGCCCAAAAAGGAAGTTTACGATTTATTTCGAAAGATTCACTTTTTATCGACTATGGCACGTCAATGACATCTGGAAGAATTAATTATTTCATTCGAGGTGAGAAATTAACACCAGAAGGGCAAGAAAATAAAAAATAATTGACAAGCAATTCTGCTATTTATTACAGTTCAATCAAGCGATTTTTTAGCTTTTTTGAACAGAATATAACTGTAAAATTTCCTGCTTTAAGAAAAATCCATTATTTTTACTCCTCAAATTATTAACTTAATACTAACGATGAGAAAAATTAAACTTTTTACCTATGCTTTTGCATTGGGATTACTACTTGTAAGTTGTGGTCCACCAGAAACTTATGAAAAAGGGATATCCTTTTATCAAGTTCAAAAATATGATAGTGCATTATACTATTTTGACAGGTTGCTACCAGACGATAAAGAATGGTTGGATTCAGCCAAAAACATGAAGAAACTTTGTTTCGAAAAAATCATTCATCTTCATAATTGGGATTTATTAAGCAGCGCATTTATCACGTATGGTAGTGATACAAGTCTCGTTAACCCTTCAAGAAGGAAATTTAAAGATGAGTTAATTACCATGATCAAGAATGATAGCCTTAAAAGTTTTTTTAAGCTCTATGATAATTACAAAACTAAACTGCCATCTGATGAACTCAAGGCAGCTCTAAACTATCGTTATGATTCATTCTTAAATGATTTCACATTTAAAGGAAAAGGTTCATTATCTGGCTCCATAATTTATTTTAAAAGAGAATCCTCCGACATAATAAATGCATTGAGTAATTCATCACAAAACGGTTGGATAAAAGACAATAAAATCTATAAAGAAATATCCTATGATAAAGATGGAATCCTTAAAATGAGCGCTAGAATTTTTCAAGGTGGCGGATCATATTTTGGAAAAGGTGGCTCAATTACCTTGATTGGAAAGGATAGTGTTAAAGTTAATTATGGTAAAGCCTTAAGAAACGAGATTGTCTATTTCATTCGTGATAAGAAAAAAACTCCAGTTCAATAATTAGTTAACCAGACCTTATGAAAACGAAAATTTTATTGCTTTTTGTGTTATTTTTCTTCGCTGTACAAAACATAAGTGCGCAAGCAATTATATTTACAGGTAAAAAATACATCGAATATCATCCCGATTATGCTGAATGGGATGAATGGCCAGATGAATGGACCGCTATAGATCAAGATTTAGATTTTAAGATGCTAATTACTCCTGTTGTAAAGGGAAAGATTTATAAAGTAGAAATATATAGCGATGGTGAGGCTATTACAGAAATGACCTTGCGTTACGATGCGGCACGCTCAGAAGAGAAAAGAATTGAGTGGGATGATAAGTATGTCAATTGTTACAAAGATGACAATGGCGACTATCTATATGCTCAAAAGGTTTCGCTTGAAGGCTTATCTGTAGATAATTCTACTTGGGCAACTAACGAAGAATCCAAAATTTACTTTTGGGTTTTCAGTGAAAACTATGCGCTTGTATTGAAATAATCATTTTAGAAACTAGCAGTATAGGGATTACATAAGAGAATGTAATCCTATACTGCTAGTTTTTATGTTTCCCTTTGAATGGCCGTTTAACAAAATTAGAATGAATCTTAAATTCGGGCCCTTCTCCTAATTCTTCTGGAAGAGAAACTTGCGTTATCTCAGCTTCAATTAACTTCTGAATTTGAGTAAGTTTTTTCATGTCCTTCTCATTCACAAGTGTTATTGCTTCGCCTTTTGTATTTGCACGTGCAGTTCTACCTACGCGATGTACATAATCTTCTGCATCAAATGGAGTATCATAATTGATAACCAAATTAATCTCTTTAATATCAATGCCACGGCTCATAACATCTGTAGCTACAACGATTCTTATTCGTTTAGAACGAAATCCTTGAAGCACTTCCTCTCTTTCACTTTGGTCCAAATTTGAAGAAACACCATGTGATTTAAAGCCATTTTTACGTAAAGAATTTACAATTTCACTCACTTTTCGTTTGGATGATGTAAAAATAATGATGCTAGAATAATCGGGTCTTTCTGTAAGAATGTGTTTAATAAGCGCTACTTTTTGATTATCAAAGGTCAAGTAGACGGCTTGTTTTACACCTTCTGCCGGCTTTGAAATAGAAAGTGTTATTTCTTCAGGATCCTTTAAGATCTTCTTGGCTAATTCCCTGATTTTATTAGGCATTGTTGCACTGAACATTAGCGTTTGACGTTTTTCTGGCAGCTTGGAAATAATTGACATTAGATCATCCGTAAAACCCATATCCAACATTTTATCCGCTTCATCCAACACTAAATGTTTTACTTTCGAAAAATCCACATATCCTTGCGCAATATGCGAAAGCAATTTTCCCGGCGTAGCAACTATAATGTCTGTACCATCCTTTAGCGCATCTTTTTGAAGATCCCAATCTTTTCCACTTCCTCCACCATAAATTGCTTTTGACCCTACCGATACAAAGTAGGAAAGTCCTTGAATTTCTTGTTCAATCTGAACTGCCAATTCCCTCGTTGGTACAATGATTAATGTGTCGATGGAATAATCTTCTTTCCCCGTTAATTTATTTAAAATTGGTAGTATGAATGCCGCCGTTTTGCCAGTACCAGTTTGAGCACAAGCAATCAAATCCTTATTACTTAAAATTTGAGGGATGGCTAATTCTTGAATTGGAGTTGCATTTACGAAGCCCATGTGTGAAATTGCTTCCAACAACTGTTCGTTGAGATTTAATTGGGTAAATTTCATGTTGGCAATAAAGTTACTAATAAAAGGCGGGTATAGACTACAATCGTCACATCCATTTCATATCTTTCGATTTGTTGATCCTAATTCTAAGCGGAAATAACTATTATGTATGTTTGATCGAAGCCTTCTTAGCCAACGAATAAAAGACCGCTAAAGTAAATACCAACCAAGCAGCTTGCGAATAAGATATTATTTGAAGGGTAAAATCAAATACCCCTTCACTATTACCATATTTCATTGGCAAAAGCCATAAAGGAATAATTTGTAGCAACGAACTAATTAAGCCAAAAAGGAAGGAGATTTTTTGTTTTCCGATGATTAATGGCAAAGCTGTAATAGGAGAAAGAATAAAATTAAACATCAGCCAAACAGACATCGTTTCAGAAAAAGCACCCGCTTGTCCCCAATTTGGCCCAAAAACAAAAATGAATATTGGTTCCCCAAAGAAAAATAAGATGGTAAAAGGAATAATGGACAAAGCAGCTAAAAGCAAAAGCATTCTATTTAATAGCGGCATTATCGATTTCTTTTTATTGTATAATTCAGATGCTTTATTGTAAAATATTTGCCCTAACACCACACCAATAAGCATCAATGGGATACGCAACATGGTGTAGGAATGATTAAAAGATCCATAAATCCCCACTGAATAATAAGCGAAAATCAAGGTGGCAATTAACATGTCTCTGCCATTATCTACAAATACATGTGGTAAATTTAAGGTGGGGAATTCTTTGTGTTCGCGCATTAGTACCCTTGTTTTCTTGTTAGAAATAGCCGTATTAAATTTTGCGTGGATTTTTTTGAAATTAAACGCAAATTCTAAGCAAGAAAGAAAATAACCAATTAAAGTCGCTAAAATCAAACCGAATGTACTCATCTGAAAAAACGAAAACGACCATTTCAAGCTATTTGCCACAAAGGAATTTGTAATTTTATGCCTTGAAATGATAGCATATTGCCCCATACGCACCGACCAACTTGTTCCTACATTAATAATTATGACACATGACGTTCCAAGAATTGTAAAAAGGTAAAACCACCAATCAAATTGGCTACCTAAACCCGTGATCAATAAAAAAGAAAAGATGACCGTTACAATTAGCAACACCACCATCGAAATTAAATAGGCCAAGCGATATAATAGAAAGGAATGTGCATCCTTTTTAGGCAATGGAAGTGCCGCTTCGTATCGCAAGGTAGCAATAGCAGAAATAAAACCTGTGAGACGCATATAGAAGCCAAGCTCACCCATTTCAGCGGTAGTATAAAGACGCGTAAGTATAGGCGCTATTGCGTATCCAATAAGTTGGGCGATAAGTGTTCCGGAGAGTAGAACCGTAAACGATTTAAAAAAATCTCCTTTCGTAATTTTGCTAATTCTATTGAATGCCATACTTGACAAAGATACTATGATTATATTTGCTAATTAAAACTTCGTAAAATGAAAAATATCGCTGTTATAGGTGCAGGTACAATGGGAAACGGAATTGCCCATGTTTTTGCACAATTCGGACATACTGTAACCCTAATTGATGTATCACAAGATGCGTTAGATAAAGCAAAAGCAACAATAACAAAAAACCTAGATCGTCAAGTATCCAAAGGAACGCTTAGCGAAGAAGAGAAACTCATAACGCTTTCCAATATAACGACAGATACTAGCATTGAAAATGGCGTAAAAAACGTTCAGCTAGTTGTAGAAGCTGCCACAGAAAACATTGAATTAAAATTAAAAATATTTAATGAATTAGATCGAGTATGTGCGCCTGAAGTTATCTTGGCAAGTAATACTTCCTCCATATCAATAACGAAAATTGCTTCTGTAACTAAGCGTCCGGATAAAGTAATCGGTATGCATTTTATGAATCCGGTTCCTGTTATGAAATTGGTTGAAATAATTCGTGGGTATTCAACAAGCGATGAAGTCACCTCGTTAATAATGGAAACGTCACGTCGACTTAATAAAGTTCCTGTTGAAGTAAATGATTACCCAGGATTTGTGGCCAATCGAATATTAATGCCAATGATCAACGAAGCCATTTACACGCTCTACGAAGGAGTTGCTGGTGTAGAGGAGATCGATACCGTGATGAAACTAGGAATGGCTCATCCGATGGGGCCACTTCAATTGGCAGATTTTATTGGCCTTGATGTTTGTTTAGCAATAATGCGCGTACTACATGATGGATTTGGAAATCCAAAATATGCGCCATGCCCTTTACTAGTAAACATGGTTACAGCAGGAAAGAAGGGCGTGAAATCCGGCGAAGGATTTTATTCCTGGACACATGGCACAAAAGATTTGGTTGTTGCTGTTAATTTTAGCTAACAACGCAAAACTTATCCTTCAAGGCCAAAAGCGCTTTTTTATCAATGGGGAAAGACATGTCTCGTTCTGTTAGACTATCAATTGCCGCCCAACGATTTTTTTCACCCGTACTATAAAAGGGAGTCGTATACTTTTCAAGACCTAAAAAGTCATGAGAAGCGACCTTTACAAGGTAATAAAATGAAATAATTTGTTGGTCTTCTTGGAATTTAGATCCTTGAAAAAAATCATTTACATACAAAAACGAGGCTTCAGTAACTTCCGCATTTAATTCTTCTTTGAACTCACGTTTTAGTGTGTCGATGATTCCCTCACCGAACTCAATCCCACCACCAGGAAACTTTGTAAAAAAATGGCCTAAACGACATTCATCGGAAAGAAGGATTTCCTCTTTCTCATTAACTAATAAACCATAAACCCTTAGGTTAAATTGAATTACACTCATTTAGCATATTTAAAATTCAGGCCGGGATATTCCGCAGTAGTTCCCAATTCTTCTTCAATACGAAGCAATTGATTATACTTAGCCATTCGATCACTTCGAGAGGCTGAACCTGTTTTAATTTGTCCTGTATTTAACGCCACGGCTAAATCAGCAATTATATTATCCTCTGTTTCGCCACTTCGATGGCTCATTACAGCGGTATAGTCATTTTTTTGCGCCAGTTGAACGGCTTGAATTGTTTCAGTTAAAGTACCAATTTGGTTCACTTTCACTAGGATAGAATTAGCAATTCCTTCCTCAATTCCACGGGATAAACGCGCTGTATTTGTCACAAACAAATCATCCCCAACCAACTGAATTTTATCTCCCAAAGATTCCGTTGCATACTTCCATCCTGCCCAATCATCTTCCGCCAAACCATCTTCGATGGAAATAAGTGGGTATTTAGCTACCCAATTTCTCCAGTAATCAACCATTTCAGTTGAAGTCATACTATCGCCCGTAGATTCCAGGTGATATAAACCTTTCTCTGCATTATAAAATTCGGATGCTGCAGCATCAATCGCAATGTACATATCTTTTCCTAGCGAGAATCCAGCTTTTTCAACTGCCTGAATCACCACCTCAATGGCTTGTTCATTAGATCCCAAGCTAGGTGCAAAACCACCTTCATCACCAACATTTGTTGACATTCCTTGCGATTTCAACAAGCTTTTAAGATGATGGAAAACTTCCGTTCCCCATCGAAGACCTTCAGAAAACGAACTTGCTCCGGTAGGCATTACCATGAACTCTTGAATATCGATAAGGTTATCCGCATGCGAACCACCATTCAAAATATTCATCATTGGAATGGGTAAGGTAAGTGCATTGGCACCACCTATCGATTTAAACAAGCTACAATTTGATTCGTTAGCAGCAGCTCTTGCTACCGCTAGAGAAACACCTAAAATAGCATTCGCACCAAGATTTCCTTTGTTGTCAGTTCCATCCAATTGAATCATAAAAGTATCAATCTGACTTTGGTCAAAGACATCCATTCCTTTTAATCCAGCATGAATAAGCGTATTAACATTATTAACAGCCTTCAATACCCCTTTTCCTAAGAACTTAGTTTGATCACCATCCCGTAATTCAACCGCTTCATGAATCCCTGTAGATGCACCTGAAGGAACAGATGCACGACCTAGTACACCATTGATTGTCAAAACATCCACTTCAATAGTTGGATTTCCCCGAGAATCTAGAATTTGTCGGGCGAAAACACGCGAAATTTTACTCATGTTTTAATTATTAAATGTTGCCATATTGGCAATAAATTGATCAAATAAATAGCGGGAATCATGCGGTCCAGCGGAAGCTTCCGGATGGAATTGAACAGAAAAAACTGGTTTATCTTTTAAAGCAATGCCAGCAATTGTATCATCGTTTAAATGTATGTGTGTTACTTCAATATTTTTATTGGAATCGATGCTATCTTTTGAGATTACAAAACCATGGTTTTGGGTGGTAATTTCACATTTCCCTGTCTTTAAGTTTTTTATTGGATGATTTATACCACGATGCCCATTAAACATTTTTATAGTACTCAATCCTTGGCTTAACCCAACTATTTGATGACCCAGGCAAATTCCAAATACTGGAATATTGGTATCAACAATTTCTTTCACCAATTCGATTGCATTTGGCATAGCGGAAGGATCACCCGGACCATTAGAAAGCATTATTCCATTCGGATTAAAAGATTGTATTTCTGTTAAGCTAACATCCATTGGAAAAACTTTAACATGACAACCTCTCTCCGTCAAACAATTAATGATATTTTGTTTCACACCAAAATCAATTAAAGCCACTTTAAACAAAGGATTAGCAGGGATCTTTTCATACGCCTCTGTTGTCGCAACATATGAAGAAAGTTCTAAACCAGCCATCGAAGGAACAGCCAATAACTTCTCCTTTAACTCATCAATGGTTAAAACATCGGAAGAAACAATAGCATTCATGGCTCCTTTGTCACGTATATGTCTAACAAGCGCACGCGTATCGATATCAGAAATACCAACCGTTCCATTTTGTGCTAATTTCTCTTGCAGAGAACATTCTCCTGAAGGTCTAGAAAAACCATTAGAGAATTTTTTTGTTACTAAACCAGCAATTTTAATTGATTCTGATTCTGATTCAGCTGCATGCACCCCATAATTTCCTATATGTGCCGTAGTCATTATCAGTAATTGACCGTAATACGAAGGATCTGTAAAGACCTCTTGATAACCTGTCATCCCTGTATTAAAAGCAATTTCACCAGCGGATGTTCCAATAGCACCAATTGCTGAACCATGAAAGACAGTTCCATCTTCTAAAAGTAAAATGGCAGGATTACGAGATTCCATTAAATAAATTTTGCACAAAGGTATTAACTAAAGATGAATGGAAGTTTATAAAACTAAAAAAGGCGGTCAAAAACCGCCTTTATTTATTAACATTTGTTAAAATCTTATGCCTCTTCTTCTGATTCAGAAGATTCAGAAGCTTCTGACTCTTCAGATGGCGTTTCTTCAGCAACTACATCATCAGCAACCGCTTCTTCAGCAACCACTTCTTCAGCAACCACTTCTTCAGCAACCACTTCTTCAGCAACTACCTCTTCAGCAACTACTTCATCCGAAACCGCATCATTTGTTGCATCAGCATTAACTACTACCGCATCATTTGTTGCACCATCAGAAGATCCGCCACCTCTTCGAGAACGACGAGTTGTCTTTTTCACTTTTTCATTGGTATAAATTTCATTGAAATCTACCAATTCGATCATACACATTTCTGCATTATCCCCTAAACGATAGCCTAAACGAATAATTCGCGTATAGCCACCATTACGAGTTGCAATTTTTGGTGCTACGTCTCTGAACAACTCAGAAACGACTTCTTTACTTTGTAAGTAAGAAAAAACAATTCTTCGTGAGTGCGTAGAATCCGTTTTTGACTTTGTCAGTAAGGGCTCCACATAAACGCGAAGCGCTTTTGCTTTAGCAATAGTAGTAGAAATACGCTTATGTTCGATTAACGAACAAGCCATATTTGAAAGCATTGCTTTTCTATGGGCTGACTTTCTACCTAAATGATTTAATTTATTTCCGTGTCTCATCTCTCAATTATTCTAAATCTACTCTAATCTTTATCTAATTTATATTTCGCAACATTCATTCCGAATGTCAATCCTTTATTATCCACAAGATCTTCAAGTTCTGTAAGAGATTTCTTACCGAAATTTCTAAACTTTAATAAATCTGATTTTGCATAAGCGACTAAATCACCCAATGCTTCCACTTCAGCTGCTTTCAAACAATTAAGAGCACGAACTGAAAGATCCATATCCACCAACTTCGTCTTTAACAACTGACGCATGTGTAATGAAGATTCATCAAACTCTTCTGTTTCTGCTTTGCTTTCATTATCTAATGTAATGCGTTCATCAGAGAACAACATAAAGTGATGAATAAGAATTTTCGCAGCTTCCTTAAGCGCTTCTTTCGGATGAATTGCCCCATCACTAGTGATGTGGAAAATCAATTTTTCGTAATCCGTTTTTTGTTCAACCCTAAAATTTTCAACTGAATAACGTACATTCACAATTGGCGTGAAAATAGAGTCGATAAAAATAGTTCCAAAAGGAGCAGTTGAATTTTTATTTTCGTCAGCAGGAACATAACCACGTCCTTTGATGATAGTAAGTTCAATCTCCAACTTTACAGAAGGCTCCATGTGACAAATAACCAAATCAGGATTTAATACTTGAAAAGCACTTGTAAATTTACCAATGTCTCCAGCAGTTAATTTGTTTTGGCCACTAATGGAAATCATTACTGTTTCATTATCCGTCCCTTCAATTTGTTGTTTGAACCTTACTTGTTTCAAGCTCAATATAATTTCAGTAACATCTTCTACAACACCTTTTAGTGTTGTATACTCATGATCTACGCCTTCTATTTTTATAGACGAAATTGCGAATCCTTCCAAAGAAGAAAGCAAAATTCTACGTAAAGAATTACCTACTGTAATTCCGTAACCCGGTTCAAGAGGACGAAATTCAAACTCACCGTTGAATTCGTCTGATTGAATCATAATAACCTTGTCAGGTTTTTGAAAATCTAAAATTGCCATTTTTTTGCTTTAAAGATTATTTAGAATATAATTCGACGATTAGTTGTTCCTTGATATTTTCAGGAATCATTTCTCTACCAGGAATACTAATAAACTTCCCTGACATTGAGGATCGGTCCCAATCTAACCAATCGTATTTTTTACTACTTGCATCCAAAGAAGAAACAATCGCTTCTAAAGATTTAGATTTTTCACGAACACCAACCACATCACCTGGTTTAACATGATACGATGGGATATTAACAACATCACCATTCACTGTAATATGTCTGTGAGAAACCAATTGCCTAGCACCTCTACGTGTTGGAGCAACTCCAAGACGATAAACCGTGTTATCTAAACGTGTTTCGCACAATTGCAATAAGTTTTCACCAGTAATACCTTTCATTCGGGATGCTTTTTCGAACATATTAGCGAACTGTTTTTCTAAAATACCATAGGTATATTTAGCTTTTTGTTTTTCGCCAAGTTGAATTGCGTATTCCGATTGTTTACCGCCTCTACGTTTTGAAGGACCGTGTTGTCCTGGGCCGTAACTTCTTTTCTCTAAAGCTTTATCAGGACCGAAAATAGGATCTCGGAACCTTCTAGCTATTTTGGTCTTAGGACCTGTATATCTTGCCATTTCTTAGTTATTGTGTCATGAATTAAGGCATTTCCTTCGATGACTGATTATTAAAAATATTAAACCCTTCTCTTCTTTGGAGGTCTACAACCATTGTGAGGTAATGGAGTAACATCAACTATTTCAGTTACTTCAATACCAGCATTATTTAACGAACGAATCGCAGATTCTCTACCACCACCTGGCCCTTTCACATAAACTTTCACACGACGAAGACCAAAATCATGCGCTTCTTTCGCACAATCTTCAGCAGCTAATTGCGCTGCATACGGCGTATTCTTTTTAGAACCTCTAAATCCCATTTTTCCAGCTGAAGACCAAGAAATTACTTGTCCTGCATTGTTGGTTAGGGAGATAATTATATTATTAAAGCTCGCTTGAATATGCGCTTCGCCCGTAGCCTCAACTTTGACGTTCTTTTTCTTTTTTTGATTTGCTTTTGCCATTTTCTAACTTTTATTTAGTTGCTTTTTTCTTGTTCGCAACTGTTTTTCTCTTTCCTTTTCTAGTTCTAGAGTTGTTTTTAGTATGTTGCCCACGTAAAGGTAAACCAGAACGATGACGAATTCCTCTGTAACAACCGATATCCATTAATCGCTTAATGTTAAGTTGTACTTCAGATCGCAAAGATCCTTCTGTTTTTACTTCATTTATTGAATTTCTTATAGCGGATAATTGATCATCGTTCCACTCTTGAACTTTAATGTTCTCATCAATTCCGTTATCCGTTAGGATTTTCTTAGCAGTACTTCTTCCGATACCGAAAATGTACGTTAAACCAATTACTCCTCTTTTATTTTTTGGTAGATCAATACCTGCAATACGTGCCATATATTATAATTTAACCTTGTCGTTGTTTTAATTTTGGGTTCTTTTTGTTTATCACATAGACCCTTCCCTTTCGCTTCACAATCTTACAATCCGCTGTGCGCTTTTTAACAGATGCTCTTACTTTCATTACAATTAATTTATTCTATTATTTATACCTGAACGAAATACGTCCTTTTGTTAAGTCATAAGGAGACATTTCAACCTTTACTTTGTCACCTGGCAATATTTTAATATAAAACATTCTCATTTTACCAGAAATATGTGCCGTCAAAACGTGTCCATTTTCCAATTCCACACGAAACATAGCATTTGGTAATGCTTCGAGTATCGTTCCATCTTGCTCTATCGAATTTTGCTTTGCCATATTAAAATCCTGATAATTCGTTAGGTGATCTTCGTCCTCTTACTCTACTTCCTTCCATTAAACCATCCATGTGTCTATTCAATAAATACGTTTCAATTTGCTGAAGCGTATCCAATACAACACCAACCATAATTAACAAGGAAGTACCACCAAAGAACATAGCGAAAGCATCATTCACACCAACCATTTTAGCAATAGCAGGAATAATTGCAATCGCTGCTAAGAACAATGAACCGGGGAATGTAATTCTAGAAACTAATGTATCAATGTAATTCGCTGTATCTTCTCCTGGACGAATTCCTGGAATAAATCCACCACTTCGTTTAAGATCATCCGCAATTTTGCGAGGATTAATCATAATCGCTGTATAGAAATACGTAAAGACAATAATCAAAAGACACAATAACAAATTATAACTCAAACCATAAGGATTACTCAACATACGTTGAATGAATCCACCTTCACCTTGAGAACTTGATGCGCCCACAAAGATCATAACAGGAATCGTCATTATTGCTTGAGCAAAGATAATCGGCATTACACCACTTGCATTCACCTTTATAGGTAAATAATTACGAGCTCCTTGAGAATCTGCAGCACGGGCCCCAACAACTCTCTTAGCAGTGTTCAAAGGAATCCTTCTCACACCTTGAACAACCAATATAGTTGCTAAAACAACCAACATAAAAGCTATTATTTCTAGAACCAACTTGATCATATTACCAGCTTCAAAAGACTTACCTACTTCCGCAATAAATCCTCCAGGTAATCTAGACAAAATACCTACTGCGATTAACAATGAAATACCATTTCCTATTCCTTTTTCAGTAATTCTTTCACCTAACCAAACCGCAAACATGGATCCTGCTACAAGTATTAAGATAGTCTGAGACCACCAAAACATACCCGCATCTAGCGGAAGAGCACCTTTAGATTCAACATACATTGATAAATAACTTGGCGCTTGCAAGGCACAAATAACTATAGTAAGAATTCTGGTGTAATTATTGATTTGCTTACGACCAGATTCGCCTTCGTTCTGCATTTTCTGAACAGCAGGTACAGCCATTCCAAGCAATTGCATAATAATAGAAGCACTGATGTACGGCATAATTCCAAGTGCCATAACAGATGCATTATTAAAACCACCTCCAGAAAACATAGACAATAAATTCTCTAATGTTTTTTGACCTTGAGAGCTACCTTCGGAAGCTTGTTTTAGGATTTCATAATTAACTCCGGGAAGAATAACGAATGAGCCAACCCTATATACAAGGATAAGACCTAAAGTTAAAAGAATTCTATCACGAAGTTCTTTAACTTTCCAGATGTTTTGCAGATTTGTTATTAGTCTTTTCATTTAAAAGTTGGCAAAGTTAATCAGATTTTTGTAAAATTCCCTCCATTTGCTTCTATCAATTCAATAGCCTTTCCAGAAAATTGATGTGCTGTAACAGAAACTTTTACTTTTAGATCACCACGACCTAAAATTTTAACTAGATCATTATTAGAAATAAGTCCATTATCTCTATATACATCCATGTTAAAATCGGTAATTCCTTTCGTTTCCGCAAGCATTTGAATAGAGTCTATATTGATCGCCTTGTATTCAACGCGATTAATATTTTTAAATCCAAACTTAGGGACACGTCTTTGAAGTGGCATTTGTCCACCTTCAAAACCAATTTTCTTAGAATAACCAGAACGTGACTTTGCTCCTTTATGACCACGAGTAGATGTACCACCATGTCCAGAACCTTGTCCACGAGCTATTCTTTTTTCTTTTTTTACCGAGCCTTTAGCAGGCGTTAAATTATTTAATTCCATGTTCTATTTCTTACTATTCAACAACAACCACAAGATGTTTTACCTTGTTTATCATTCCTAGGATTTGAGGAGTACCTTCTTTTTCAATAGTCTGGTTCAACTTTCTAAATCCAAGTGCTTTAATTGTTGCTTTTTGATCAGCAGGTCTTCTAATAGCACTTTTAACTTGTTTTATTTTTATAATACTCATGATGATTCTTCTATTAACCGTTAAACACTTTATCAAGTGAAATACCTCTTTGACGCGCAACAGCCAATGCATCGCGCATTTTCGAAAGCGCATCTATCGTTGCCTTCACCACGTTATGAGGGTTAGATGATCCTTGCGACTTCGCAAGTACATTGTGAACACCAACACTTTCTAGTACAGCACGCATTGCACCACCTGCAATAACACCTGTACCATTAGTAGCAGGCTTCAACAATACCTCTGCACCACCGTATTTTCCTTTTTGCATGTGGGGTACGGTACCATGAAGAATGGGAACACGAATTAAATTTTTCTTCGCATCATCAATTCCTTTGGTAATTGCTTCCGTCACCTCTTTTGCTTTTCCAAGACCATGACCAACGACACCATTTTCATCTCCAACAACAACAATTGCGGAGAAGCTAAAAGTACGTCCACCTTTGGTAACTTTGGTTACACGGTTTACAGATACCAACTTATCTTTAAGTTCGATGTCTGCCGATTTCACTCTATTTACTATTGCGCTCATTTCTTATTAAAATTTAAGTCCACTTTCACGAGCTGAGTCAGCAAGTGATTTAATTCTTCCATGATACAAGTACCCATTTCTATCAAAAACAACTGTTTTGATACCTGCTTTCAATGCTTTTTCAGCAATCAATTTCCCTACCAACGTCGCTTGATTTAATTTAGCAACTTTTTGAGCAGCGTCATTCTTTAAAGAAGCAGCTGAAGCTAGTGTACTACCACTAATATCATCGATGATCTGTGCATAGATTTGCTTATTGCTTCTAAACACTGATAATCTAGGAACCATTGCGGTACCGCTGATTTTTTTGCGAATTCTTCGCTTAATTTTTGCTCGACGTAAAACTTTATCTAATGCCATGATTACTTATTTATTTCTTACCCGCTGATTTTCCAGCTTTTCTTCTAATTTCTTCACCTAAGAATCGAATACCTTTTCCTTTGTAAGGTTCAGGTTTTCTCATGCTTCTAATTTTCGCTGCTACTTGCCCCAACAATTGTTTATCATACGATTCAATTGTAACAAGTGGTGCTTTCCCTTTTTCTGTTAAAGTTGTTAATTTAACTTCCTTAGGAACTTCCAATATTATGGAGTGAGAGAATCCAAGGGACAATTCAATTTGTTGTCCAACCGCATTTGCTCTAAAACCAACACCAATAACCTCCATTTGCTTTTTAAAACCTTCAGAGACACCGGTAATCATATTTTGAATTAACGCTCTATAAAGACCATGCTTTGAACGATGATTTGGAGCTTCAGTTGCTCTAACAAAAGTCATCACACCATTCTCAATAGTCATAGTAATACTAGGATCTATTTCCTGTGACATTTCGCCTAATTTACCTTTAACAGTAACCAAGGTACCATTGATATTTACATCAACGCCACTAGGGATATTTATAGGTAGTTTTCCAATTCTTGACATCTTCTACAACTTAATTATTAATATACATAACATAAAACCTCACCCCCCACTTTCAATCTTCTTGCATCTTTATCCGTAATAACACCATTAGATGTTGAAACGATTGCAATTCCAAGTCCGTTTAACACCCTTGGCATATCAACCGACGCACTATACTTTCGTAAACCTGGTCTAGAAGCGCGTTGCAATTTTGTAATGGCAGGCACTCTTGTTGATACATTATATTTCAAGGCAATTTTAATAATACCTTGTTTATCGTCTTCTTCAAATTTAAAATTCAAAATATACCCTTGATCGAACAAAATCTGCGTCATTGCGCGTTTAATATTCGAGCCAGGTATTTCAACCGTTTTTAAACCTGCTGAACTCGCATTACGAATTCGGGTCAAAAAGTCTGCTATAGGATCTGTAGTCATTTTCTATTTATTAATTCAATTACCAACTTGCTTTTTTTACTCCCGGTATTTTACCGTTAAGTGCCATTTCTCTAAACGTCACCCTTGAAAGCCCAAATTGTCTCATGTAGCCTCTCGGTCGCCCAGTTAATCCACATCTATTATGTTTTCTCACTTTAGATGAATTAGCTGGCAACTTTTGCAATGCCATCATAGCATTCCACTTTTCAGCCTGAATATTTTCATCAGTAGATGTTGATTTTAATACTTTCGTTAATTCCGCACGCTTTTTAGCGTAACGATCCACTAACCTTTCTCTTTTGCGCTCACGCGCTTTCATTGATTCTTTAGCCATTCCTTTTTATTTTTTTATAAATGGAAACCCAAATGCGTCTAATAAAGCCTTTGCTTCTTCATCACTTTCAGCACTCGTTACAAAAGTGATATCCATTCCTAATATTCTATTCACCTTATCGATGTCTATTTCCGGGAAAATAATATGTTCTTTAATACCAAGATTAAAATTCCCTCTACCATCAAAACCTTTTGGATTAATACCTCTAAAATCTCTAGTTCTTGGCAAAGATACAGCAAGAAGTCGATCTAAAAAATCATACATTCTATCTCCTCTAAGCGTAACTTTCGTTCCGATAGGCATTCCTTTTCTAAGTTTAAAATTAGAAATATCTTTTTTAGACAAGGTCGTAATCGCTTTTTGACCAGCGATACGTGAAAGATCAGCAGCAGCGCTTTCGATTAATTTCTTATCAGCTACCGCATCGCCAACTCCTTGACTTAGCACTATTTTTGTCAATTTAGGCACCCTCATCACCGAGGTGTATCCAAACTGTTCGGTTAACCCTTGAATAATTTCAGCGTTATACCTTTCCTTTAATCTTGGTGAATAAGTTGTCATTTGATTACCTCCCCTGATTTTTTAGCGTATCTAACCAATTTTCCATTTTCGTCCAATTTACGACCAATTCTTGATGGCTGACCATTCACAACCACCATTAAATTAGAAATATGGATTGTTCCTTCTTTTTCTTCGATGCCACCTTGTGGATTCGAAGCACTTGGTTTATTATGACGTTTGATCATATTAACCCCTTTAATAGTTACCCTCATTTTGGTACGGTCAATGGCAATCACATCGCCTTCTTGACCTTTAGATTCACCGCTCATAACACGAACAGCGTCTCCAACTTTTATGTTCAACTTCTTTTGCATATTCTATTAATTATAACACTTCAGGTGCCAATGAAACAATTTTCATAAAGTTGCTTTCACGTAATTCACGAGCGACTGGTCCAAAAATACGAGTACCTCTCATTTCACCAGTAGCATTCAAGATAACACAAGCGTTATCATCAAAGCGAATATACGATCCATCAGGCCTTCTGATTTCTTTTTTTGTCCTTACAACAACTGCCTTAACAACAGTCCCTTTTTTCACATTCCCGTTAGGAATAGCACTTTTAACAGTAACAACAATTTTGTCACCAATAGACGCATATCTACGTCTTGTACCTCCCAATACACGTATACAAAGGACTTCCTTTGCTCCGGAATTATCTGCTACTGAAAGTCTAGATTCTGTTTGTATCATTATTCAATTATTTTGCTCTTTCTACAATTTCTACCAATCTCCAGTTCTTTGATTTACTCAAAGGACGAGTTTCCATAATTCGAACGGTATCGCCCTCATTACAATCATTTTTCTCATCGTGCGCCACGAATTTGGTTGTCATTTTCACGAACTTACCATATTTCGGGTGCTTAACTTTCCGTTCCACAGCAACTACGATAGATTTCTCCATTTTGTTGCTAGTAACTGTACCTATTTTCTCTTTTCTTAAATTCCGCTTTTCCATTCTAAGCTTTTTAATTTTCAGCTTTCGCTGTATTTTGTCTAACCGTTAACTCCGTACACAACCGAGCAATTATTTTACGCAAACCTGTTATTCTCATCGGATTTTCGATGGGGGTCATTTTGTGCGTTAATTTCAAATTGACCATTTGATTTTGAAAATCAGTCAAACGCTTACTTAAATCTTCGTTTGATAGTTTCAATATTTCTTCTCGTTTCATTTTTACTCTTTATTAAATAGGTACAACAAAATCATTTCTCACAATGAACTTACACTTTACAGGTAATTTCTGAGCAGCCAATCTCATTGCTTCTTTGGCAATTTCGTAAGAAACGCCATCCGCCTCAAACATTATTTTACCTGGTTTAACCACAGCAACCCAATGACTAGGAGCTCCTTTACCCTTACCCATCCTTACCTCTGCAGGCTTAGAAGTTACTGGTTTATCAGGAAAAACTCTAATCCAAACTTTCCCTTCTCTTTTCATGTATCTCGTTACCGCGATACGCGAAGCTTCGATTTGGCGAGAAGTAATCCAGCCTGGCTCCAATGTTTTAAGTCCAAAAGATCCAAAGGCAATTGTAGCACCTCTTTGGGCTAAACCTGTAGTTCTTCCTTTTTGTACTCGTCGAAATTTCGTTCTTTTAGGTTGTAACATCTTTATTTATTTACTCCGTATTATTTTTTCTTTCTTTTTGGTAACGCAGGTCTACTACTCTGCGGCGCATTGTTGTTAGATTGTGTGGATACACCTACGTTTGGAGACAAGTCTCTTTTTCCGTAAACCTCTCCGCGACAAATCCAAACTTTAATTCCAAGGCGACCATAAGTTGTATGAGCTTCAGAAAGCGCGTAATCAATATCAGCTCTAAAAGTATGAAGTGGTGTTCTACCATCCTTATACATTTCAGATCTTGCCATTTCCGCGCCATTCAAACGACCAGAAATTTTAATTTTAATTCCTTCAGCACCCATTCGCATTGTTGATGCGATCGCCATTTTAATAGCTCTTCTAAAGGAGATACGTGCTTCTAATTGACGAGCCACACCATCTGCCACTAAACGAGCATCTAATTCAGGACGTTTAACCTCAAAAATATTTATTTGAATTTCCTTCTTAGTAATCTTCTTTAATTCTTCTTTCAGCTTATCTACTTCTTGACCACCCTTTCCAATAATAACACCTGGGCGTGCCGTATTGATTGTAACAGTCACCAGCTTAAGCGTTCGTTCGATAATTATTTTAGAGATACTCGCTTTTATAAGGCGTGCACTTAAATATCTACGAATCTGATCATCTTCAACAATCTTTTCTTTGTAATCATTTCCACCATACCAGTTAGACTCCCATCCTGTGATGTAACCTAACCTATTGCCAATTGGATTTGTTTTTTGTCCCATTTCTTAATTAATATTTACGCCATCAACTATGATAGTCACGTGATTTGATCTCTTTCTAATTCTATGCGCTCTACCTTGAGGAGCTGGTTGTACTCTTTTTAACATTGCACCACCACCCACATCAATTGTCTTCACGATTAAGTTTTCCTGAGTTACATCAGATCCCTCATTTTTCGCTTCCCAATTTGCAATTGCAGAAAGCAATAATTTACCTAAACTAAGCGAAGCATCTTTCGCATTGTGATTTAACACGTTCAACGCTTTATTCACCTCCATGCCTCTGATCATATCAGCCACTAATCTCATTTTTCTTGGAGATATAGTCGAATTTTTCAATTCCGCAATAGCAGTTTTTTTCTTCGTTTCTTTCAGCAATTCTGCTCGTAATCTTTTTCTAGCACCCATGACTATTAAATTATCTTATCGTTTTTTATCTTTTTTATTTCCGCCATGACCTCGGTAATTTCTAGTTGGTGAAAACTCACCTAACTTATGACCAACCATGTTTTCAGTTACAAAAACTGGAATAAATTTATTGCCATTGTGCACTGCAAATGTCAACCCTACAAAATCAGGGGTGATAGTTGAAGCTCTTGACCAAGTTTTGATCACGGCTTTACTTTTCGATGCTTGTGCTTCATCAACACGCTTCATTATCTTGTAATGAACAAATGGCGGTTTTTTCAGTGAACGACTCATACTCTATTTTTTTCTTCTTTCAATAATAAACTTATCTGAATACTTAGTCTTTGGTCTAGTTTTAAACCCTTTAGCTGGCATTCCATTTCTTGATCTTGGATGACCACCAGAGCTTCTACCCTCACCACCACCCATTGGGTGATCGACTGGATTCATTACAACACCCCTTACACGTGGTCTTCTTCCTAACCATCTTGAGCGACCAGCTTTACCTGAAACCTCTAGATTATGTTCCGCATTAGACACAGAGCCAATTGTCGCTAAACAAGTAACTAGGATCAATCTTGTTTCACCGGAAGGCATTTTAACAATCGCATAGCGACCATCTCTTGCATTCAGTTGACCATATGTTCCAGCACCTCGAGCAATCGAACCACCTTTACCAGGTTTTAATTCTATATTATGAACAACCGTACCGAGCGGCACATCAGATAAAAACATTGCGTGTCCGATATTAGGAGTAGCAGATTTACCAGATAAAATCACGTCTCCGACTTTTAATCCTGTTGGTGCGATGATGTATCTTTTTTCACCATCCGCATAAAAAAGAAGCGCGATGTTTGCCGTACGATTTGGATCGTATTCAATTGTTTTAACAGTTGCAGGAATATCAAATTTATCTCTTTTAAAATCGATAATACGATATTTTTGCTTGTGACCACCGCCCAAATAGCGCATCGTCATTCTACCATCATTGTTTCTACCACCAGATTTTTTCATACTTGAAACCAAGCTCTTCTCTGGCTTAGAAGCAGTAATGTCACTCATATCAACCGCGATCTTATGTCGCTGTCCTGGAGTAGTAGGTTTGAACTTTTTTAAACTCATTGTTTCAATTAATAATTAGTAAACAAATCAATGGTTTCTCCATCTGCTACAGTAACAACCGCTTTTTTCCATTGCTTGCTTTTTTGCTCAACAATACCTTTGTTAGTGTACTTCATAGAAGACTTACCACCGCCATAATTTAATGTACGTACATCTACAACATGTACTCCATACATTTTTTCGACAGCATTTTTTATTTCTATCTTGTTTGCTTTTCTATCTACTTCAAAAGAAAATGCGTTTTGTTTTTCACTAGCCGCAGTTGCTTTTTCTGTAATTACTGGTTTTTTAATAATTCCTTGCATAACCTTAATTTAGTATTTCTTCAATTCGTCCAATTGAGCTGCTCGTTAGCACCACTTTCTTCGCATTAAGCACATCAAAAGTATTTACAGAGTCTGCCGTTACGACTTTAACTTTACCAAGGTTGCGAGAAGCCAAATAAACGCTGTCATTTTTATCTCCCAAAATCAATAATACTTTTTGGTTTGTCAATTGAAGTGCACTCATTAGACTTACAAATTCTTTTGTTTTCGCATTGGCAAAGGCCAAATCTTCCAACACCATTAGGCCTTCATTTTGCGCTTTGTAAGAAAACGCTGATTTTCTTGCCAATCGTTTCAACTTAATATTCAATTTGAAATGATAGTTACGCGGTCTTGGGCCAAAAATTCTACCACCACCCACACGAGTACCAGACTTCACACTACCTGCTCTTGCCCCCCCGGTTCCTTTTTGTTTTTTAATCTTCCTAGTTGAACCTGAAATTTCTGCACGTTCTTTCGATTTATGTGTCCCTTGACGTCTATTAGCTAAATGCTGTTTAACATCAAGATAGATAGCATGATTATTTGGTTCAATACCAAAAACATCATCTGAAAGCGTTACCGACTTTGAAGTAAGCGATCCGGTTGTATCGTATATTTTTACTTTCATTACTTCTTTATTGTTACTGTTGAACCTTTAGCTCCTGGAATAGATCCTTTCACTATAATTATATTTTTATCTGCCAAAACCTTCAATATTTCAAGATTTGGAGCTAGACGTCTTTTGTTCCCCATTTGTCCAGCCATTCTCATTCCTTTAAAAACTCGAGCTGGGTAAGAACAAGCACCAATAGAACCCGGCGCACGTAATCTATTATGTTGACCATGTGTTGCTTGACCGACACCAGCAAAGCCGTGACGACGAACAACCCCTTGAAAACCTTTTCCTTTCGTAGTTCCTACGACATCCACATATTCACCTTCTTCAAATAGAGACACTCCGATAACATCACCGATATTAACATCTGTGAAACCTTTGAACTCCACCAATTTTGATTTAGGAGAAGTGCTCGCTTTTTTGAAATGCCCCTTTAATGCATTAGGGGTATTTTTTTCTTTGCGATCACCAAATCCCAATTGAACGGCTTCGTAACCATCTCTGTCCAGCGTTTTTAGTTGTGTAACAACGCAGGGACCAGCTTCTATCACTGTGCATGGTAATGACTTACCCTCGGCACTGTAGATACTAGTCATTCCGACTTTTCGACCAATTATTCCAGGCATAACTTAATTATTAATATTAAACTTTAATTTCTACATCAACTCCACTAGGAAGTTCTAATTTCATAAGCGCATCCACCGTTTTTGATGAGCTACTATAAATGTCAATCAACCTCTTGTACGAGCACAATTCAAATTGCTCACGTGCTTTCTTCATTACGTGTGGAGAACGCAATACCGTATAAATACGTTTGTGTGTAGGTAAAGGAATAGGTCCACTCACTACAGCACCTGTTGATTTAACCGTTTTTACAATTTTCTCTGCAGACTTATCCACTAGATTATAATCGTATGACTTTAACTTTATTCTTATTTTCTGGCTCATCGTATTTAATTATTATGCAGTGACTTTACCGTTAATTTTTGATATTACCTCATCAGAAACATTTTTAGGTGCTTCAGAATAATGTGAAAATTCCATAGAAGAATTAGCTCTTCCGGATGTTATCGTACGCAACTGAGTAACGTAACCAAACATTTCAGAAAGAGGAACATCCGCTTTCAACACTTTCGCATTATTTCTATCATCCATTCCCCTCATCATTCCTCTTCTTCTATTTAAATCCCCAACAACATCACCCATATTCTCTTCTGGTGTTACCACCTCTAACTTCATAATAGGCTCAAGTAAAGCTGGCTGACAACCTTTTACTGCTGCACGGTATGCCATTTTAGCACACAATTCAAAAGACAATGAATCTGAATCGACCGCATGGTAAGATCCGTCCAACAATTCAACTTTCATTGAATCCATAGGGAAACCAGCCAATACGCCATTTTTCATTGATTCTTTAAATCCTTTTTCAACAGAAGGAATAAATTCACGAGGAATGTTACCACCTTTCACACTGTTAATAAACTCAAGTCCAGTTTTTTCAGGATCATTTTGAGGAGAAATTTTCACCAAAATATCCGCGAATTTACCACGACCACCAGACTGCTTCTTGTAAGCTTCACGATGTTCAACAGATCCGTTGATATTTTCACGATACGCCACTTGTGGAGCACCCTGACTTACTTCTACTTTAAATTCTCTTTTTAATCGGTCAATAATAATTTCAAGGTGAAGCTCACCCATTCCAGAAATAATTGTTTGACCTGTTTCCTCATCCGTCTTAACTCGGAAAGTAGGATCCTCTTCAGACAATTTATTCAAACCAATAGAAAGTCTATCAGTATCTGCTTGCGTTTTAGGCTCAATTGCTAAACCGATTACAGGATCTGGGAAATTCATTGATTCTAAAATGATCGGTGCATTTTCCGCACACAAGGTATCACCTGTTTTAATATCTTTAAATCCAACTACAGCACCAATATCACCAGCTCCTAATTCAGGAATTTGATTTTGTTTATTAGCGTGCATTTGAAAAATTCGAGAAATTCTTTCTTTGTTTCCAGAACGCGTATTTAATACATACGAACCGGCTTCCAATTTTCCAGAGTAAGCACGTACGAAACACAACCTACCAACAAAAGGATCGGTTGCAATTTTGAATGCTAAACCAGCGAATGGCTCATCAAAAGAAGGCTGACGAGTAACTTCCAAATCAGTCTTTGGATTAATTCCAGAAATACCTTCAATATCTAATGGAGAAGGAAGAATTTCCATAACCATATCTAACATGGCTTGAACCCCTTTATTTTTAAATGCAGAACCACACATCATTGGAACCACTTTTCCAGATATAGTAGCCGCTCTTAGCGCATTTAATATTTCTCTTTCTGTTAATGAGTTTTCATCCTCAAAGAATTTCTCCATCAACGACTCATCAAATTCAGCTACCGCTTCTAACAATTCACTTCTTAATTGACGTGCTTCATCGATAACATCGTCAGGAATTGGAATTTCTTTAAAAGTCATTCCTAAATCCGCTTCATTCCAAACAATTCCTTTGAAGTTAATTAAATCAACCACTCCTAAGAAACCATCTTCTGCACCAATATTTATTTGAAGTGGCAAAGCGTGGCTACCAAGCATGTCTTTAACTTGACGACAAACCATCAAGAAATCAGCACCTTGTCTATCCATCTTATTAACAAAACCAATTCTAGGAACGTTATAATTATTAGCCAATCTCCAGTTCGTTTCAGATTGTGGCTCAACACCATCAACTGCTGAAAACAAGAAAACCAAGCCGTCTAGTACTCTTAGTGAACGATTAACCTCCACTGTAAAATCAACGTGTCCTGGGGTATCAATAATATTTACGTGATACAATTCGTTACGGTATTTCCAATTTAGGGTAGTCGCTGCAGAAGTAATTGTAATTCCTCTTTCCTGCTCTTGCTCCATCCAATCCATTGTTGCTGCACCATCATGCACCTCACCAATTTTATGGCTTACACCACCGTAATATAAAATTCGTTCAGTGGTAGTGGTTTTTCCAGCATCAATGTGCGCTGCAATTCCAATGTTTCTTGTATATTTAAGATCTCTAGCCATTTCTTAATTAAAATCTAAAATGTGAAAATGCTTTATTAGCTTCCGCCATACGCATTGTATCTTCTTTCTTTTTGAATGCAGCACCCTCTTCCTTAGAAGCAGCGATAATTTCTGCAGCTAACCTTTGCGCCATCGTTTTTTCATTTCTCTTACGAGAATAGTTGATTAACCATTTCATTGCTAATGAAGATTTTCTTTCTTCACGAACAGGTGTTGGAATTTGAAAAGTAGCACCACCTACGCGTCGACTTTTAACCTCAACAGCAGGAGTAACATTTTCCAATGCTTTTTTCCAAACATCTAATGGTGCTTGGTCTTCCAATTTCTGATCTACTAGCTCAATTGCATCGTAGAATATTCTAAATGCCAAACTTTTCTTTCCAGAGTACATTAAGTTATTTACAAACTTAGTAACCACGACCTCATTAAACTTTGGATCTGGCAGAATGGCGATTTTTTTTGCTTTTCTTCTTCTCATTTTTTAAAGCTTATATATTATTTCTGCTTAGGTTTCTTTGTGCCGTACTTAGATCTTCTTTGGGAACGACCTTGTACACCTGCTGTATCTTCAGCACCACGGACAATATGATAACGAACTCCAGGTAAATCTTTTACCCTGCCACCTCTTACAAGAACCAATGAGTGTTCTTGAAGGTTATGGCCTTCACCGCCAATATACGCATTCACCTCTTTACCATTGGTTAAGCGCACACGAGCAACCTTTCGCATTGCAGAATTCGGTTTTTTTGGTGTGGTTGTGTAAACACGTACGCACACTCCTTTTCGTTGAGGACATGAATCAAGCGCAGCAGATTTACTTTTCTTCACCACCGCAGTTCTTCCTTTGCGAACTAATTGTTGTATAGTAGGCATAAAATACTCTTAATTTGTAATAAATAAAAACTCCTCAAACGCTCTTTGAGGGGTGCAAAGATACCACTCTTTATTTAATACACAACAAAACATTAAAAAAAAAGTGCTTTTTAATCAAATAAATATTGAATCGATTAATTGTGAGTGATTTACAGGATAGAATTAGTGATATAAATACTAAAATAAGTTTGATGATTGCATGAGGAAGCGAATTTGAATGAGAAAGAAGATCAAAACAAGAAGCTACTTCTCGCAAGTTCAGTGGTGTAGTGATATTATAACTTGAACTAACTTGAACTCAAATTTTAATAAAGATATATATAAATTTGGTACAAATTAAAATAAGAATATGAAAAATGATGCATTAAAAAACTTGGAATCTATTACCTTAGAACAAATCAAAGATTTTATTAAAACCAATAGTCCAATTGAGTTTGACAAAATGATTATAAGTCCTAGTGAAATTGTTAAAAGAACAGATTTCATGTTCATGAACTATTCTGGACAATACCTAAGCAGAACAGCTAAAGTAATTGAATTTCCTATGTATGGTAACGTAAGGGATAATTTTGAAGATTTTTCAGGAGGCGCATCAAAACATGGCGATAAATCCGTAATTAATTCAAAGCATATTTTTCAAACATTAGAAAGCTATGGTCTTCGGCCCCAAGAAGACAAATCATCTAGTACATCTGATTTGGAGTTTCCAATTTCCACAACTAATAATGCTGTGGACTCAGCACAACCAATGTATTTTCTGTCTTCCAAAACAAATTCCTGGACTTGTGAATGTTGTTCGGGTAAGAAATATGTTCAATGTGATGACCATGAATGTGGTGGAAGACATGAGTGGCAATGTACTGGTTGTTATGGAAAAGGCCAGGTTACATGTAGTAAATGCGCTGGTAACAAAAAACTTGATTGTTCAACTTGCAATGGTTCAAATAAAGTTCGTTGTTCAAGTTGTGGTGGAGATGGGAAAAAAGTTGATAAATTAGATACCTTTTCAGCAGTAACAAGTTCAACTAGATCCACAAGAGTGGTTCAAAAAACATGTGGAAATTGTTCTGGCCGGGGAACTAAACAATGCACGAGTTGTAATAATGGAAAAGTTACATGCTCAAAATGTTCCGGTAACGGAAAAACAACTTGTACAACCTGTTCAGGTAAAACAGTAATAACTTGTTCAAAATGTTATGCAGATAGGGAAAGGAGAGGTATGATTGATTGCCCTGAATGCAAAGCTATGGGAGAGTTAGCAAAGATTTCTTTTGTAGAAACTATAGTAAATACTCAAAATATTCAACGCATTTTTTCAAAAGGAAACAATTTAAAGGATGTTAATCCGGATTCTCTAATGAAACTTGCAAAGAAAAATGAATCTCAAGTTAACATTTTGAAAAATTTCAATGATGTTAATACCAAAAACTATGATGAATTAGTTGAAGGGTATATTTCTGAAATTCAAAGTGAAAATTCATTCCAATTTAATGGATTTGTAAATCGCGTAACAGACGAGGAATTATATTTCCAAGTAATACCGTGTGTTCAAATTGAATATAGACACATGATTACTAACACATTACACAATGTAACTATATTAAATTACTTTGAAAACCCAGAACTCGTTATTGATAAGAGTGTGGAAAATGAAAAATCAGACTCAAAGGATAAGATGAAGGGTGTTTCAAGATTTTTTGGTAAGCTTTTCAAAACCTCTAAATTCAAGAAAAAAGAAGATCGTAAACGAGAGATACAATTAATGATAATGCTTGCGAAAGTAGATGGAAAGATTGAAGATCAAGAGAAATTATTTTTAGCTCAAGAAATTTCTGGAATAAGTGAATTTACTATTAACGAGAAAAAAGCATTTTTTGGACTTATGGATGCTTCTTCCTTGCCAGAATTAGAAAAAAAAGATGTTGTTTTTTATTCAGATGAAGCTTATCAAGCGGTAATTTCAAAATTGGAGTCACTAGCTGGAAAAGATGGCGAAATTGACGGTAGCGAAAAAGTATTTATAGAAAAAATAAAAACAATGAATCTTGAATTAAGCAAACCTAGAAAATAAGTTCTACTTATTTTCTAGGTTTGCTTAATTATTCTTCTTCATTAGTTAATATTATTATTGAAAGGAAGTAATTAAATTACTAAGAAATTAATAATAAATTTCATCTTTTAGTAAATCGCATTAAACCCAAAGACAAATGATTTTACTAACGAAGTTGTTTCTGTTTATCGATAAAGCTAGCTTGTGTAAACTTAATATTCAACGTTAGATTGCCTGCTAATTCCAATAGTAACAGTTTATAGTATGCTAGGTATAATAATTTTTGGAAGGCTAAATTGGGTAATAATCATACTTGGAGGTATCGCTTCCATTTTTAGTTTATTTCAAAGCTTCTATTATTTTATTTTACCGCCAGAAAAGTATTTAAATCCTATAGCAGGAAGGATTTTTGGAGAAACTGCCATTGGCGCATTTATCGCTGCTATATTCAAAATTAAAATTATTACCTTTATTAAATGAGTCCAGAAAAGAAACAAAAAAACCCTATTTTATCGCTTTTTCGAAGAAAAATTGAGGATAAAAATTTTGATCACGATGCTACTTTAAATAGAGATTTAGATTCGTTTGGATTTAAGTTAATTAAAATCGTTGGTGGCGCGGCATTGATAATTGGTCTTGGCATTTTGATTGCTTTTTGGGTTTGGGTAATTAGATGGTTGTATCAAGTTTGGTGATTAGAAAGTTCCCAGGATGAAATCATTTGTTTGTTTTGTTTTTATTATCTTTTCTGGAAATATTATTTCTCAAGTATTAAATATTGATCGCGAAATTGATTCTGACACTATATTTCGTAGAGTTCGAGCTAATTTTAATTTTACTTTTTCAAACGATAAACAAAAGAAGAATTTGATTGATTTTGCGAATGTTTCTGAAATTGATTATTTCTTAAAGAAAAAGTACTTGTTTGTTTTTCTTACAAAAACCGAATTAGCATTCAATGGCTTAACAGCCCTCGAAAATAACGGTTTTTTTCAGTTAAGATTTCGGGATAATGATTCACGTAAAATATCACCCGATTTGTACGTGCAATATCAATGGAATGGGGTACAAGGAATGGAACATCGTTCTTTGTTGGGAATCAATGCGCGAATGCGATGGTTGGAAAAACGAAAATCAGATCTGTATACCGGAATTGGTGTATTTTATGAAGCCGAAAAATGGAGTCCCTTTTTGAGCGCTTATGCTTTTGCAACTGACTCATTAAAAATAGTGAATAGAAATTTATTCCGCTTGAACCTAACGACAAAATTTGCACTTAAAATAACAAAGGATATTGATTTCGTAGGGGCTACATTTGTGCAATTTCCATTAAACAATCAATTCACCTCCCCACGTTGGTTCTTTGATTCCAATTTATTTTTCACGGTAAACAAGCACCTTGAATTTACGATACATTATGACCATAACCTAGATACTTATCGTCCATTACCAATCGATAATTATTATTATTCGATTTCAACAGGAATAAATATAAAATTCTAACATGCCTAAACCAAAACACAGATTAACACCTACTTTAATACGAGGTTTAAAATGGCACTTAGAGGTGAAGGTTGGATTTCAAATTCTTACAAAATTGGATTGCCGTAAGATTTCTACCAGGATCCTAACAGAGTTCGGATTTACAGTATCAGAAAGCACCTTGTATCGCTTATTCGTATGGAATAAAAACGATAATTTACCCTATCAACATACCCTTGAAATTTTAGCTAACTATGCTGGATTTCCTTCTTGGTTTGAGATGACTGATGAAATATATGCCTTGGATAAATTTCAATTTATGTATGGAAAGTTGCCTGGAGTACAGGAACATAAAAGCTTATTAAGGCATACTATTCAATGCGATTCACTTGCTCCATTGTATGACTTTTTGGAACAATTCCCAGGGGAAATCGATCAAAACAGGCAATTATTAATTGGACAAGAACTGTTTTCTTCACTAAAAACCAACCCACACGATAACGTTAAATTCTTTAAAGATTTTTCTAAACTACCAGTAGTACGATCAAGTTTTTACGAATATTTAGCCGATCCTGATTTCACCATTCCAAATTATGAACAAGGATTGATTTATTATCTTAATGGGCTAAATCCAGCACTTTCATCCCAAGCGTTGCAAGATTATGTTTTTGCCAATTCATTATTGTTACGATTTTACTTTTTAACAGGAAATAAAGAAAAAGCGATCGAGGTAGGCAAGTGCCTATATGAAGAACTTATTTTAAAACAAGACACCCTTGATTCTTTGTATATTTTCCCCGCGATTCGGTATTTATGTTACCGCATTTTTTTCAATGAACTTACCACAGGTTTTGACAATGATTACTTTGAATGGCTAAAAGAATATGCCTTAATAAGGAGTCAACATTCCACCTTGATAGAGCAACGAATAGTCATTCATACTGTACTTGATTCTTTATTTGTAAATCCAACGATGCAGCAATTAGTATTTATCGAATTCTCCGAAATATTTGCCGACTTATTTAATAGCTTCCCTGATTATTTTGTTTCTTTAAGCCTGCAGCAGCAGTTAAATTACCTGAATCCAAATGCCTCTACCTTTCAACCGATTGAACGATTATGATTGGAATTAAAGAGTTCTACTTACAACTAAGTTGTGGGAATTGATTTTAGGCAATCTAATTATTCCAACTTTAAGAATTCTTCGAAAGGAACTATAATAGGAAGGCTTAATGCTTTTTTTGTTAATTCTTTTTCAAAGGCCTTCAAATTGGTCCCTTTCATCTTTTCAAATTGTGCTTTAGCTTCCGCAAATCTATTTTTGAGCATGGCAATATTTTCAAGCTGAGACGATGAAGGTGCACCATAATAAGATCCTATTGTGCTATAAATTTCACCTAACTTTTCCCTAAGTTGTGGTTCTCCTGCTCCAACATAGTTATCCCCTTTAGTAACCACTAACTTATCTCGTAAAGCATCCAACGCTTTATCTAAATCATCAGCTACTTTATTTTTCCCAGGATTTTTTAATTTATAGTTTGCCACGCAATCATCCCAACTATCAATGACAAAAACGAAGTAAGCCAAGTCTTGTGTCATGTCAAATAAGTCATTCGTTACGCTTTGCTGTTCTTTTCTTTCGTTAAGTGTGAAAGTAGATGCAGGATCGTAAAGCACCTCTATTTCTTTCGTAAAGACATCGTTGCCCTTTGTTATTTTAACGGTGTATTTTCCAGCTTTAACGCTTGGTGCAAATCCAGCAGCAAATGCTAGTGTTTTTCCTTTCGCCACTTTTGGTGCTTGCCGGTTAAAATACCATTCCACCGTATTAATCCCTTTTTGCTTACCAGCCTGACAAGTGGCGATCAATTTGCCTTCACTATCCAAGATCTCCATCGTCATTTTCCCAAAAGTATGGCGTTTCGAAAGGAAGTATTTTATTTGAGCGGCATCACTTGGGTTTTGTCCAACAAACTCCACTTCACTGCTTGTTCCTCCAAAAGAACTTTTTTCACTCATTACAAAAGGTTTCGCATCAAAAAAGTGAAGGGTTTTAGTCAATATTTCAGGTGTCACAGCTCGTAAGGGCGAAATGTCATCCAAAATAATTATTCCACGGCCATGCGTTGCAACGACTAAGTCATTTTTCTTAGGATGCATTTCCATGTAATGAATGGCAACACTTGGAAAATTATTTTCAAATTTCGACCAAGATGTTCCTCCATCCAAGGTAATAAACAAGCCTAATTCCGTTCCTAAAAACAATAAATTAGGGTTTTTAAAATCTTCTTGTATGTTACGTGCAAAAACGGGGATATCTTTCGTGATTATCGAATTCCACGTAAGCCCAAAATCAGTTGTTTTGTATACGTAAGGCAAATAATCGCCATTCGTATATCCTGTGAATACTGCATACGCTATTCCTTCATTAAAAACACTTGCTTCAATGTGATAACACCAGGTATTTAATGGTAATCCTTTGATATTTGACGTTACATTTGCCCAAGACTTACCACCGTCTTTTGTCACTTGTATATTCCCATCATCGGTTCCTGCCCAAATAACCTTTTCACTTAAAGGAGATTCAGCAATAGTAAAAATAGTGCAATGATTTTCCGCCCCAGAATTATCCGCCGATAAGCCACCTGACTCTACTTGATTTTGTTTCAGCATATCATTGGTAGATAAATCGGGAGAAATCTTTGTCCAAGTATTTCCCATATCGTTTGAAACATGCACAAATTGACTTCCAGCAAACAAGCGATCTGGGTTATGGGGACTTGTTGTTATAGGCGTATTCCAATTAAACCGCAGCTTTGGATCACCGCTAACGGCGTATGGCTTTACTACCCGAAGTTGTTTTTCTTTGGTATCAAAACGCCAAATAGCTTCCGCGCCTTGCATTTCGGAGTAAACAATATGCGGTTTTGTAGGATGAGGATACACCCTAAACCCATCACCCTGCCCTACTAATTCCCAATCCCTAGCTTCCACTCCACCAGGACTTGCTGAGGGACCAAACCACGAATTATTATCCTGCAATCCACCGTAGACATTATATGGTTCTTGATTATCCAAGCTAACATGATAAAATTGACTTAGCGGTAAGTTTTCAATGCGTTCCATGGTAGTTCCACCATTCAAACTACGATATAGCCCACCATCGGTTGCAACAAATACTTTATCAGAATTCGAAGGGTCAAACGAAATATCATGAATATCTGAATGCATAGCCCCTAAACTTTTAAAGGTACTACCTCCATCGCGGCTTATCGAACCGAAAAGACCTGCTTTCACAATAATATCAGGATTTTTCGGGTCAATGGTAATCCTTGAAAAATAAAAAGGACGAACCGTCAAACCAAAATCACCATTTAAGAATTTCCATGTTGCTCCGCCATCATTGGAGCGATACAACCCTTTCTCCTCCGCTTTTTCACATTCCACCACAGCATATACAATAGACGGATTGGACGGAGCAATACTCACCGCAATCCTTCCTAACTTCCCTGTTGGAAAACCCGTGTGAATTTTATTCCAAGTAAGTCCTCCATCGGTGCTTTTGTATAGGGCACTATTCATTCCTCCCGAACTAAACGAATAAGCCGATCTTCTAAATTCCCAAAACGATGCATAAAGAACCGATGAATTTGACGGGTCAATGATTAATTCGGAACAGCCCGTTCTTTCATTAATATAAAAAATCTTATTCCACGTTTTTCCACCATCCGTTGTTTTGAAAACACCACGTTCTTGATTATCGCCCCAAAGTTCCCCTAGTACACCAACATAAATTGTATTTGGATTCTTAGGATCAATTTGAATAGACGAAATTCGGTCTGATTTTTCAAGCCCCATTTTCGTCCAGTTTTTCCCTCCATCAATAGTTTTATAAATACCATCACCAATAGAAACACTGTTTCTTGTCCAAACCTCACCGGTACCCACCCAAACCGTATTATCAGGGTCAGAAGGATCAATCGTCACTACACCAATCGACTGGCAATATTTATCAAAAATGGGATTAAACTTTACGCCACCATCATTTGATTTCCACACGCCACCGCCAGCTGCGCCGATATAAACAATATTCGAGTTGGTGGGGTGATTTTCAATATCAGAAACGCGACCACTCATAAGCGCCGGACCAATATGTCTTGCCTTTACATCTCCAAAATAATCTGCTCCGTTTATTACAGTGTTTGTTTGTGCTAAAAAAGCAAAACTATAAAGCACAGAAACACCAACAAATAGTTGCTTTTTCATGGTAATTAATTATTAAAATTCGATTTAATTTTCAGGGAATGAAAATGTTTTTGCGTCAACTGTAGGACTGATAACCACTTTTTCAAAAGTGATCGGTTGAGAAGGGCCATCTTTGATTCCTTGCGAAATAGAAAATGGATAGATCAAACCACTTACTTCTTGGTAATCGCTAAATTTCGTTTGTCCGATTTTCCCTTTCATGTCACCCGAATTTATTTCCGACTCCATCATTATAGGAACATTAGAATCTTTATCTATGTAATAATATTGAATGTTTGGAACCTCTTTTCCTTCAACGAGCATGGTCTTTTTCTCTAATTTCAACTTCCAACAAGCGGTACCATCAATTTTATCTTCGCCTTCTAAACTCAACTTATAACCCAACTTCTTATACGAAATTAAGGCATCTGGAAATTCCTTAGAAGAACGTTTTGCATTTTCATTGTCATCAGAAGTGCTTTTTTCTGCTTTTTGGGTCATAAAATTTGTACTCCAACTTGTCACACCATCAAAGGCATTTTGAATCATTTCTTGACCTTGAAAATTAATTTTTGTGTACATTCTACCATCACTCATTTGAACAATTTCTAGCGGGATTTTCATTCCACCAGCATCCACATTAGCCGTCATGAGAATTCCTGTTACAGCCTCCCAATTTTTACCGCCAATAGTTTCATAATATTTTGCAACTATTTCATCCGCATTTTGAGCATTACTTACTAAAGATAAGCCAGTCAACACTATAAACAATAAAGTCTTTTTCATATTTACATATTTTAATTGCGAATATACTAGAAATTATAGTGAATGAATGATTGTTGGCGTTATAATTTTGAAAATCGCTATGGTATTAACTTAAAGCCTTTAGAATCCTAGAAGTTTTTGAAAACTATAAAAGATTGACAATACGACACGAAAATCTAGCGCAAGAATAATTTAATTCGTTACCGTTAATATGCCTTGAACAGGCGTGGAAGCCCTTACTCCGTTTAGCGTATAGAAAACTTCTATCGCTACTTTTTTACCCGGCTTAACTTTTGCTACAATACTACCCGGAATTAAATTCCCAGAAAATGGAATGTCATCTATTGTGCCTCCGGTTACAACGAAAGTTGCATTAGAGATGGGGCTATCATTACTCAAGTGAATGTCAACACGTGCACCCACGCTGTGCGAAATTGTTGTGGGCACAATAACAGGATAAGGAGCCTCTTTTACACGGAAGGTTTCCTTTCGAACAATATAATCACTATTATTTTTTATCGCGTGAACTTCTAACTCAAAGGAACTTACATTATAATAGACCAAAACATCAAAACAAGCTGTTTCACCATTAGCATCTGTAAAGTTTATGACACTAATAGTCCCTTGGTCCTCCCGACAGGTTAGGTAGGTGGAATCGGCATCGTTCATGGCACATTCAATGATGTTATGATGTCCCCGGTACAATAATTTATACTCTGGAAAGCCAATTACTGCTTGATTTTGCGCATAACTTGATAAATAAATGGCCAGTCCGATAAGTAAAAAGAAGGGCTTTCTCATAATTAAAATGTTAGTTGTTTGTTACTCAGTTTTAGTATTTGCTGCACGGTTTTAAAATCAATTCTTTTTAATTTGAGATGATTAAATTGTTTTAAACAAGTCATAATCGAAGATACTTCGCTGGGTAATGTTAAGGGGAAAGCCGGGTAAATATCGTTTGGAGAATTAAAATACTGCATATGGCTCTCAATACCATTAAGACCTTGATGCGTGAAACAAAATTGATTTACCATGACACGCTTATTTTTTAGCTCATCATTCACACAAAAAGATACATAAATACCCTGGTCATTGGATTCCACCCAATATATATTAGATTTTTTAGGTAAACGAAGCGGCTCATTAAGGGGGGTATTCAGAAAACTCTCATGCAAAATTGCCTCCTCAATAATTAAGCCGCCCTCATTTATGATATAATCAATTGAATCCATAAATTCATACCAATTTTCAGTGGATTTATATAGGGGAAAGGTTATGTTGTCATACCACCACTCATATAATTTTATCGTATCCCCTAATTTTTGAGTACTTGTAATGATAGTTAGTCCTTTCGCGTCATGTTGCGTATTCATAAGTAATCCTACATTGGGACTTATTGCATTTAATGATAACTCATAAGCATTCATATAATCATCATCATTTCGCCGATAAGAATTGAATGAATATTTATTATAATCACAGTAATTGGTACCTTGATAATCTGAATCTTTATTTGACTCATACGCTTCCAAGGCAAGTTTATGAAAATAATCATTTACAAGATTTGAAGTTGACTCATCTAATTTAGTCCAAAATGTAAAATTATCTCCATTTGCGACTTGTTCTTTTAAAAGGGAAAGACCAATGACGTTTTTTCCTTGAATAGTAGAAACAAAATGCACCCAAATCTCATCGTTTTTTTCTTCTAAAATAAACGCCACAATGTGTTGAACATCAAAATAGTAATCAAAAGGCAGTTTCAGAAAAGAGAATTCCTTAGCATGGTCCCACGATCGGGCAAAAACCTCTTTATTCATTTTCGTGATTAAATCATACTCCCTATTAGAAGAAATAGAATCCAAATAATCTTCTTTCGTTTGGGCTGTTTTAAAAAGAAACCATTCAGATTCAAATTCCGGAGAATAAATGATAAAGTCTGTCCAAGATGTAAACGAAGTGAATTCAATTGAATCAAAACCCATATCATTCAACATATATTGGCTATAAACTCCCGTATAGTCGTTTTCTTTAATCAAAGAAGGGATAATCTCTTGATTATTAGTTAAAATAGTAACCAATGAATAGGGATTAGTATAGTCAAAAAAGGTTGGATAATCTTCTTTTGTAATGATTCTCATTTTCTGCCCAGTTGCTAAAAGCGGAAATAATATCAATAACAATAATTGAATTCGATGTTTCATTGGAAGTAAATTGGATGATACATTACTTAAATTCAGATGTCATTTTTCAATCAATCGACTAAACGACATCATTTTTCAAAATGAAAAAGGGTTGAATCGTTACAAGAATGGATTATAGAATGAAGACGGCCAAGCCATCTATTTGCCCATTTTATAAATATAGAAAAATGATAAACCAAAGCGACTTGTTAGTTATCTATTCATCAATCCCCCCTCTACTGCTCTTTAATGCTTTCCAAATATAATTTTTTAAAGGGATTTTTCTTGATGTTATAAGGCGAATTTCGAGTTGTGCGGCTAATAGATTTCCGTTGCATTGATAATTTAATAGAGCCCAAGTAACCATAGCGGACATCTACTAATTCCCAGAGTGGGACTGAATGCAAGGTGTCGTAGAGAATTGCTTTCAAATTAAGTGTATTAGTATAGAGATTCGACATTCCATTGTTTTGAAAAACAAGTGCCGTTAATTCATTTGTGGGTTCCCGAATATCAATTCGAGTTTCAATCACGGCGTCCACGTTTAATCTTTTACACAATTCAACAGGACTGAACTGAACTTGAGGATATCCCAAGGGAGTAACCACATCATTTGTTAATTGCACATCCATGATCTCAACAAAGGAGGTCCCATTTTTGAAACGGAATTCGAAAGATTTGATTAGTTTTTTCTGTAATTCATTTTGCTTTTGTATGGTCAACTCCCTGTACTTATCATCCGACATCCATATTTTCCGTTCGATGGTCGTAATCGGCGGAAGCACAGCAATAATTTGATGTTTTTGCGTAATGGGAACCACATCTTTGATGTAATTCATTTGAACACAAGATACCAAGGATAAACAACACAGGAATACAATACAAAATTTCATGGGGTAAAAATACTAAAAAATTAGTTTTATTACTTCAAATGCAGCTACTTGACCATATCCGTGCCTTCCAATTAATTTAGTTAATTTAGACGCTTGGTAGCAGCATTTTTACAAAAATCCTTTTTATGAATTTTACTAATTTGAATGTCCGTGTTTTGAAAGTAGGTATTGGAATATCAATTTGGATGTTGATTTCCTATTCAAAAGCCACTGCACAAGTAGTAGTAGTAGAATCACCCTTATACCATCAACTGAAAGAGCAAGGCCAATTAGGAACCGTTCAAATTATCCCTTCTAACAACACACTTCCTACAGCAAAAGTTAAAGTAAAACCCGGGCATACAGAAAAAGCATCCGCCTGTAACTGTTATATTGAACCAGATGCGACTTACACCTTAGCTATGTTGCCTAATGATGATGGCTCATCGGTTTACATTCCGATTCCATTCTCGTTTAATTTATATGGCACCATTTATAATGGTATTTACATCAATAACAATGGGAATATTACCTTCAATGGTCCTATGTCTATCTTTTCGGCATCCGCTTTTCCATCCGTAATTAATTCTATTGTTGCTCCTTTTTGGGCGGATGTGGATACGCGAAATGGAAACGGACAAGTAGTCTATAAAGTGACCCCCACTGCGGTGTATATCAATTGGGAAGATGTCGGCTATTACAGTATGCACGGCGATAAACTAAATACCTTTCAATTAATAATTACCAATGGTTCCGACCCGGTCATTCAAGGTGGAAACGTCGCTTTTTGCTACCAAGACATGGAATGGACAACCGGAGATGCCTCTTCTGGAGTTAACGGATTTTATGGCACCCCTGCGACCTGTGGAGCAAATAGTGGCGATGGTATTGCGTACTTTTTAATCAGCTATTTTGACCATGCTGGTGGAAGTTTTGATGGACCCCAAGGATCGCCTGATGGTATTGATTGGTTAGATAATAAGAGTTTTGCTTTTGATGCTTCTAATACAGGCAATATCCCCCCTATTCCACAAGGAATTGCAAGTTGTGATACCCTAAAAATTTGTTCCATTGGAGACACCGCTATTTTTTCACTTGACTTTCTATCTCCTGAAGTAGGGCAAACTACCACTATAACCTACAATAATGGAGGATTAACAACGCTCACTCAAGTAGCTAATAATCCTGGGAATTCTGCCTCCATCATTCTGCAAGCAGTTGGAAATGCTGGAAATCTTGGGGTGTACAACATCACCGTTACAGCTACTGATAATGCGGTACCTCCTGGTGTAACTGTACTTCCCTTTGTTATTCAAATAGATACAACCTTAAACGCCTTGGATTCTTCCTATCTACAAACTGTTGACACCTGCGGAAGCATTGATTTGGGCGTCGCAAATGGACCATATGATTCCTATCTTTGGGATGACTTTGTCACTGATAGCACTAATACCATCAATAGTACTCAGTTTTTCGGGGTAACCGTTAGTTTGAATGGCTGTTATCGTTACATAGCAGATTCTTTTATTGTTATTAATCCAATTCCCATTGATTTATTGGGATCGCTAAGCTATTGTCCTCCCGACACTGCAGCGACGGTCAGCTTGCAAAATCCATTGTACTATTCGAGCATATCTTGGGGTTTAGGAAATCCTGCCTTAGACACTTTGTTCAGTGCTCAGTTACCGATTGGAACGTACACCGTTTCGCTTTTAGATTCGTTTGGTTTATGTGCAAGCGACACGACATTCCTAGTTACAGGGGCAAATTCAGCTGTCATTTTTAATGATACATTGGTGTGTGACCCTGTTTTTCAAGCGCCACCCGTAGTTTCCAATGGCGGAACATGGAGCAGTGCTTCCAACCAGATTAGTTTTAATAATGTAACTAGTTTAAGTCCAATAATTACCATTAATTCACCCGGAACTTATACTATTTCATTTGCAGATGATGCCTGCAATCAGCTATTGAACGTGGATCTCACCCTGCCAATTTCACCCAGTGTTATGGCTGACACAACGATTTGCGCCATGAATTTAACACTCAATGGCACCATCACACCGGCTGGAGGAGGACAATGGTCCTACCTATCAAATCCTGGTAACACATTAAATTTTGCTCCAACAAGTCAAAGTTTAAATCCATCCCTCACCCCCAATAACCCGGGGATTTACCAACTCGTTTATACCGACAATGTTTGTAATCATAGTGATACCTTGAACGTTCATTTTCAGCTTTCTCCTATCATAGACGTTGATGCATTAGCGTGCAACTATCAATATCAAATTTCGGGAACGATCTCCGATCAAGGAGGAGTTTGGAGCTGCAATGATACCTGTGTTAATTTTTCAAATCCGACATCGAACAATCCATTAATCTGGACCAATTATGCCGGAATATATACGATAACCTTCACTGATCTTGCTTGTAATCAAGTATTAAGTCAAGTGGTGCATTTTCCTGCCTATTTACAAACCGTACTTATGGACACCTCATCTTGTATAGGAACAAGTATCAACTTAGTGCAAATTTCTTACCCCATTCCACAAAATTCAACGCTATCCGAATTTACCTTGCAAGCTAATTATGTCCCTACTTTAACAGGAAGTTGGAACAATGGCAGTACCTTGCCATCCATCAGTGTGAATCAAACTGGGCAATACGTCTATACCAGCTCAAATGAATGTTATAGCGCTTCAGACACAGCAACTGTTAATTTTTATCCATGCGATATCGAAGTGCCAAATATTGTGAGTCTTTCCTCCACAGCAGGGAACAACTTGTTCTATGTGAATTCAAATGGAATTCTAAGCTTCCATTGTGTTATTATGAACCGTTGGGGGAATTTTATATATGAATACAATGACCCTAGCGGCACTTGGGATGCAACAGATCAAAATGGAAACTTAGTGACAGAAGGTACCTATTTCTATTTAATCGATGCCATTATGGAGGGAGGTAAACCTGTTCAAATGCATGGGTTTGTGGTTGTCGAGCATTAAAAAACAACAGCGAAAAGTTGTTAAACGAATTAAATCCCGGCGATCGACATCAGTTTATTTCGATCAAGCACGGTGATTTTCCTGGCATGTGTTTCAATATATGCTTCTTCCTTGAAATCCTTCAATAAACGAATTAATGTTTCAGTTGCCGTACCCACAAAATTAGCCATGTCTTCTCTAGAAAGATTGATTGGTTCACCTACATAGATATCCATTAATAGAAGTAGGCTAAATGCCAATCTTTCACGGACGGATTTTTGGGCCATGTTGGTAATAAAATTAGCACGATCAGCCAACTCTGTAGATAATTCTTTAATTATTCCTTTTCTTAATGTTGGGTTACTATCCATAAGGGAAAGAAAATCCTCTCTGCTTATGAAACAAATATTGCATTCTTCTAAGGTCTCTGCTGAAACTTTATATACATCTTCCGAAAACATGGCTCTAAACCCAACTAAGTCTCCTCCCTTTGCGATTTGAATGATTTGTTCTTTACCTTCGTTGCCTCTTTTATATATTTTGATCCTACCCTCATTAATACAAAATACCCCTCTAGGATAAGAACCCTCTATAAAAAGCGATTGGTTTTTTTTATAATAATTACAAGATTTGTGATCTTCAATATGGGAGATTTCATCACAACCCAAGCCGCCTAATAAATTTTCCTTTCTTTGATGACAAGTACTACATGAAACCTGACGGAAATCTTTCTCTAGCATTAACTAATGGCTTTTAACAAATATACTAATAACATTCCGTTTTCTATGACGATTGTCATTTTTTACTAGCCTGTTTCCATTTAATTTTGCAAAATGCTAGTTAATCCATTGGTTTCAAAATATAATGTGCCAGGCCCAAGGTATACATCGTATCCAACAGTACCCTTTTGGAAAAATAGTTCCATGACAGAAAAAGAATGGAAAATTGAATTAGTTAAGTCAGACACCAAAACAATTGCACTTTATATTCACCTCCCTTTTTGTGAAAGTTTATGCACCTTTTGTGGATGTCACAAAAGAATTACAAAAAACCATCAAGTTGAGAGCCCATACATTGATGCATTAATTAAGGAGTGGGAACTATACAAAGAAGTTATCGATGTAGATTTCCAACTTAAGGAACTCCACTTAGGAGGAGGAACACCAACTTTTTTTTCGACCAAAGAATTGGAAAGACTCATACATGCCATCAAACCATCCGTTCCAAATGGGAATTGCGAGATGAGTTTTGAAGCCCACCCATCAAGTACAACACCTGCACATTTACAGGTTTTATTTGACCTAGGCTTCAGAAGAGTAAGTTTTGGCATTCAAGATTATGATTTGAAAGTTCAAAAAGCGATCCACAGAATTCAAGACTTTGATACAGTGAAAAACGTGCATGAATTGGCAAAAAAGATAGGTTACACCTCTATCAACCACGATTTAATTTATGGATTACCCTTTCAAACAATAGCGGGGTTTTTAGCTACGCTTGAACAAACAATGAAGTTAATGCCTGAAAGAATTGCGCTTTATAGTTATGCACATGTCCCTTGGATTAAAGGGACAGGTCAAAGGGGCTATAGCGAATTGGATCTTCCGCAAGAACAAGAAAAAATGCAATTGTATGAAATGGCAACCGCCTATCTTATTTCTAAAGGATACATAAGTATTGGAATGGATCATTTTGCCTTGCCAAACGATAGTTTAAGCTTGGCATTTAACACAAATAAATTACACCGTAATTTCATGGGATATACCACCAAATCATCGGCTACCATGATAGGATTAGGCATGTCAGCCATTTCGGATTCATGGGGTGCTTTTGCCCAAAATGAAAAGGAGGTTGAAACGTACCTTGCCAAAGTAAATAAAGGTGAATTGCCGGTATTCAAAGGACATATACTCGATGAAAATGAATTGTTTACCCGAAAACAAATACTGGATTTAATGTGCCACTTTAGGACAGAATTGCCAAAAACACAAGCTTATTGGATGGAAATACGAAAAAAACTTGAGCCTATGATACAAGATGAATTGGTAAAAATCGATGGGGAAATCGTAGTTGTAAGTCTAAAAGGACGAAGTTTTATTCGAAATATCTGTATGGCATTTGACTATAAGTTACACAATTTCGAAATGGGGAACCAACTGTTTTCTAAAACAATTTAATGAAACCTACTTGTTTTCATTGTGGTGATCAATTGGGCTTCCGGCCTATTTTGTATAAAGAAAAATCCTTTTGCTGTAGTGGATGTAAAAGCGTGTTTCAACTACTAAGCAGCAATGACCTTGTTGACTTTTATAAATTTGAAAGGTCTCCTGGCACAAAGCCAGTACAAACAACCAACGATAAATATGCCTTTTTGGATATTCCCGAAATAAAGAAAAGATACGTGAAGTTTGAAGATGAACAACTAATTAAGGTGGTGCTAAAATTACCCAATATTCATTGCTCATCTTGCATATACTTATTAGAAAATGCCCATAAGATTGAAAAGAACATCGTCACTTCACAAGTACATTTCACAAAGAAAGAGGCAAGTATTACCTTTAAAAAAGAACACTTACCATTAAGTGAATTGGCTTTACTATTGGATAATCTTGGGTACCCTCCCAATTTTCAAGAACAAAATAGTTCGGCTAAATCAAATCATAATTTTCTTTTGAGAATTGGAATTGCTGGGTTTGCCTTTGGATCAATAATGCTTTGGAGTTTCCCGGAATATACAGGAATTGGTAAACAAAACTTAGACATACGGGCCTTCACATCTTGGCTTTCATTTGCGGTCTCTGTACCCGTTTTGTTAATTTCAGCAAGAGAATACTATGTTTCAGCCTATAAAGCACTTCGCAGCCATCATTTAAACCTAGACGTCCCGATCAGCCTAGGTATTATTGCCTTATATTCTCAAAGTGTATACTCAATAATTAATCAGGAAGGGCCAGGATACATGGATAGTTTTTCCGGATTTATATTTTTCTTGTTAATCGGGAAATGGTTTCAAAACACCACGTATCAATCGTTAACCTTTGATAGAGACTATACTTCCTATTTTCCTGTTGCGGTAAGGGTATTAGTGGACAAAAAAGAGGAAATTCTACCAATTGAAAAAATAGAAATTGGGGACATAATTAGAATTCGGAATCAAGAAATCATCCCTTGTGACACCGTATTATTAAATACTGAATCCATTATTGATTATAGTTTCGTGACGGGTGAATCGTCCTTGATCTATAAATATAAAGGCGAAGAATTGTATGCTGGGGGAAAAATTATGGGAAATATCGCGGAAATGGAAGTTAAACGGAAATCTGACCGGTCCCATCTTACGCAGTTATGGAACGAATCATTGCACAACAAAAACAAAACCCAAAAAATTCGATATCAGGATAAAATTTCTGCGCTCTTTTTATATACTGTATTGATAATTAGTGCTATTGCCGCCATCGTTTGGGCAACAATTGACCCTCAAATGATTTTAAAAGTGGTAGTATCAGTGCTAATTGTCGCGTGCCCTTGCGCCTTAGCGCTATCAACACCCTTTACCTATGGGAATGCCATGCGCAAAATGGGAAGCTTGGGTTGTTACCTAAAAAATATAGATGTGGTGGAATCAATGGATGGAATTACTGCCATCGTATTTGACAAGACAGGAACACTTACGGATCCACAACAAATGGAAATTATCCCAAGTGGAGAAGAAGTATCCATTGAAGCTCAATCCATCCTTTTTGAAATGACAGGGTCTTCTACACATCCATTATCCGCGGCATTACATAGATTTTTAGCTAATGAAAATTTGGATTTTATAGCATTCAAATCCTTTAAGGAGCATGTTGGAAAGGGCATTGAAGTATCTACTGGAAATGATGATTATCAACTAGGTAATGCTGCATTTACCCAACAAGGAAATCACAACAACAACGAATTATTTTTCACAAAAAATGGAATTACCATTCAGAAATATGTATTCAAAAGTCAATTTAGAAGTGATATAAAATCGTTGCTATCAAGATTACACAAAACAAAAAACTTTGTCCTTTCAGGAGATACAGATACTGACTTACCCTCCTTACTCGAAATTGGGTTTAAAAAAGAAAATATTTACTTTCTCCAATCACCGACTTTAAAACACACATTCATTCAAAACTTGCAATCCAAGGGTGAAAAAGTAATGATGTTAGGCGATGGATTGAATGATGCCAGCGCATTGGCTAAAGCGGATATTGGTATTGCCATATCAGAGGACATGTTTAAATTCACGCCCTCATCAGAAGCGATATTAGATGCGAAAAAACTTAACAAATTAGATGATTTTATTGCCATTTCAAAATTTTCTAGATTGGTACTAAAAATTTGTCTTGGATTTTCCATATTATACAATCTAACTGGGATAATCATCGCTGTTTCAGGCATGTTAAGCCCTTTAATAGCTGCTATTTTAATGCCTTTGAGTTCCATTACGATTGTCTTGCTCAGCACCTCCTTAATTTTCATACGTTTTAGGTCATTAAAAAACTGACTAAAATCAGTTTTTTAGCAAATTACAATCATAATTTAAGATTTTTCTCCTTTTTACCTTTGTTCCATGGGAGTAATATATATCATGCTGGTAGTGAGTTTGCTAATTGCATTACTTTTTTTAGGTCTTTTTTTATGGGCGTCTAAATCAGGTCAATTCGACGACGATTACACCCCATCTGTTAGGATTCTATTTGATGATGAAGTTAAAAATATAGATCATAAACATGGAAGTACAAAAGTTTAGTTACGACAACAGGATTGTAAAATGGTTTGCATATGCCACCATAATTTGGGGCATCACAGGGATGTTAGTGGGATTAATAATTGCCTTACAATTAGCTTTTCCTGAATTTTTTAACGACTACCTAAGTCTCGATTTCCTGGGTTTTGGAAGGCTTAGGCCTTTGCATACGAATGCCGTTATTTTTGCATTTGTAGGGAATGGAATCTTCATGGGGGTTTATTATTCGCTTCAACGTTTGTTAAAAACTAGAATGTGGAGTGATAAACTAAGCGTTGTTCATTTTTGGGGATGGCAATTTATTATCGTTTGCGCGGTTGCGACCCTTCCGTTTGGAATAACCTCTGGGAAAGAATACGCAGAATTAGAATGGTGGATTGATATATTAATTGCACTTATCTGGGTGGTTTGGGGTTGGAATATGTTTGCAACAATATTAAATAGAAGGGTAAAACATCTATACGTAGCCATTTGGTTTTACATCGCCACTTTCGTAACCGTTGCTATGTTGCATATTTTTAACTCTTTTGAATTACCTATCAGCTTCTTCAAAAGTTACTCCTGGTATGCGGGAGTTCAAGACGCCTTAGTTCAATGGTGGTATGGACATAATGCTGTGGCATTTTTCCTTACAACGCCATACCTAGGATTGATGTATTACTTTATTCCAAAAGCAACAGGACGTCCCGTTTATTCTTATCGATTATCCATTATTCACTTTTGGTCTTTGATCTTTATTTACATCTGGGCAGGACCTCATCATCTATTATATTCAACTCTTCCAGATTGGGCGCAAAGTTTAGGGGTGGCTTTTTCTGTTATGTTAATCGCGCCATCATGGGGGGGAATGTTAAATGGATTATTGACTTTACGTGGTGTATGGGATAAAGTACGGGACGATGTAATGCTGAAATTCATGGTGGTGGCCTTAACGTGTTACGGGATGTCTACGTTTGAAGGCCCCATGCTTTCGCTAAAAAACATCAACGTAATCTCACATTTTACAGATTGGATTATTGCCCACGTTCACATCGGCGGATTAGGATGGAATGGCATGTTGACTTTTGGTGTATTATACTGGTTGTTCCCAAAACTTTTTAGAACGGAACTTTACTCCAAAAGAATGGCCAATCAACATTTCTGGCTGGCAACCTTAGGGATTATACTTTATGCCATTCCAATGTATATCGCGGGATTCATGCAAGGCTTAATGTGGCAAGAATTCAAAATGGATGGCACATTGGTAAATGCCGATTTTATCAAGACAAGTATAGAAATGAAAAATTTCTATTTACTGCGATCTTTGGGGGGATTATTGTATTTAACCGGTGCAATAATGATGTTCTACAATCTTGTTAAAACTGCTAGAGCAGGTCAATTCCTAGCCAATGAAGAAGCGGAAGCTCCAGCATTACGAGTTGAAAATGTAGCACATGAAAAAGAATATTGGCACCGAGCCATCGAAAGAAAACCAATAAAATTCATGGTGTTGAGTATCATTATTGTGGGCATTGGCGGCATCGTGGAAATAATTCCTACTATGATTGTGAAGAGTAATATCGCCACAATTAAAGAAGTGAAGCCTTATACGCCATTAGAATTAGAAGGGCGAGATGTCTATATTTCCGAGGGATGCTACAACTGTCATTCGCAGCTTATTCGCCCCTTGCGTTTTGAAACTGTGAGGTATGGAGAATACTCTAAATCGGGTGAATTTGTATACGACCATCCCTTCCAATGGGGCTCAAAAAGAACCGGACCCGATTTGGCAAGAGAAGGAGGTGTGCGTAGTAACTTTTGGCATTACCAACATTTAATCCGACCAAAAGTTGTTTCTCCAGGATCCATAATGCCTGCATATGCCTGGTTAAAAGGAGAACGATATAACATTGATTATTCAATGATCGACAATAAGATTCGCGCCATGCAAACATTGGGCGTGCCCTACCTGCGTGGGTTTGACCTTAAAGCAGCGGCTGATTTGAAAAATCAAGCACATTTAATTGCCACTGACATTGTCAAAAATACGCCTAAAGGAGCCTTAAATGGAGTAAGTGAAGCTTCCAAAATCAAGGAACTTGAAACTAAAAAATTGATTGCTCTAATCGCTTATCTACAACGATTAGGAACAGATGTTAAAAAAGTTAATAATAAAAAATAACAAGGATGTTAAGATTCATAAAACATAATTTAACGAGTATTTACAATGTGGAATACTTTCCATTAATATCACTTGTATTGTTTAGCACTTTTTTTCTTTTGGTGGTGTACAAAGTAATTCGCATGTCGAAATCTACCATTGAAGAATTAAGTGAAATGCCTTTAAAAGATTCTATCAACGATTAATTAATGAATATCATGAGAAACAAGTTCATACGCTGGATAGCAATTTTCACTTTTACCCTTCCTTTTTCCCTTGTAGGCCAGGATGGAAAACAATTGTTTAAATCTCGTTGCAACACTTGTCATATGGAAGACAAAAACGGAACGGGGCCTAAATTAATGGGGGTTAAAGCCAAATGGGAAGCCGCTCAAGAAGGTGAATTAATATACAAATGGGTTGAAAACTCAGCAGGTCTTATCGTTTCTGGAGAAAGTAAAATGGCCACTCAAATTAAAGATTATAGTCCGACAGTTATGCCCAATCAAACGGTAACAAAGGGAGAGTTAGATGCCATTTTTACTTATATTGATTCCTATTCGCCAGCTATCGCTGTGAACCCGAACGATCTTAAAACGAATAAAAAGACGGTAAAAATAATTCCTAATTATGTTAGTAATCTAGAAGTTTTCTACGGCTTTCTAGTGCTCGGAATAATTCTCATCATTGCGATATTAATCATGTCCGCATCAATTATTAGTTTAATAAAATCAGACTTTTTCAAGGAAAAAATAGCAAAAGGATCCCATCTTCTTCCGATAATTATTTTGATAATCACATTTGGATTGATGGGGTCTAATTCACAGGTATATGGGTTTAACTTTATGTCTTATGGAGAAACGACCGAAAAAATGCCATGGCTTTTGGTGGAAAAAACAGACCTATATTTTTTACTAGCGATAGACCTGTTATTATTAGGTGTATTGCTTTACCTAAGAGCGATCTTCAAACGGTTTATGACCATGATTCTTCCGGAAAAAGAAGTGAAAGTTCCAAAAAAAGTGCTTGAAAAGTTTAATGCTATTTTGACCGATACCGTTCCTATCGAATTAGAACACCAAATTCTAATGGATCATGAATATGATGGAATTCGTGAATTGGATAATAATCTTCCGCCTTGGTGGACATGGGGGTTTATTGCAACGATAGTATTTGCGGTAATTTATTTATTCAATTATCATGTCATTGGATATTCCGACCTTCAAATCAAAGCCTACGACAAGGAGGTTATTCAGGCCAATCGCGATATAAAAGCATACCTTTCTCAAAACGCTATGAACGTTGATGAAACCAACGTGAAACTACTAATAGCGCCTGATGACTTGGCAAAAGGCAAAGACATTTTCAATACAAACTGTATCTTGTGTCATAAGAAAACGGGCGAAGGAGATGTGGGCCCTAATTTAACGGATAAGGCATGGATTTATGGTTTTGATATTAAAGATGTTTTTTATTCAATTAAAAATGGGCAACCTAATGGTATGCCTGAGCATGCCTCTAAATTAAACCCAGTCGAAATTCAACAAGTTTCTAGCTATGTTCTTCAGTTACCATTCATTCAAGGAACAAAACCAGCACAAGGAGATAAAATAGAAAAATAGTTTTATGGAAGCGGACGAATTTCGAGATCATATCTCGACCGTTAATGAGCAGGGGAAACGAGTGTGGATTTTTCCAAAACGACCTAAAGGGAAACTTTATGAATGGCGAAAAATTACCAGCTACTTTTTAGTTATTTTCTTATTTAGTGCACCACACATAAGAATCAACCAAGAACCCTTACTCTTGTTCAATATTATCGATAGAAAATTTGTCTTATTTGGAAATATATTTTGGCCACAAGACTTATACCTATTCGCCATAGGATTCATTCTTTTCATCGTTTTTATAATTTTCTTCACCATTATTTACGGTAGATTATTTTGTGGTTGGGTTTGTCCCCAGACTATATTCATGGAAATGATATTTCGACGCATTGAATACTGGATAGAGGGAGATTTTAAAGAACAGCAATTACTAAACAAAGCAAAGTGGAGTGCCTCTAAAATTGCCAAAAAAATTGCCAAACACACTTCATTCCTGATCGTATCATTTCTAATTGCAAACACCTTCCTTGCCTATTTTATCGGAAGTGAACACTTATGGTCCATACAAAATGATGACATAAAACATCATTTAGGTGGCCTGATGTCGATTGCTATTTTCACCTTAGTTTTTTATGGCGTTTTCGCCTGGTTAAGGGAACAAGTTTGCACTACTATTTGTCCATATGGTAGATTGCAAGGAGTGCTGTTGGATCGCAATACGATGGTTGTTGCGTATGATAAAGGCATTGGGGAACCTAGAGCGAAAATTCATAAAGGTGAAAATCGAGAGGAAGTTCAGAAAGGAAATTGTATTGATTGTAACCGTTGTGTACAGGTATGTCCAACGGGCATTGATATTCGAAATGGGACGCAAATGGAATGTATTAATTGCACCGCTTGTATTGATGAATGCAATAGTATGATGCATGCTGTTGGAATGGAACAAAATTTAATTCGTTTTGTATCAGAAAATGGCATCAAAGAAAAAAAAGGGTTTGAATGGACCACCAGGGTTAAAGCATATTCAATTTTACTTTTAGCCTTAATAGGTGTTTTGCTCGGTCTGATGCTAACTCGCAAAGATTTTGAAACCGAAATCATGCGACAAAGAGGTTCTACATATACGATAACTGATGATGGAATGATTACGAATATATTTGAAATTAGCATTCTAAATAAGACGCACAAGAATTATGAAATCAACCTAAATTGCTCTGATAAAAGGGTTACTCTTGAAAAAATTGGAAAGAAAATGCAACTGAATTCAGGGAAACAATTAAAAGATCGTTTTTTAATAAAAGCCCCCAATTCAATGCTGGAAGATGGAGAAAAAAAAATTACCATTGAAATATATGGGAATCATAAGTTAATTGAAAAAAAGAAAACGAAAATAATTGGCCCCTTTATATAATTATGAAATTTAGAAACGGTATTATCATTAGCATGATTCTCTTTGTTGTATTTATTGTAACACTTGGAATACTTATGCAAAAAGCAGGTTCAGATTTAGTTAGCGATGACTATTACTTAAAGGATCGAGCGTATCAATATGATATCAATGCGCAAAAAAACGCGCAAAGATTTAAATCCCCGCTTAAATTGAGCGCAGTAATCAATGAAATGATTTTGGTAGAAATACCTGATTCGTTAATGCCCATTAAACTTAAGTTGTACTTCATGCGGCCCAATGATAAAAGACTGGACAAGGAACTGACCTTGCATTTTACGAAGCAAAATAAATACCTCCTTCGAAAAGGATTTTTGAATAAAGGGCACTATGAGGTGACAGCTTCATATGTTATTCATGCTGATAGTTGTATTCAAAACTTTCCTATAGAAATTAAATGATCTGGTCAATTATTAGCGGATTTATTATTGGAATATCTAGTTCATTGCATTGTGTAGCAATGTGTGGTCCCTTGGTTCTCGTTGTTCCAACCTCCACAAAAGGATTTAAGAAAACGGTGCCCGATATTCTTATTTATCATGCTGGAAGGATTGGATTCTATGCTCTTTTAGGTTTAATTGGTGGATGGGTTGGAATCGGTCTATTTCTCTTTATTCCTTTGCAATGGATCAGTATTTCTATTGGAATATTAATGCTAATAATGGCCTGGTTTAGCTTAGGTAATTCCTTGCCATTTCAACATTCCTTAACGGGATTTATAAGTCGGAAATTATCCCATTTATATCGAAAACTCAAAGACGATCCGAATAAGTCTTTACTCCTAGGTACCGGTTTTTTGAACGGCATGTTACCTTGCGGTTTGGTTTATTTTGGCTTGTTAAATGCAATTGCCAGTGCCTCAACGCTTGGTAGTATTTTGTGTATGATAGCATTCGGATTAGGAACGCTTCCAAGTCTTTTTTTCTTTTCGCTTTATACAAATACGGTCAAAAAAAGAATAGCTTTTCAAAAAACTATTCCGTATTTCCTAAGTATTGCTGCCCTTTTGATGATTTTGAGAGGATTGAATTTGGGGATTCCTTACATCAGTCCCAAAATAGAAGTCATTCAAAATAATGGACATTCCCAACCAAAAATGGAATGTTGCGACGAAAATACCACTTGTGCCAACTAAAAATAATGTACCAATCCTATAGGTAGAATAAGGCGCTTGGAAATATAATTACCACAATCGAAAACTACTTCTCATCTTTTTTTGTGACCAAAAATTTCCAAAGCGTTTCTTCTAATGTACTCGAGTAAAAATGTTGAGGCATCAACAAAAAATTCACTCTAAAATCAACTACTATGAAACGAAATACGCTCCTTGTTGCGCTGCTGCTGCTATATATTCCTACTAGTCAAGCTCAATGGATGACCATGCAAAAATTTGAGGAATTTGGAAAGGGAAATTACTTCTTATTTGTGCAGCGAGAAACAGATGTAAAACGCATCATTTTGGAAACATTAAAAGATAACAAAATGAATACCGATTTCACCTTTGAAAAAGGGTCAAATTTGATCCTGGCAAGGTCCTACATTGATCCATTGAATAGTGAGTATGTCTTAATAATTCATTGTGTCAAAGCCAAGCACCAAGAAGTGTACGGGTACAACATTTTCTGTTACTATATGGAAAATAGGTATCGTTATTTCTATGATATCACAGAAAACGATAGGCGAATTTCATTGATTTATGATCCCGCGATAACTGGATTATCACCTAATCAAGGAAAGAGCAACAAGAAAAATAATAAATAACTCACTAAAAAATACATCCCATGAAAGCAATTATTTTTATAGCTATCCTCCTATTCGGAGCAGCTAGTACACTAAAGGCACAATATCAAAACATGAATGAAGATTTCATTGAAGTTGGCGCTGGTAACTTTTTTGTTCACTTGGATAAAGAGGCAGATGTCAAGAAACTAGTAAATTCAGTTATTAAAGCCAACCGATTCCCAAATGAAGAATTGGTGTTCAATAAGGGAAAAAACTTGTTTTTTTCTGCTTATTTTGTCAACCCTTCGGATGATAATTTTGTATACATCATTCATGCAGAAAGAGCGTTGGAAGGGTACGAACTTTACTTTCTATATTGCATCAATTCCTTGTGTTATCATTTTGAATACGAAGAGGGAAAAGATCTTTACCAACTTGTTTACGACCCAGAACAGAATAAAAGCAAGGTATTTACCAGTTTTAATCCCACCTTGGTTAACAAGCCATGAAACAACCAACCAAAAAAAAATGGCTAAACCGAGGATAATAATTAATTTTAAGTAATAAATAAATTTGTAACAATGAAGTCTATCCTATTTTTCGCTTTTATGTTAAGTGTGAATTTGAATTATGCCCAATCTAAAAAAGAACAAATTGCCAACTTATCTCTTCGCTTGGATAGTATGTTAGTAATATTAAGTTCAGAAAGAATTGCGCATGAAAAAGAGATTAAAGAAGCGAATGAGAAAATAAATGCGCTTGAAGAACGGATCAGAACGAATAAATCAATTCAAGTTGGTCCACAAAACTGGATGGCTGAGAATCTTTCCGTATCGACTTTTCGAAATGGGGATCTTATCCCTCAAGCACAATCTGATGAGGAATGGCAAGAAGCAGGATTTAATAAGCAAGCCGCATGGTGTTATTACAATTTAAGTATTGACAACCTTAACATTGAAGTGAAAAATTACGGGAAATTATATAATTCATATGCCCTAAATGACCCTCGTGGTCTGGCACCAGAAGGATGGCGATTACCAACGGAAGGAGATTGGGGAACATTGGAAAACCACCTATTTCTAGCGGAGAAGAGCTTAATAGATGCCTTCAGTTCAGAAGGTTGGACGAATGGTAATGCAGGAACAAATACAACTGGATTGAATTTTCAACCAGCCGGTTGGAGAGATGTTGGTTGTGGTGGACTTGGTGAAGACATGTGTTTCTGGGCATATCAATCACCTGTTGCTGAGTCTACTCCTTATGTGAGTTTATTCTTTGATGAAAATTATGCGGGTACGCTAGTAAATCACACTACCAGTTGGATTATGGGGTTCAATGTCCGCTGTATTAGAGAGTAAGTCTCTTCTTTTTTAGGGTTTTCACCTCTATTTCTGTGAACTATTGATGCTGTTATTTACAAAGTATGCAATGAATCCCTTTGTTTTTAATACGTGTGAAGAGGAGTTGATGTCCTAGGTCATTGAGGTGAATATCGTCGCCGCTATTATATTGAGGTAAAATATTTCCATTTTTACTTTGAAGACCTTCATAAAAATCGATATAGCTTTCGGGGTATAGCTCCATTAATATCGTTTTCATTTCAGTGAGCAACAATTTCTTTTGATTCGCTAGTGGATCTCCCGTAAAATTTCTGGGTTGAGTGCTTGTAATCCAATATGGAATTCCAGCCGAATCCGCTAGTTCGGTCACCCTTTTGAAGTTATCTTTTTGTTCCTGTAGGGAAAAATTCTCACCTGCATCATTTGAGGGAAAATTGATAATTATCGCATCGGGATGCAAGGAGATTGCATGCGTAATATTCCTTAACGTATCGGGTAGGTACTTCTGTTTTTTATTCGAAGGGATAAACCCTGAAGCTTGAATTTTATAGCTTGTATAACCAGAAAGCGCCAGGTTATAAATCACACAATCTTTGTTAACAGAATCTGCTAAAAAACGAGAATATCGGCCTACATACGAACTGTCTTGATGAGATGCCCCGGTTCCGAAAGAAGTGGATGAACCCAACACCACGATCGTTAATGGATCGCATTGTGCACTCGAGGTAAAAACTAAGCCATTAATGAATAAGGTATAAAAGATGAAATACTTCATTAAAAATAAATTAGCGGTTTTATCGGTTAGGCAGCACAAAAATACTATTTATCCATAAATTGTTTATTTTACAAATATCTTATTCACCACCTTTGGCCTCTTTTTGTTTTTGATTACTCATGATAAAACGTCTCCATTTCGTATCGTCATCAATCATTTTAGCCGCTACAACAACGTACAAAACAACTATTAATGCGGACATGAAAAATATCCAACTAATCATCATGGTGGCTACTAAAAGTACCATGAAAAAACTTAGTAGACCTGAGGCACGAAAAAAAGAAACTATTCTAAAATTTGAATCAAGAATTATTTTTTGCTCCTCGCATTTAGCAATTTCAACTTGAATTTGTTGAGTATAAATTTCTTTCGATGCTAATGATGTTTCATTGTTCTCCTTTTCGTTATAAAATTGCGCCATTTTTAAGTGGCCCCTTACATTTTCTATGCTTTTTATTATCGGGAATCGCTTCATAAGTATAACCATGTACATAATGGAGGAAACAACAGAACCAACTAATAAAAACCCAAAACCTAATGTTTCTTGAAGTTTACTACCTGCCCATATTTCTGGTTTCAACATATTTTTTAAGAATAATTTAAAGCTAATCATATAATCCTGTAAGTTTTTGTCATCAATTATTTGAATAAAAGTAGTGAACGTTAGCGCACCCAAGAAAACACTTTCAAGCAAAAAAGTCTCTAGTTTTTCTTTATAAATATTGAAATCCTTATCCAATTTCAAAATAAACATGTCGTTTTTATAGTGAAGCGATGAATCGTTAATAAAATCTTCTATGTTTAAATAATCCTTAATTTGTGTTAGCTTTTTATTGTTAACTTTTTCACCTTGGATATAAACAGAAGAGACGTCTCTTTTTAGAAAAATAGCACTATATCTCCATGCAAAATAGAATGAAATCACTGCAGCAAAAAATACGGCAACAAACTTGATTACGAACAATTGATTGTTATCATTAAAAAGAAGGCTGCATGATAATAAAACAAATACAAATGAGTAAAACAAAGAATACTTGATTTTATTAAAGGATTTTTCTGGGTATATAAATAACTTATTTTTGGATTCTAACGATTGCCTAAAATCTGGGTAAGCAATGAGCCTAGAATGCAAATAAGTTTGAATACCCTTGAATCTTCGTTTAAGGTAATATGTGGTAACCAAAAGAAAACTGAAATTCAATAATAGTAAAGCCCAAACAAATTCTTGCTTCCAAATAACAATTAAAAAAACAATAATTCGAACGGTAATATCAATCCATAAAAATTGATATGAATTACCCAAGAAGACTGATATCGCTTCATTTTTGGGATCGTTTCGGCTAAGAAGAGGTTTTACTCCAAAAATATGTTTCATTTTATACACGTCAATTTTACTAATTAATTATAAAGCCGATAAATATAACTTTTTTTTCTTTCAGAATAAGCACCTAAAAATAGGTTTCGCTGTGTTCGGTTATCAGCTTTTAACAACCTTAAAAAAATAATAGCAAGGGGATGACAAGTTTTGGCTCAAACTTAGTTGAATAGCCATGAACCAAAAATTAACCGAAATGAATAAAAAGTAAGAGATTAAAAAAAGACCCTTAACCTACTCCCTCCGTTGCACTTTTCGATTTTCGGTATAGGTACGATTCGTAAATAAATCGCTTGGCGAATCGAACTTGCTTATCTGAATTAATCAACTTTTTATACACATTCGCATTCACACCGAAATATTCATAGGTCGAACCATCAGTGAAGGTAATCTCTAATAAAAGTCCTTTGTGTTTAAAATCTGCGATGCCGCTTTCATTTACTGTAATGGTATATTCAGGCAAATTTGCGGCTTTTGTTTCCGGTGCAATGCTCACTAAAAAATGGTAGCCATCAACAATTTGTTGCCCTTTTATCGTAGCCTCCTCTTTTAATGGATCGCCCTCTTGAAACTTATCGGGGTGCCATTGCTTCACCAACTTTCGGTAGGTCAATTTTAATGCTGCTAGATCGATTTCGTTTTCAATTTCAAAAACTTTTTTGTATTCGTTTATGCGTTTCATATAAAAATTGTATCCGGCTTTATCCTTCTCGTAAGATGCAGCACAATTATAAAATTAAAGGTATGAGAATTTTCGCCCCCTATCCTACTCTAATTACTTAACAAGGTTCGAAAATAACATATTCATAACCTTAATTTGGCGCGAAGGTAAGGCAAATAAAGAATAATCACATTAAATGATACTTTTTACAAGCAAATTTGATCTTCATGATTTAGTGTGTTTTTTGAAAAAAAATATTGAGTTTACGCTTCCGCGGCACCAATTAAAATCCGAATCAAATTCATAACGCGTAAAATAATCGCAATTTGATTAATTATTCTATTTTCCTTTCTTTTTTCCTTGACAAAAAAAGAAACACCACGAAGTAGCAGCGAAGCTAAAAAAGTCAAGGCTTTGAATTTCTATTTTGTTCGCATGCGAACAATTTTAACTCCTTTCTGAAACTGACATTTTTTAAAAATGTTCTTCCAGAAATTTTAAAAATTAAATGTTTCAGTTCAGTAGCAAAAACCATGAAATTCAAGGCCGAAAATTTCCGCCGGGGCGAATGCTACTATTCACTAGATAGTTCTCACTTCGAATAAATCCTTGATTTTTTTTGTGCTATTGTCCTCCGCCGCTCCGTCTAGGCGGAGGAGCGGAAAATATCGGACGCTATTCTTTATCCTCACTTTGCCAATCGAGACGATGAAAAACGAATAGTAAGTTTTTTTTTTAAAATGAAAGCTTGCATAAGAGAATGATTGTATTGAACTAAGACTTGGGTACCGTGAGGTAGTTCGATAGAAATCACCGATACGGTCAGGTCTTAGGATTGAAGAGAATGAACGCATGCCACTTTCGAGTTTTTTTGCTACTTTTTTTGCGGAAAAAAAAGTAGTAAGATGCGAAAAGAAAAAAATGTTTTTTCACTATTGTCCTCCGCCCCGGCTCTTAGATTTGCTCATTAGAATTATTTCTAATAAAATGAAAACGACGGGAACAATATTAACTCCTTTCGAAAATTAAAATTTTTCACAAATGTTCTTACATAAATTCAAGGTCGAAAATTTCAGCTGGGACGAACGCCACTATTCACTAGATAAAACTAATAAGTAGTTAAAAATTAATAACAGCCCTTCTTTTCAATAAGCCAAAATTGTTCGTGTTTGAGTGCCTTGATTACTAATCAAATGAAGATAATAAAATCCCTTACTTGTATATGTATGGAGCTCAAGTTCATATTTTCCAGGCGGCAAGGTCTGATCTTGATAAAATGTATGCGTGTTTTTTCCTTCTGAATCATATAAAATCAATGATAGACAGCTTGTATCCGTCAATACTAATGCTGAGGATGTTAATGAAGCATTTTGATCAATAATTGGCAACGTTAATCCTTGAACATTAACAGGAGCTATAAAATAATTCCGGTAGGGAAAAGAAATGTCATCCCACTGAGCAAATGCCAAAAAAAGGTCACCATTGCTATATGAATCACTTGAAGAAGACATCAAAGTTGGATACCATGTTCTTTGTGGTTTACCTGGATTCTCGATCAACAAGGAAGCATCCGCCCAATGAATCAGATCAAATGAATAGGAGTAATAAATTCCGTTATCATCCCAATCGTGATAAACCAAAAACCAAGTTTTTAGGGGTTTGAAATACATAATACTTGGATTGCCACCAGCCTTTTTTCCTTTTGAAAATGGAAGCGCAGATCCTTTCCCCCCAATTCCTGGTTCACAAAATAAATCTTTATGTAACTTGTACCAGCTACCTGGCTTTCCATAAGCATCTAAAGATTGAGCGACACCAATACCATCCGGACAAACATAATAAGCAAGCCAACGATTATTTAAACTGTCTCTGACCACCGAAAAATCACCCGTTCCGCCCCACTCTGGAGAATTAGGCTTCTCCAACCATGACGTTAAAATTCTTCCATTTTTAATCCATGTTTTGCCACCATCAAAACTCTCGCATTGCGCCGCACTTTTCCACGCAATTTTTTGTTGATTTTCATAACCAGGGAATTCATGATCCTCCGCGTGATAGAAGCCAATCCAATGATTAGCATCCAAATTAAATACACTGTATAACCATGCCCCACCATTATCATAGGAGCCTTGCGGCCCTTTGGTTAATACACAGCCCCAAATTGAATCCTGATGTAGAATATCTGTTCCAGAAGTGATATAACTATCATAACCTGCCCAAACATGAAAGTATTGATTATTACCCAATGATTTATATGTTATGTGGCCATCAGGAAAACCAGGGTAAATTGGCACTCCCGGATTTGGAACTTGTTGGGGGACAGAAACTGTTAAAAGTTGAGCTTTAGCGAGACTAGAAATAAATAAAGTAAGTAATAAAATTAGCTTTTGAACGACTCGATTCATTGGAAAGTAATTTTTATGATTATTAAATTAAGTTCACTTTTGTCCGATAAATATCGGACTTTATTCTTTTTGTCCTGATACAAAACAAAAAAAAACAAGTCGCTGATTATTCTTCTACGCCTTGGCGCATCGATTCACTTTATCAGAATCATTGGCGACAGGAGAAAAAAAGAATTTATTTATTTTTTATGAAAGCTTGTATAAGAACATGATTGTATTGAACTAAGTGTTGGGTGCCGTGCCTCTCGGCTTACTTCGTCAGGATCAGCACAAGTCGCACGATTCACTAACCGAGTAACGGGCAGAATCAACAAGACGCAAAGCAACTAAATCAGCACCAAGCGATGGCATGAAGATCATAGTAATTATTGATATTTCGCTATAAAATGCAAAAAAATAAGTACCTTTGTCAAAAAATAAAGATGCCTAAATACTTCCATTATTCGCTCATCTTTTTTTTGTGTTTTCTCTCTTCCTGTAAGTTTTATTATAAGACATCTGAAGTCAATGCTAAATTGAATGCATCGGTGAATTCGGTGAATGCTCAATGCAATGAAGTTATTACTAAAATAAATACGCTACAAGGTACTTTCGCATCAATACCTTGCAAGTCAAATAACGAACCTTTTAAATCGGCTGCCTTACTTTCCGAAGAAATAAACCTCGGAAAAGCTACTATAACCAATGAGCTAAAAATCGTAAATGAGGCGCATGCATCTTTTAAGGAATCGACAAAAGGAAAGAATGCTATAAGCTCTGGAACTCCGGAATGGGGCGTTTTGAAAACAACAAAAAAGTCTATTAAAAAAACGTTGAAATCGCTGCAAAAAAATGGCGCAACAACGATTGAAACCGCCACAAAATTTAACAAGTACCTAAACGAATACGTAATGCCTTTTGTGAAAGTTTGCCAAACCAGCAGTTACGTAGTTCAGTCACAATCTAGCTTAAACCAGTATAAAAAAATAAAAGAAAATCTTTTGACACAAACGAAAGAGTTTTCCGTCCAAGTGGCCTCTTTTGAACAAAAATATGGCAAAGATTTTCCAAACCAACTTATGGAAATTAAAAACGATCTAACTATAATTTTAAGTAGCGTACCGCTGCTTGATCGTATTTATACTAAAACAAATGAGGCTATTCAAACCGTTACGAACAAAACTGCAAATCTTCCAACGATTTACTCATGCGCTGAAAACTGGGTGCTAGTTACTGATTTAGATGCCGCATTCCAAAAATCCCAAACAGAGATCGATGCTATTCAATTGCAGATCAACACAGCGCAAAATCACATACAAACTATTTTCAATCAAATGAATAAATAAGCTGTAAAAAGATTTTATTTATTTATAGAATTAGGTTTTGAAAATATCCCCCATTTATTTTTCTGAATACTAAAAGACAGTGTTTTCCTGTTCATTATACCTGTTTTTGAACAAAAAAGAGTGTAGATTGTTTAAATTTAAAAAAAAATCATGTACAGACTTTCATTCATCTTCGCAGTAAATTTAATTGCATTTAGTTTCTTCTCCCAAACAAACGTTTCTGGCGGAATCTACCAAAATACCACTTGGTCATTAGCTGGAAGCCCTTATATTGTTACAGGTTCTATTGTTGTTTTTCCAGGTAATACGTTAACCATCCAGCCGGGTGTTGAAATTAAAATCGATAACCAGGTAAACAATAACATTTACATTGAAACCCGAGGAACTCTTAATTGTGTTGGCACCGATCTTCTTCCCATAAAAATTCACACCATTTACGACACAACCAATAATGCAGGATGGCAAGGATTTGTATGCACGAGTTCACAAGGTGGTGTGCTCAACGCAGATCGATTCCAAATTTCGAATGCCTACACTCCTTTTTCATATGAAACGCCCTTGAATAATTATCAATATACCAATTGTAAATTCATCCATTGTTTTCAAGCCATTACAGTAGCAAATGCTGTTAATTTGACTAATTGTCAGTTTATTGACAACGAAGTTGGCGTCTATGGTTGGTCCTACTTCACCATTCAAAATTGCTTTTTCAAAGACAACACCACCTCCATATACGCTTATCCCACTGCCTTTCTATTGACCAATTCCAATTTCGTTGATAATCAAATTGGAGTATCATTTGCGGCCAATGTATTTGATTCGATGTATATTTCGGATTGCCAATTTCTAAACAATGGCTTAGCCCTCAATTATCCTAATAATGGAACCGTACAAAACTGCCTTTTCAACGATAATACAACCGCGATTCAATCGGCCTATTACTGTGAAATTTTAAATAATGAATTGATGTATAATGAGCTTGCCATCGAAGCATGTGTCAATGCTGATATTCACGATAACCAAATCAATAACAATATTGGTGGATTGCGCATTTCAAACGTAACGAACGTGGTGGAAAGCCCACAGATTTATGACAATGAAATCTGTAGTAATACCATATACAATGTGGATAACAACACGAACATGAATTATTCTCTTCTGAGTAATTGTTTTTGTGGGCTCGATTCTTCCACCATCGAAATTTATTTAATTGATGGCTACGATGATATTATAAAAGGCCTTATTAATTATACCATTTATGATTCAACTTGTACTTCGATTTTAGGTACAGTTCAAAAATTTCAAGCCCAGGGTGCTGGATTGGATCCAACCATCAATTCTACGCTTTCGTATACCAATCCTGTTTCTGATTACTTGAAAATTTTTCAAGAAACAGCCATCGATCAACTATGTATTTACAACACAAATGGCCAACAGTTTTTCATAGTTGCCACGAGTCCCAACGTATTCGATCTTAGGGTTCTTCAAGCAGGAATCTACTTTGTGAAAGTTGATCAGGAAAATACCACTACAAACGTTTTTAAAGTAATTAAGCTATGAAAAATTTAATCGCCCTTTTTATTATTTTCTCCGTTGGAGTATCATTTTCCCAAACATCCGTTTCTGGCGGAATTTATCAAAATACTACCTGGACAACAGCCGGTAGTCCTTATATAGTTACAGGTTCTATAGTTGTTTTTCCTGGAAAAACATTGACCATTGAACCAGGATGTGAAGTGCGTTTTACCGCTGACTATTCTTTTAACACAGGTAATTTTCTCTATTTAGAAATCAGAGGCACCTTAGTTGCGCTTGGCACAGACGCCAATAAAATCAAATTTACCAGCAGTGATACCACCGATGGATTTCAAAACTGGTTAGGAATAAGTATAAAAGGAAGCCAAGGTGGATCTTGCCAATTGGATAGAATCGAATTACAAAACGCATGGAATGGAATTTATAATGATATCCCGGAACCTGGAGCTATCTATAATTTTACCAATTGCCGCTTTAAAAACAATAATTATGCACTTCAATTAAATGCGGACTTATACTACACGAATTGCGTTTTCGAAAAGAACGGTGTTGGTCAAGCCGCGCAATATACCTATGGTTCTATGAATGCGACGAATTGTCAATTCATCCAAAATTTCTGTTCCGTTACTTGGTCAAATAGTATAACTTTAGTTGATTGTATCTTCAACGGAAACACCAATAATATAATTAGCTGCCCTGGAACAATTCAAAACTGCAGCTTCATTAATAATGATTTCGCCTTTGCAGAAACATTTGGCGTACAAATTAATGATTGTTTCTTTGATGGGAATAATGTCGGTATCGATGATTCCGGCTCTTCGACCATTTCGAATTCAACCTTCACTAACAATCTAATTGCCGTTAAGCTTGGTGATAATTCATTGCTAACAAACAATACCATAACCAATAACGGAACGGGCGTACAAGTTCGCGGAACTAATCCAAATTCAGCTCAAATTATGTACAATCAACTGTGTAATAATGTAAATTATAACCTCGAAAATATCACTGATAAAAACTTTCAAGTCAATACGAATTGTTTTTGTTCTTCTGATTCAGCTACGATTGAAAATGGAATTTACGATGGTTACGACGATATTACCAGAGGTTTGGTGAACTATGCCATCTACGATGATTCATGTGCTACCGTCCTTAGTTATGTTACCAAGGTTGAACTAAATGAACCAGCGGGACTTACCGATTTGAATACGACTTGGAAAATTTGGCAAGTCAATGGTGAATTATATGTATTCACTGAAAATGAAACAAAGCTGCAGCTTTTCGATATGGCCGGAAATGTCTTCTTGAATAAAACAATTTTAGCGGGCGAAACGCGTCTAAAATTAGATATAGCTGACGGTATTTATGTACTAGCAGATGAGAATGGAAACCGTCATAAATTTTATTTCGGAAACCAATAATTGATTTCGGTGCCGTGCCTCTCGACTTCGCTCGATGCCCTTTAAGTGAATCGAGCGACTTGTGCTGAGCCTGCCGAAGTAAGTCGAGAGACACATAAAACAAAAGATACACCAAAACATCGGTACATTTCAGTATCGCTAAGTTCTCGAAATTGTCTTTATCCTCTATTTACCAATCGAGACATAAAAACGAACATGTAAAAAGCCTATTCTGCTTATTTGAATTTCACTGCTGTACCATACATTTGAAGATAGAAATGTTGAAACCCATTGGTATCTAAATCAATATCTTGTCGCATGGAAACAATCGCATCGGCTTGCAAGATAGACGCTCTTGCTTTCAATTCTTGTACGGCGATAAAAAATGCTTTATCAAAATCATTTTGTCCAGCGGAGAATTCACCCCATAATGCTCCCCAATCAGCACGTTCTTGTGATAAAAGTGAATCCTTTTTAAGGTTTTCAATTTCACCTTTGTATTTTTTGATCAAGGTTCCTAGTTGACTACCAAATAAGCCTTTATTAGTAACTGAAAAGTAAACTGGACCTAAAATTTCATATTCATTTTTTAAATCTCCTGTGGTAACAATAATTTTATTAGACATAGCGCTTTGTTTTAAATTTTAACAAAGGAATACATTGTTTTTGCCAAAGAAGGTCAATCGTTTCGCGCATTCCGCAAGTTGACTTTAGTTGTCCAACTATTTATCAACATGTAGTATCAGAATGTGGCGCTTAATGCTATTTCTTGATGCGATAAATGCAAGGCCAACGTATCGTCACGGTCCAAGTTAGCAATAAAGAAAACTCCTCGTAAATAAGGGTGAAACCTCACCCCCTACTTTTCCAAAAATAGGTGAAAATCAAAAAAATCAAGCATTTTTCGCTCGAAATTGCTCTTTTTCGTCAATAATTGGCGATTTTTAGCATTGAATTGAATTACTCATCAGTTTATTTCTAATGCGTTCATTTGTCTTTCAATTTATCAAAATCACCGTAGGCTAATTCATCGTAATGACTCATTATTTCAAACGTATCGTATTCTTTTTCTATCCATTTTCCTTTTTTAAAGATGAAACAAAAAGACATTCGATCTAATTCGTCATCCGATAAATTATTAATTACAATTTCTAATTGGTCCTTAGGTTTAAACTTAATAATTTTATCAAAGGCATCTTTTTCATTAATCCTATCGCCTAATGTTTGTGCATTCAATAAATAGTTGGGCTGCAAATAATCTAAGGGCATCACTGATATTCCCATAACCTCGCAACCTTTCTGATTGTTAAAACGATGCAATAGCCAATAATGCGGCAACTCTTCGTAAGCGCCTTCTTCAAAATCGCCTTCAACACACGTACAAAATTTTATTTTATCCGATACTACGCACATATTATTTCTAGTTTTAAGGTTATTATGTTATTCACTTATCTTATTTGTTAAAGTTAGCAACTAATTAAATCAACGCTTTATCCCATTCCTCTCAAAAACCGTTCAATCGGAGCCAAATCATTGACTTCAATATTCAGTTCATACAGCTCCTTTTTAGCATTGAATTTAAAGTGGGGGGTCGTCATTGGGTAATCGTTTTTGAGGAGCAGATAGTGTTTTAATGGAAGTTCAAGTTGAACGGAATGTTTTTCACCTGAAAAGGCAAAACCAAAGGCATCTGGAATTTGTTGTTGGTAGTCACTTTCAAAAAGACAACTTTGATTGTTAAATTCAACCGAGGCAATTCGATCGATGCTGTACAATTTGTTTTTGAGCGATGAAGGTTCGAAAGCCATTACCGTGCAATAGTTATCCGTAAAACCAAAAGGTTCCACTACCCTATCGGAAATGGTTTCAGAATTGATCGATTGGTATTTCTTTAAGACAACCTGTTCCTTATTGGCAATTGCTTGGGAGAGCTTTTCAACAACTTTACCATTTTTCACATTAATTAAATGGCCCGCCACAATAGAAGCATCTGAAGAAAGATAGATTTTACTCAACACTGCATCTTTCAACTTGCTCTTTCGACCGTTGGTCAACACCAATTGTTTCAAATAATCAGCTTCTTCAGGCGTAAATCGCACCCCATTCGAACGATCATTAACAATAAAAAAGCGATTAATTTTATCGCGTTGTAAATCAAAACCACATTCTTTCACAAGATCTAAATATCTGTATACCGTTCTTTCAGTTGTATCTAGCAAAGAGGCCAACTGAGCGACCGTTTTAGAAGGCTCTTGTTCCAAGAAGGAAATAAATTGCAGAACGCGAAGAATTTTATGCTGATTTAACATGCTTTAGTTGTTTATATACAAATTAGGACTATTAGAATGAGCCTACCAAATCTTTGACCTGAATTGTCAAACTATTTTTTGACTTGAATTCATATTGACTTGAATTGTCCAACGAAACAGAGAGATTTGATAAAATTTAAAACCCTGAAACATGAAAAACAGAATTCTCTTCGTATTAACCTTGACTTCGTTAATACTGCCTAAAATATATTTTGCCCAAGAAGTGGTAAAATATGCTGATGTACAAAATGCATTAGCAGATAAAGGGCAATATACTTCATACATAGCCAAAGATGGCAGCACTTATAATGTTGGAGATAAAATAAAGTTCGGCACACCTTCTGGTGTGAATGGAAAATTTGTTACCATTCAAAAAGTTGATATAGCGGGTACCATTTATGTCGTAGGTGCTGAAGCAATAAATACATCTGCTGAAATTAAAAAAATTAGAGTTACTGGGACAAAGAGAGCCGGCTATAAGGTTCAACTTCAAACCAAAGGAATGACAGGAATTGACAACTACTTTGTTTATATCGAAGATGCTATTCTCATTGGTGAAATAAAATCTTTTGGAATGACAAGTGATGAAGCGCTAAGCGAATTAAAAAAAGCGAAAGACAAATTAGATTTAGGTATCATTTCACAAGAGGAATATGATCTTAAAAAAGCTGAATTAACACCATTTATTAAATAGAACATATGAAAACTTTATTATTAATATTAGGATTAGCACTTAACTTTTCAGCGAGTACACAAACCTTAGGATTTTGGACAATGACTCCTAGTTATAAGATTAAGTTTGACTCCACAATAAATGAATATTATATCGATAGAGATTATACTCAAATGTACGTGGATGAACTTACCAATACGCCTGGTAAAGAGTTGAATCTTTATGTAAAACATCATAATAAGGGTCTCATTTTGACCCTAGCAGGTGGTCTTGTAATGGGAGGAAGCGCTGGCCTTTTATCACAAAGTGATTCAGGGTTACCAACCATTGGTATAGTTGCGGGAGGTTTGCTAGCATTAACAGGTTTTGTCTTTACATTAGAAGCCCCGGTACATATTAAAAGAGCGGCCATCATGTTAAATGCAACGGGAGTAGGAATAAAATTTAAACTCTAAAAAGATCCACTTGAAGTACTTCGGCATACCTCATGCCCACCAAATCTTTGATTTGACTTGTCAAACTATTTTTTGAGTTGAATTCACGTTGACTTGAATTGTCAAGCTAAACAGAGAACTTTGATAACAAGAATTAAAAAAACGTATGAATAAATTAGTATTTATCGGAACAATCTTACTTGTTCTTGTTTCTTGTTCAGAAACTGCTAAAGAAGGTGCTAAAGACAACACCATTGAAAAGGTAAAAATTGGTGCATTAATTAATCGTGGGGACAAAAACACCGCTCTCTATTATATGACGTTGGAAGCAGAAGATGGTGATAAAACTAAAAAAAAGGTAGAGTTTATTATTGATAAGCAAATCGTTGAAGAGTTGAAATTGGATGAGGCTAAAATTAGAACTATGTGTTATGGAGCGCTTTCTCATGCGAATTGGAATGCTAATTTTAAACTTACCTATAAGCATGGTCAATCACCCATGTTATCCTATGACAAAAACGAGCTAAAAATTACAGCCTTTATGACCGGGACAGCGGATAATGCTTACGGAGTAGAAGATAATGTTAATACAATAATTCGATTTGATCGAAACGGAAAAATGCTTCTTGATAAGGATGGCTTGCCTGATATATTGTGATTTCACTATTTCTTTTTCCTCAACTTGACTTAGCGTTTTATCGGCTTGCCTAATATTTAGTTGCCTAATTATCATTTGTTTAATTGTCATACATCGTTAACTAAAATTGAGTGGCACCATTTTTAGTTTAGCCTCATTCTTAGACAAGAATTGGACGAATGTACTGACAGAGATCAAGCTTTTGAGCAAGCCTATAATACCTTGAACTATTTTCGGAATGAAATGAATCATTGAATCTATGAAAAATTAGCTAACTTCACTAGTGTAATTAACTAATGAAACTATGAAAAATAAAATAAATTTACTCTTGATGGTTTCAATTGTACTTCTATTGTTAACAAATTGTAGCGATAAGGAAATCAATAAAAAAATTCAATTTGAAGATTTTTATCATGTTGATGCTAATAGATTTATTATTCTGGCAGATAGTGCCGCTTCCAATCTCAGAACTGGTGATTTAACGTTAATTGATGACAATTATGGGTATGCAACCGTCCTAGCGAATATAAAATCAAGTTCCATTCCGGAACAATTTCAATCTTTTATTGGTAAAGAATTTATTATTTATTATGCAAAAAACGAAAAGGTTTCTGTTACGATTAAGTCAATTAAATTAATGGTGAAATACTACCCTACTTATGGACAAGTTCAAGAATGGAGTGGCCTAGAAAGCGGCAATCCCCCAATGACTTTGAAACAAAAAACACAAAATATTTGGGGGGCAGTGTTCCTTTCTTAGTTGCTGAATTTGAACCAAGTAATAAAATAAAGTCAAAGGAGAAATTTCTTTTTGCCTTACCAAAATCAACAAATGAAATCGATCTTATTCAAGAAGGGAGTGACAAAATAACAAATGAATTAACCAAGCAAGTTGAAAACATCATTGATTTAGAGACACCATGGTTTAATAATGTAAGCGGAAATGAAAGTCTAACATTATTTTACAAAAACGCAAAAACTTCTTATATCGCAGTAACTCGAGAAACAGGTGAATTATGCAGTAATGAACACAAAACAAGTTTTTTTCTCGTGAAATCAAACGGAACAAAAAATGAAATTGAAATCGCTTTAGACGAGCAATTCACTACGATTGCAATGTTTGATATTGAAGGAGATAACACACCCGAATTCCTGTTAGTAGATGACATTGGAGGATCTTTTGTATTACATAAAACGAAGAAAGGCTGGGAACTAGATAAAAATTTTATTATCCCTTATTTTGATTGTCGTTGTTGACAATAATTGATTTGATTAGTTAATCGCTTTATGGAGTTATTCTGGTTCTGGAGATTGCACTAAAATAAAACTATGATGAATTCCTTCAAATTGATTATAAATCAAAATAGTTTTAGGGGTATTTCGAAAATTACCTTGAATGCCTTTATGATTATGAAATCGGCCATTTAAAAGTTGAGTTGCAAAAAACAATGCAAACGCAGAATTAGTGCGAAATTCCCCCACGAAATTTTTATAATAAACATACTCCATATTCGCCGGAAAACATGATCTTAATAGCACATACCAAGAATCAAATTGAACATCGCCATTATTCCCTAAAATGAGTAAATCAATATCGTCAGGAATTAGATCATTTTCAATCAAAAATTGATTAAGTAATTGCTCCAAATCAATTTGATTTGGAAAATTGATTTGCTTTAAATTGATGATTTTTGCCAATGCATCATTTGCATCATTTGATACAATAAACATTGTAGCTCCTTCCCCACAAATTGAACCGTTTGTTTGACTTGTTATTAAATCATTATTGGCAATATTTTCCAATTTATATCTGCCAGCTATTAGATCAATATTATAATTATAATTTGATATTTCTTCGACTGCACCAAGCAATAAAGAAGTTTTATTGCTTGCTCCTTCCAAAAACATCATTGCATCCAAGATTGCATTTTCAAAAGCAAGCGGCCCATTTACATGAGTGACGTTATATCCTGTATTTTTGGACATTAAAGCTAATTGTCCAGCTAGCGCATTTGGTGTACTCTGAACAAAATGAGTTGGCGTTAAAACCCCTTCATCATATTCAATAATTTGATTTAAAAAATTAATGCAGTTTTCAAGACCGCCATTAGCCGTTCCCATTACAATACCATTAATTTTTTCATTTCTTTCTATTAATGGAAGAGCGGCACCTATACCCATTCTTACTGCTTTTCCCATTCTTCGCAATAAAGATGCAGGAATTATTTCTGAATAACTTGGTTCAATTACAGATAAAATGTTTTTTGAATAAATTATATAATCCCCATTTATAAATTCTTCTGTATAGGTAACTTGAGGTGATACTGAAGATAAATCTTTTAAATACATTTTGAAAATATTAAAGAAGTACAATTACCACCAAATCCAAATGAATTGGACATAACATAATTTAATTCTTTTCTGACAAATTCAAAAATTGGTCGAGATTGATGCGCTTTGATAGGTGATTCGCATCTTAAACTTGGATATAGCTCATTATTATTCAAACTCAAAATCGACAAAATTGCTTCTAAGGATCCTGCAGCAGCTAAAGTGTGACCCGTGTATGATTTAGTAGAATTATATGGTGGGACTTTTTTGAAAATCGTATTTATGGCTCTGGTTTCTGTAAGATCGTTATTCATTGTTCCCGTTCCATGCGCATTGACATAATCAATTAAATCTGGTTTAATTCCTGTCATTTGCAATGCAAGATTCATTGAAAGAATAGGGCCAATGGCATTTTCTGAAATGGTAGATGGATGAAATGCATCATTTGAATTTCCAAAACCATTAAGTTCAGCAATTTTATGCTTCTTTCCTGCTGCATCTTCGGACTCAAGAACTAAATAAGCTGCTCCTTCGCCTAAGCTCAGACCACTTCGATGCTCATCAAACGGTTTACATGCCTTTTCACTAAGAATCATTAATGAATTAAATCCATTTACAGTATATTTTGCAATACTATCAGCTCCACCAACAATAACACGATCTGCCCTACCGGTTTGGATCAAGCGTGCACCCATATAAATTGCATTAGCTGATGAAGAACATGCTGTATTAATAGTATCTACAACACCTCCAATATTGAACATTTTAGTAATTCGCCATGTATGATCGGAACCTTCGTAAGATCTAGCATAATTTGATGGCTCACCTTTTAAATTAGCATCTGAATACAATTCATCTGTATAACACATACCGCCAACTGTACTAGAAGAAATAAATGCTGTTCTATCAGACTTTAATAATTCAGCTGATATTCCTGCATTATGAATAGCCTCCTTAAATGCATTTAATGCTAAAACAGTAGTGCGAGTGATTTCTTTTTGTGAGGTGAGATTATTAAATTCTTTTAATTGATAGTCGCTAAAAGGTACTTCACCAAACACTAAGTCTTCGGCATAACGTGATTTAAAAAAGCGAGCTTTTTGTATTCCGCATTTACCAGACCTTAATGCATTCAAATGTTCGTCAACTGTTGACCCAATTGAAGATATTGCACCCATACCTGTGATGAATATCTTTTGCATTTCGTTATTTTACTCTGTTTAAAACGATGTGATCTACAATTGTATTTACATCAATTAAAATTTGTCTCCCTTCTGTTGGATTTATAATTTTAATGCCATATTCACGATCCAACAATACTATTAATTCTACTGAGTCGATTGAATCTAAGCCTAAATCTCCATCAAATAATGGTTCATCATCTTTGATTTGATCTGGAGTAATATCCAACAAATTTAAATACGTAATTAAATGAGCTTTAAATTCACTTTTTACTTCTTCTCTATTCATATCTTTCTTAAATATAATTTTGTTTTCTCAATTTAATAAATGTAAAGAATTGACATCCAAAAATAAACAATAATAAATATATTAATGTCCCCGTCAATTCATTCCATTCACCATTTTTCAAGAAGAGTGAATAATACCCTTCAATACACCAGTGTAAAGGTGAAATCATTCCAATATTTTGCATGTATTCTGGCATGATAAAAGAGGGAACCCATATCCCTCCAATTGCGGCAAAAATTATAATTGAAATTGCTCCGAAGCCACCAGCTTGGTCTTGAGTTTTGGCATAAACACCTATTAACATGGAATAACTTATTGCAGCATAGGCTGATAAAACAGATATCACAATAAGCGCCAAAATATTCGTCGGCATTTTCAATTCAGGCAAACCTAAATACGGAAAAACGAACATTCCAATGCAAAACATGATTGTTAATTGACTCAATGATACAAATATATATACGATTACCTTACTCCAAATCGTTAAAAAAAATGCAATAGGAATCGTTTGTAAACGAACAAAACTCCCTGATAATCTTTCCTTAACAATATTTCCTCCTAAAGAAATCACCATAAAAAACATAGCAAAAAGTGACCATGCCGGAACGTTATGTTGAGAGGAATTTGGAACCATTACACTTGATCCATTTGATGCCGGCGACGAATTTATCGAAACATTTTGTTGTCCTAATTCTTTTTGAATATGATTAGGTATTTTATCATAACCCATATCTGAGAACAATTGTTGGAGCATTTTTCTATTCTCTATTCCAACAATTACCGTATTAATTCCTGATAAAATTGATAATCTAAAGTTTTCTTGGAGAATTGGGTCAAAATAAAAATCTAAATTATAATTGTTATACGATTGATTTTTTGGCTGAACCATAGAACTATCTATAACGCCAAATTCAGTCAGCATCAAATTTGAAGTTTTCTCAGAATTTTGATTGATTTTTTTTGTAAAATTTATCGGAATAAGAATTGCAATTAATTTATCTCTATTTAATGTTTGTTTTTTAATATCCGTTTTATCTAACTCGTTTGATACTTCAATATTAAAGCTGCCAGAAATAGCCAATTTATCGATAAGTGAATCACCCAAATTTCCTTGGTCCTTATTTACAACAAGCATTTCAATCTTATTTTCATTCACCAATTTGAAAGCACTATCTTGAACAACTGTGATTATAAAAACTAATAAAAGAGGCATTACAAACATTAACAACAATCCAACTTTATCACTTAAAAGCAATAAAATTTCTTTAACTAATGATACTTTTAATTTATTCATTAATCCCTAAGTTCTTTACCGGTTAAATTTATCATTAGCTCTTCCAAATTGGCCGCTTTATTTATTTTAATTAGCTCAGCGACTGTATCTAATGCTATTACTTTTCCATTATCCATTAAAGCCACTCGCGAACAAAAATCTTCAGCTTCTTTTAAATGGTGAGATGTATATATTATAGTTACACCTTTTTTATTTAATTCTTCAAGGTGATTAATGATTGTTAGCTTGCTATGAATATCGACACCAACTGTTGGCTCATCTAAAAAAATAATCTCAGGTGAATGTATCAATCCAATTGCCAAATTTAAACGCCTTTTCATTCCTCCAGAATAGGATTTCACCTTTTTATCAGCAACACTTGTTAAACCTAAAATTTCTAAGAGATGAGTTGTTTGTTCTTTCACATTAATTGAAGACATTCCATAAACACCTCCGAAATAATATAAATTTTGTTTCGCCGTCAACTCCGCATAAAAAGCAAAATCTTGTGGCACGAACCCTACCTGATTGAATTTTTCTTTGATATTTTTTTTTTGATTATCAAAAGTATATTCTATTGTTCCTGATGTTGATTTAATAATATTACAAAACAAAGAAATTAACGTTGTTTTTCCGGCGCCATTTGGACCAAGCACACCAAATTTCTCACCTTTATAAATAGTTAAGTTGATATTGTCGAGACTCGGCTTTTCTGAATTCCCATAGAATTTAGTAAGGGAAACTGCAGTAATGATTGGACTTTCCATCTTTATTTAATCACAATTTTAGAAAGTTGTTTAAAAGCCTCTTTTTCAATGTTACATATTTCATTTAAAAGAGAAGCGCTATCATCATAATCCTTTTGAGAAGTCAATCGGCCTTTATAAATCCCGGACATTTGCAAAGCTGAATCCCTCCACAAATCTCCTGATTTGGTAAATTGATCTGAAATATTGAGTAGCTTATCATTTCCCAGTATTTCGCTTGCCTCATCCAAAAATGCAGCATACATGAACCGAAATCCACCACCTCCAGTACCAATTTCTTCTTGCATGCGCACAATTTGACCTAAATACAATGCTGCTTTACGATCTCCTAATTTATCTCTCCAACCTCTAATTTTTTTAGCAGTATAATTAATTCCTTTAACCCCCGCAATTCCTCCAGGTATATACAGCATATCTCTACAGTTTCTTTTAATCCCGTTATTAATTGCTCTCCTCAAGGTTTCTTCAGAAATATCACCAATTGTTTTCGGGAAATACATTTGTCCTTTAGGAGCTAAGGCACCTTGAGCAAAACGAACTTTTTCTAATTCTTCAGGAAAAAGTGTAGTTGTAGTTTCCATTACTGGATCACTAATTAAATATTTACCATCCTCTTGACCGAAAACAATTAGATTGTGTGCATTAAAATGAAATCGATAGGTTTTTGGGAAATAATTCAAATGAAAAACACCAACTTGACAACCAACAGGAATACCTTGCTTCAATTTTTCATCTAATAAATTTTGAGCTTCTATCTTAGATTTGAATTTTTTTCTTTCCACTTGAATGCCAAGTGATTTACATGTTCTTTTAAAAATTGCTCCTGGCATTGTCCGAAATGAAATAGCAGGACCATTATTTACTTTCATAAAAGGAATATGGATGTAAAATAGCCCCGAACCTAATCCAAAAGCTAAAGGCTCCGTAATAAAATTTACACCATTATGTTTGAGTAGACTAACCGTGACACCATTTTCACAATGCGCTGTTTGAATATGTCTAAAGTTATCCATTAAAAAATAGGTGTTTTTAATTCAATTAATGTTATACCGAATGCATCTGCATACTTTTGCATTTTACGTTCATTTAATTTATTAAAAAATTTTGGGTTTTTATGCCTTTTAATTCTCCATTTCCAAAATCCAGTATATCCTGATAAAACTGAATAATCCATTAATTTCAATTCCATATAATAATGAATTGGACTTGAATGACCTGCTAAAAAAAGGTTTTTAGCATCTTCTATCCTATTTGCAATATCTTGCCATGCAGAATTTAATGCATCTGTTTTCACATCCCAACCAGAACTTAATTCAGCTTCATATTTACCGTTTTCATTTTTAACATAACAAACCTCTCTTGTAAAATTGACTAAATCACTTTTATCTTGGGGAAGATTCGATTTTTTCATTAACAAACTGTAAACATTGCAAAAACATATGTAAATCTAGCACTTTCTGGAACAGCTATCAATATTGTTTCACCAATTTTTAATTTATTACTTTTCCATAAATCATCAATCATCATATAGATTGAAGCTGCGCCAACATTTCCACATTTATCAAGATTGGTAAACCATTTTTCTTTAGTTATTTCCATACCATTCGCTTTCAGTTCATCATAAATTTTATCTTCAAAAAAATAACTAGACATATGAGGCACGAAATGATTTATTTGATTGACATTAATTCCTTTTTTATTAAAAATAATCTCCAAATTTTTAAACCCAAGTTTGACAATGTTTTCACCCAAGAGTTTTACATCTTGTTTAATACTAAAAATAGATTTTTCCATA
>CAJAII010000037.1 GCA_903939755.1 uncultured Flavobacteriales bacterium | reverse complement strand
AGACTCTACTAATGAATCATTATTAATTTGTAATACACCAAAACGTCCACTTGGTTGAACAGAGGTAACAGTACACAGTTTATTATTTTTTTTATGGAAGTCAACTAACTCTTTAATGTTAACATTTGATACTCCATCACCATAGGTTAACATAAAAGCTTCATTGCCAATATATTTTTGCACTCGCTTTATTCTTCCACCTGTTAAGGTTTCAGGACCAGTTTCTACCAATGTTATTTTCCAGTCTTCTGCAAAATTATTATGAACTTCTAGCTTATTATTTTTTACATCTATCGTTACATCTGAATGATGTAAAAATAAATTTGCAAAATATTCTTTGATAATATACCCTTTATACCCTAAGCATACGACAAAATCATTGTAGCCATAACTAGAGTAAATTTTCATAATATGCCATAATATTGGCATTCCACCAATTTCCACCATTGGTTTAGGCCTAACGTCGGTTTCTTCAGCTAACCTTGTTCCAAATCCACCAGCAAGAATTACAACTTTCATTTTATAACTTTAAATTTTTATTCAACAATGTACTTCCAAACTTTCTTCCCACCCAATCCAAAAATACTCAAAAATCCAAACAAAAATCCACCCATTACCATGGCTTTTAATTTCCCTAGCTTTGCTTTAGGCAATGGCAAAATGGGTTGATCGATTATTTGCACCAATGGCTCTTCGCGCATCAATGTTAATTTAGCAAATTCTAAATTCTTAACCAACTCACCGTATAAGGTACCCAACATTTGCACTTTCATTTCTTGTTTTAATTTGGGCACGGCTGCTTGTTGGCGAATGAGGCCCATGTTTTGGTCGCCGAATTGTGCACGGCCATATAGGGCTGCATTTAATTCGCGTTGAACCGAGTCTGCTCTGTTTTGCAATAACATTACATTACCGCGTGATTTTTTTGTTTTGGTTTCGATATAAAAATCAGTCACCGTTTCGATGAGTTTTTCGGAGAAAATTTTAGCAAAAATTTCGTCGGTACAGGCCACACTTATATTAACATGAAATCTTTTCATCTTATTTTTTTGCTAATCTACTGTTCTTGTGTCCATAAAGAAAATACACTACAAGGCCGATGGCAAACCAGATGAAGAACCATTTCCAATTATTCGCGGCCATTCCTGTAAGCAAATAGCAGCATGACACTAAACCGAGTACAGGTATTAAAGAAAGATTTTTCTTAAATGAAAGGACGGTCATTACTAAACAAATTACAAAGAAGCAAAGCATCGGAATACTTTGAGCGTAGTTTTCGCCTTTTAAGAAAATAGTTTCCGTAAAAAATGTTGGAAACTGAATAATTAAAAACGTGAATATTGAAATGATTATTCCCGGAAAAATATACTTCGCATTGATGTATGGAAGACGAAAACGACCTTTAGTTGGCTCTCCTTCCGGCGTTCCTTTTTGAGATGGAAGCATGAGCACACCTCCACATACTAGAACAAATGCAAACAATGTTCCTATACTCGTGAAATCAAGGATGAAATTTTCATCGGTAAAGAACATCGGAACCCCAACAACGAATCCTGTAACAATCGTGGCAAAACCCGGAGTTTTATATTTAGGATGAATCTTAGAAAATTTCTTTGGCAATAATCCATCGCGACTCATGGTCATCCATATACGTGGTTGTCCCATTTGAAAAACAAGCATAACACTGGTCATTGCTACAACAGCTGCAACGGAAACAATGTACAACATCCACTTTACTCCTTTCAGCTGAAAGATTTCCGCCAAAGGATCAGAAACACCTAAATCTTTATACGAAACCATCCCAGTGAGGACAAGTGCTAGTAAAATATAGGCTGCCGTACAAATTACGAGGGAATAGATCATTCCACGCGGAAGATCTCGTTGTGGGTTCTTTGCCTCTTCGGCAAGGGTTGAAACAGCATCAAATCCAATGTAAGCAAAAAACACAGCAGATACTCCAGCCATTACGCCACCAAATCCGTTAGGTAAGAATGGTGTCCAATTGTCAATATCGATATAGAAAAAACCAACAATAATGACCAATATGACCACAACGAGTTTAATAATAACCATAAAATTGCTGATGTTCCGCGATTCTTTAGTCCCAATGTAAACGAGCCACGTAATCAATACATTAATCATAACACCCGGTAAATCAAAAATAATTCGCAGGCCGCCCAATTGCGGTGCAGCATTCCATGCAGAGAAGCCTTCCGTTCCAATTTTGGTAGAAGTGAAAGCATCATGTGCCGCTCTATAGTTAATCGTTAACCAAGTGGGTAAATCAATACCAAAACCATGAAGCAAATTGGTAAAATAGCCACTCCACGAAAATGCTATATAAATATTTCCAATAGAATATTCCATTAACAAGGCCCATCCAATAATCCACGCAAACAATTCACCAAAGGAAACATAAGCGTATGTATAAGCACTTCCAGATACCGGTACACGGGCAGCAAATTCTGCGTAACACATGGCAGTAAATCCACAAGCAATAGCGCAAATAACGTACAACAAAACTACGCCTGGCCCTCCAGAAAAACAGGCATTACCAATGGCGCTAAATGTCCCTCCTCCAATAATTGCAGCAACTCCAAAGAAAGTAAGATCACGAACAGTTAATACTTTACTAAGGCCATGACCGTGGCCATCACCTTCATCATGAGCTGATACTGTAGCTGATTTTTTACGAAATAATGACCTGAAATCCATCTTGTAATTTTTTATTCGCTCTAAAAGTATAAAAAAATATACTTACACTTCAAATTTTATCTTCAACTCGTACCTTTGCACCAGTGAAAACAAAAATTGAAATAAAAGGAGCTAGGGTCCACAATTTAAAAAACATTGATTTAACGATCAATCACAAAGAACTTACTGTAATCACAGGAGTTTCAGGTTCTGGCAAATCATCTTTAGCATTTGATACCATCTTTGCAGAAGGACAGCGAAGATTCATTGAAAGCATGTCTTCTTACGCAAGGCAATTCCTTGGTAAGTTAAATAAACCAGAAACGGATTATATAAAAGGTATAGCACCCAGCATTGCCATTCAACAAAAAGTGATTACTAGTAATCCAAGATCAACAGTTGGCACAACGACAGAAATATACGATTATCTAAAAATATTATTTGCAAGAATTGGACTTACAATTTCACCCATATCCAATCAACTTGTAAAAAAACATACCCCTCAAGATGTGCTACAAGCGCTAATTAGCTATCCCGACAAACGAAAAATAGCCATCGTTTGTCCCATTATTGACACCAGTAATTCAACACCAGAAACAAAAATACAATCACTTATAAATAAAGGTTTTAATAGAATTTACTTAAATAATAATATCACACAATTAACCGAGCTAATTACCCATCCTACTCCCTTAAATGATGGCTTAATTGTAATTGATCGAATCATAATTGAAAGTGATAATGATGAAAATAATGCCCGTTATATCGACTCCATTCAATTGGCATTTCAAGAAGGTAAGGGATCCTGTGGACTATTAGATATTGATGATAAAACCATTCATTGGTTCAATAATTTATTTGAACTAGATGGAATGACATTTCAAGAACCGAGCATACACTTCTTTACATTCAACAATCCTTTTGGGGCCTGCAAAACATGTGAAGGATACGGAAAAGTATTGGGAATAGATGAGAATCTGGTATTTCCCAATAAAAGCTTAAGCATATACGAAGATGCAATTGCCCCATGGAAAGGGGAAGTTATGGGAGAATACCTGCAAGCCCTTATATTTAATGCTAAAAAATTCGATTTTCCAATCCACCGGCCTGTAAATCAATTAACAACCGAAGAATACAAGCTTTTATGGGAGGGAAATACCTACTTTATGGGTTTAAATAAATTCTTTAAATTCATTGAAAGTCAATTATATAAGATTCAATATCGTGTTATGCTTTCTAGGTATAGAGGTCAAACAGAATGTCCCGAATGTTTAGGAACGCGATTACGTGGAGATACCTGTTATGTAAAAATCAATCAGTATTCGATTCAAGATATCGTTCTTCTTCCGATAAGTCAATGCTATGAATTCTTCTCTAATTTAACATTAAGTGATGCAGATAAGACGATAAGCAAACGCATATTACCAGAAATAATTCAACGATTAGGTTTCTTAAAAAATGTCGGTTTAGGATACCTCACGTTAAACAGAGCCTCAAACACTTTATCGGGTGGAGAATCTCAACGAATCAATTTAGCCACAGCTTTAGGAAGTAGTTTAGTGGGAACCATTTATGTCTTAGATGAGCCATCTATTGGTCTGCACCCAATCGATACACAGCGATTAATTTCAGTATTAAAGAACCTAACAGCATTAGGAAATACAGTTCTTATAGTCGAACACGAAGAAGAAATAATGAGAGCAGCAGACTCCATTATTGACATCGGACCATTTGCAGGACAATTTGGAGGAGAAGTAGTCTTCCAAGGAACATTTAATGAACTATCAAAAGCTAAAAATAGTTTAACCGCCGATTATTTAACACAAAAGAAAAGCATTCCACTTCCTACGAAGAGACGAATTTCGAATAACAAAATAACCATAACAGGCGCAAGAAAAAACAACCTAAAGAACATAACAGTTGACATTCCATTAAATTCTTTAGTATGCGTTACCGGGGTGTCTGGCTCCGGAAAATCAACACTCATAAAAGAAATTTTATACCCTGGTTTCCGAGCACATTTAGGACTAACTAGCGAATTAAATACTGGATTTGACACCTTAGCAGGCGATTTAAAAAAAATACAGAACGTTGAATTTATAGATCAAAATCCAATAGGAAAATCCTCCCGCAGCAATCCAATTACGTATGTAAAAGCCTTTGATGACATCCGAGAGCTGTATGCTAGGCAAGCATTAGCAAAAATGCGCGGATACAAACCAGGATTTTTCAGTTTTAATGTCGAAGGCGGACGTTGTGAAATGTGCGAAGGAGAAGGAATCATAACCGTAGGCATGCAGTTTATGGCAGACATAGAACTTCCATGCGAAACATGTAAGGGGAAAAGATACAAGGCCGAAACCTTAGAAGTAAGCTATCGTGGGATCAACATTCACGAATTACTTTCTATGAATATTACTGATGCTTATCATTTTTTTGATGCTTCTTTGGATAAAACTGAACAAAAAATTGCTGCAAAAATTAAACCTTTAGTTGATATTGGTCTTGGGTATTTAAAAGTCGGACAATCCTCTAGTACGATGAGCGGTGGAGAAGCACAAAGAATAAAATTAGCCTCCTTCCTTTCAAAAGGTTCAACCGCACCTACCCTATTTATTTTTGATGAACCTACCACAGGATTACATTTCTACGATATCGAAAAACTACTAATTGCTTTCTACGCATTAATTAATAAAGGTAATTCCATCCTTGTTATTGAACACAACATTGAAGTAATTAAATGCGCCGACTGGATCATTGATTTAGGTCCAACGGGAGGTGAAGAAGGAGGGAATTTGTTATTTTCGGGAACTCCTGAATCCCTAATAAAAGTTGAAAATAATTCAACAGGAAAATTTTTAAAAGAAAAAATTAGTTAATCACACAACCCGAAAGCATCGAATTATTAATAATCGATTGGAATTCCTATTTTTGAACTTCAAATAAAGCCATTGAAAAAACTCACTATTGCAATTGATGGATTTTCTTCTTGCGGAAAAAGTACGCTCGCCAAGGATTTAGCGAAAGAATTAAACTACATTTTCGTAGATTCAGGCGCAATGTATAGAGGAATTGCCTATTTCGCGCTGCAAAACAAGCTGATTATCGATGGTGTTATCCATACAGACCTTTTGATTAATCGATTAGATGAAATCAACCTAGAATTTGTTTACAACAAAGAAAAATTCGAAAGCGATCTGCTACTAAATGGTGTTAATATTTCAACTGAAATTAGAAAACCTGCAGTTGCTTCCATTGTTTCAAAAATAGCCGTCTTGAAAGAAGTGCGCAGCAAACTTGTTAGTACGCAACAAAAACTAGGCGAATTTGGAGGGATTATCATGGATGGAAGAGACATTGGAACCGTGGTTTTTCCAAAAGCAGACATCAAACTATTTGTTACGGCTGAACCTAAAATAAGAGCTGAAAGAAGATTCAAGGAATTACTACTAAATGACCAAGATACTTCCTTGGAGGACATTACAGCAAATTTGGAAGAACGAGATTTAATTGATACGACAAGAGAAATAAGTCCTTTAGTAAAAGCAGAAGATGCCATAGAACTCGACAATTCCTACTTAACAAGAGAACGTCAATTGCAATTTGTACTAGACCTCATCAAAAATCGATTTTACACACTATAAAAGGCATGAATACATTTATGAAATTTAGCAGTTTACTAGTCCTTCTACCCATGTTCCTTTTCCTTTTTTCTTGCAAAGAAGAAATCGAAAAAGAAGTTGTTTCAGCAAACGAACTACCTCAAGATAACGGTGATTTAGCCACCTATGCAAAGAGGCACATTGAAGCAGCACTTCGAATTCCCGCAACAGAAAAATACACCTTAAGCATTTTTAAAAACAATTTAGATGGAGACGACAAGGAAGATGCCGTTATTTTAGTCAACCGCTATCAATTTGCTATGGATGAAGCTGGAAAATCACCCAATCCAGCAAAGAAAGCGGAATTAGGATTTATGGGGAACTACAATTACTTTTTCTACTTCGACGGTGGCCTCAACTTAATTTCTCCCCCACTTGCAATTCCTTCTTCACCGATGCTACCATTAAAAGTTAGTTTTGAAAACATCACATCTTCCTCCTATAAAGACATTCTGATTGATTTTAGAATACGAAATGCCAGCTATAAAGATTTCTATACCATTTCAAACCATACACCGCTTAGAATCTTTCAATGGAAAAACTTTGATGGCTTAGGAACTTCAGAAAGCGAATGTTTTGTTTTTAACTATGCGCTCGGTTCTTACAGCGAATCGAAAGATATACTCATTCAAAAAGGAAGTTTAGGTACCATTCCAAAAAATGCCGATTTATTCATCTACGAGCCAACAATCACGGCAACAAAAAACCAAGAAACGCTTTTTAAATTCTTTTATCTTCCTAAAACCGGCAAATACGTTACTAAAAAATAAGGAGTATAGCAGGTAAAGCACCTTCATAATTGCAGTCTTCTTGTTAATTTAAGGTAATTGAAATACCATTTGTATTTAAGTTGTAACTTTAACACATCAAAATAAATAACCATGAAAAAAACAATCCTACTATTTCTATCTGCTTTATTTGCTTTAGTAGCATGTAAGAAAGAAAATAAAACAGTTACCTATGAATTAGGCCAGAATTGTCTTGGGGGAATTGTTATCCAATTAGACGCTACAAAACAACATGGCTTAGTGGCTGCGCTTACCGATCAAGTTACCTTCGCACAACACTTAAATTGGAGCCAATCCAAGGCAGCATGTGAAGCTTATACCGAAGGAGGTGCCGGTTGGAGACTTCCTGTTCAAGCTGAGTTGGAGTTGATGTATACGCAAAAAGCGACCATTGGTGGATTTCAATCAAGAGATTATTGGACCTCAACTTTAGGCGGAAATAACAATGCTTGGTCTAAATATTTCGGAACTCCCGGAGGAATCACAACAAGTAATTGGAAGCAATTGAGCAATTGCACACTGTGTTCCAGAGCCGTAAAGGAATTCTAATAATTACATTAGTCTCTTATTTTATACACCTCATCCCTTCGACAAAGTCTGTTAAGTACAGGCTCGAAACAAGCGCTCTGTCCCATTAAAAAAAGTGGTGAATTATGCATATTGTCCTCCGCCACGGCGGAAAAAATCGGACTTCCTATTCATTTTTTATGCGTCTCGATTGGCGAAGCGAGAATGAAGAAAATCTCCATCGGTATTAATCATCATGTTTACTAGTTGTCGAAAGACATGAGAAAACACACAATTAAATTAAAAACTACCCCTAAGCGTTAGAATAAAATTCCTACCTGGTGCCGATATATTCGAAGCATACTGTCGATAATTTTGATCTAAGATGTTCTCACATGCTACCTGAAAACTAATAGCTTTAGTAATCGAATAAGATACACGAGCATTCAAAGTAAACCAGGAAGGCATTCCATCAACTGTTGCATAGGCAAAATTATCTTCTCCAATCATATTGTAATCAACAACTCGCTTCCATCCTGCATAATTTACGAAGAACTCAGTTCTTAATCGATTAACAGAAGAAATTACACTAATCTTTCCAAATACTGGTGGAATATGATCTAAAGGATAAGGGACTGAGTCAGTTGCAATGCGTCCCTTTGTGTAATTCACAGTTCCTAATACCGAAATGTATTTGTTGATTTGTCCAGCAAGCGCGGCTTCTATACCATAGATGTAGGCTTTACCTGCATTCACGGTAGACATAACTTGACTTAATTGACCATCATACATAATCGAATCAGCTCCTTGAAACTGGCTGTTTTGAGTCATCAACCCATTTGTCAATCGCGTATAGTAAACATTCACATTTACGCGCAATCCGGGAAGAATTTCCTTTGAAATTCCCAGTTCTCCATTAAGCGTGTATTCCACCTTTAACGTAGGATTTGGAACAACTACACTTCCAGGAACAGACTCAAAAACTTTACTTAAATCATCCACATTTGGCGCTCTAAATCCGGTAGAAAGATTCCCTGTAATCCTCCATGTTTTTGCCGGAAGATAAACAAAGCCTAAGTTCCCATTAAAAGCACTATTGTTTTGGGTGATACTATTAAATGGAAAAGGGAAATAAGATTTATCACTAAAATTTGCATTCAAGCCCACATAGGAAAAACGAAGTCCATCATTGATAATAAATTTATCGCCAACTTCCCAGGTGTGCGTTGCATATACGGCCGCAGACCACATAGAGGAACCACCATCTGGATAGCGCGTACCGATTGCCGTTGAAGTATCAACAGAAATATTAGTAGCAAATGCGGTAGAATTCACTTTGTTGAAATAGGCATCTGCACCATAGCGAAATTCATGCTTATTCATTTTTTTAGCGAAATCAGCATTTAAAGTAAAGATATCGAGGTTTTCAATATTGTGATTTTCCCACACGTTGTTGAATTTTCGATTTATTCTACTTTCTTCAATGGATTGATATGCTAAAATCACACGACCTTGATCAAACAACTTATTTTTCTTGGTGAATTCAAGCGTATAGGCAGCCATCATTCTTTTCTGTGGACCATAGTACCATGTTGCAAACTTGGGATTAGCACCACTCATTTGGGTCAAACGGTCATAACGAGGGATATCACCAGAATTAGACAATTGAAAATTCAATTTATGCGTCATTGCATCATTTTGTTTAAAAGTGAACTTTTGTAATACATCATATTGCATGTATCCTGAACCTACCTGCACATTAGTATCCGTATTCATTACCATCGAATCTACCCCGTTAAATGTTGCCGCATACCAAGGTCTAGCACCAAAATTCCCTACAAATGGACTTCTATTGGCACCTTGACGAAGATCACCGAATTTAGAATAAGTAATCGAAGTTAAGGATCCAAAACGCTTTGTACCCACTGAAACATCCGCATGACCTGAATATCCACTTGCGGCAGAAAAATAACGCGTAAAAGCGGATGCTTTTACCAATAAATCATCATTCGTGCTTAGCGTTGGACTTTTGGTCGTAAAATTCATAACACCACCTAAAGCATCAGAACCATATACAACAGAACCGGCACCAAATACCACCTCTACCCGATCCATGATTGAATTGTCGAGCGTTACGATATTTTGTAAATGACCTCCACGATAAATGGCATTGTTCATTCGAATTCCATCCACTACCATCAGTACTTTGTTCGTTTCAAATCCACGGATAATTGGACTTCCTCCTCCCAACTGACTTTTTTGAACCATGACATTACCTGAATTAGCTAAAACATCAGCCGTTGAACTTTGGTTTTGAAAAGCAATCTCAGCAACACGAAGTACTTGAATTTTTTGCGCTACATCTTTTTTCTTTTCCTCGAATTTACTAGCTGAAACAACAACCTCTTCGAAAGAATTGATGTTTTGATTGATAAAAATCTTGTATTTCGAACTTTCAATTTCTTCGACAGAATAAACGATCGAAAGATAATCTGGATGTGCAAATAAAAAGCTGAGTTCCTTTAAATTTAATTGAATCTCTCCTTTTTCATTTGTTTTTCCAAACACTGCTGATTTATCACTTTTTGAGACAAGGACATTAGCTACAGGTTGGTAAGTAGCCATGTCTATCACTTGAATTGTTTTTTGCGCATAAGACCATCCCATAAAGAGAATGATAAATGCAGAGAATAATAATTTCTTCATTTAAATAATTTTTAATTTATACTAACATAGACCACAAGAAATTGCAGTCCGAATAAAACGTAATGATATAAATTAAACTTCTGGAGGCGGCGCTTGAGGGAGTTTGCACCAATCTTTGTGCAAATTTTGATAATAGAAAATAGGTACTTCTTTCCGGAGGAAGGAAGTAAAAACAGATGTTGCCGTGTTTTCAAGTAAAAAGAGCGTTTGGGAAAACTTCATCCATTGATTTAAAGGATGGTTGTCTGATCGGTGACCCAAATTATAGGATATAGCTTGATTTAATTTCTCAAACAACCTAGTTTCTTGCACGTCATCAATACAGCGAAAAATAATTCCATCAGATGTAACCGTCCGTTCAATAACATCATACATTCTTCCATTGTATTTAAATTCGTGGGATTTTATCCAGATTAAGTTCTTTTGTTCTTCCCTTGAAAAATACATGACCTTCAATTGATCTTTGGGGACACTGTGCTTAATCACCTGTTTAATTTCTTTACGAATCTTTAACTGACTGATTTCAAAATAGGAAAACAAGCCAATTACTTGCCAAAGCATCAATATTCCCAAGAAAAAACCAATGTATTTTTTCACAAAGTAAATTTACAATAATTTACTCAAAATAGTTATTGAAAGACTCATTCCCCTACTCCTTTACCAGCAATAAAGCCCGTTGTCCAAGCAGCTTGAAAATTATACCCTCCTGTTATGCCATCAATATCAAGTACTTCCCCAGCAAAATGAAGACCTGGAACTATTTTACTCTCCATGGTACGAATGTCCACATCTTTCAATGCTACGCCACCCGCCGTTACAAATTCCTCTTTAAAGGTAGTTTTACCGGACACTTCGTAGCGATCATTAATTAATACATTTATTATCTTATTGATGCTTTTACTACCTAGATCTTGCCACCTCAATTCCAAGCTGAGCATACATTTCTGAAGAAGAAAATGCCACAAACGATTACTAATTGGAAAAGGGTTTAAATTGCCCATCATTTTTCCACCTTGCGTAGCAATTACCTTTGAAATCACTTCTTGCAGCTCCATTTCTTTCTGATCATTTAGCCAATTAACAAGCACAGCAAATTGGTATTCCTTCTCTTGTAATACGCGAGCGCCCCAGGCAGATAAGAGCAAGATGGCTGGTCCACTCATTCCCCAATGCGTGATCAACAATGGTCCTTTGCCAATTAATTTTGTTCCTTCCACCTTCACGACCGCTTTTTCCACCACATTACCCATCAAGGCCGTAATAGGATTTCCGGGCATATTGAAAGTAAATAAAGAAGGAACCGGATCAATAATGGTATGTCCCAATTTTTCAATCCATTCTAAACCACTTCGTTTTGGTTGCCCACCCGATGTAATGATAACCTTATCGAATTGATAGTTTTTCTCTCTTGTTTCAAGAATAAATTTATTTTGATCCAATCGTATTGCTTGAACAGCAGCTTGGTATTCAATTTTGATCTTTAGGCGACTAGCTTCCCTCATAAAGCAATCAATAATCACCTGTGAATCATTGGCAACCGGAAAAACACACCCATCTGGATAAACCTTTAGGGCAACACCACGTTCTGAAAACCACTGAAAAGTTTCATCCACACCAAATATATCAAATGCTTTTTTTAGGTAATTCTCTCCTCTTGGATAAAGCTTAGAAAGTTGCTTTGAATATCGCTGGTCATTGGTTACGTTGCACCTGCCTCCACCAGAAACTTTAACCTTAGCCAAGACCTTGGTCGTCTTTTCTAAAATGATGACCTCATGTTTCGGATAATGCTGCTTAATTGATAGTGCAGAAAAAAAACCAGCTGCTCCACCACCTATTATTGCAATTTTCATTTTGTAAAAATACTTTAATTGGCGATAATCAATTTCGATTTAGGAAGGGTGAGTAAAATTAAATGAACATATAAGTAGATAATGTTCATAATATCGTAAAAAAATGGACATATTATAGTATTTTGTATAAAAATTAGTAATTCGAGCTATAAATCACTTCATAAATTAAGCAGGTGAAATTCTAAGTATCTTTGCACCAATTCAACACAAAGCTAAGCGAAATGGTCCCGAATTCATTTGAGATAAAAACAAGTAAAACACAACGATATTTCGCGCACGGCACGCTGGAAAAAGCTACAAAACTAGTAATCGTCTTACATGGATATGGTCAATTAGCGGAACATTTTATTCGTAAATTCCAACAGCTCCCCGAAGAATACTACATTGTAGCACCAGAAGCCATGCATCATTTTTATTTAAATGGCTCATCAGGACGTGTGGGTGCTTCTTGGATGACAAAAGAAGCAAGGATTAATAATATAAATGATAACAATGAATACCTCAACAATCTATTAGACACTTTAAAAACAGAAAAGGCATTTAGTAAGTGCTTGGTGTTGGGATTTTCACAAGGTGGCGCAACTGCAGCTCGTTGGAACACACAAAGAAATGACATTGATCAACTCATTCTTTGGGCAAGTGTATTTCCGCCTGATCTTGAGGAATCATCAGTTGACAATAATAAAAATGGAACTTTTGTTATTGGCAACAACGATGAGTTTTATGATAGTGCTGCTCAAGCTAAAGAAATCGAAAACTATAAAAAATTAGGATTTGAGATTCTAACTTATGAAGGCAAACATGATATAGATGCAATGACCTTAAGAAATCTATTAGAAAAATAAAATTAGGTGGCTTTTTGCTTTCGAATAATTTGCCAAAACAAAGCCGGAAAGAAACGCTTAATCTTCACTGCCAATAACTCTTTCCCGCCGACCATAACCTCTCTTTTATTATTTTTCATTGCTCGAATTATTTGACGCACGCAGGTTTCAACTGACATTCCACTAGCTTGATTATGATCCATAACACCATGAACATTACCATCAGCGCTTAATGCATTCATTGAAATTGAAGTATTTATTTTACCAGGACAAGCAATAGTAACAGAAATATTGTTTTTCTCTTCTTCAAGAGACAGACTCTCATAATAACCCATCAATGCATGTTTCGATGCCGAATAGGCAGAACGCAAAAAGAAACCAAATTTTCCAGCAATACTACTAATAATTAAAATTTGACCACTTTTCTGTTGTTGCATAAAAGGCAATACAGCCTTACTTAATGCGATATTACCAAAATAATTTACCTCCATCATCTTCCGTTCCACTTCCATGCTTGTTTCACTAGCTGTAGCCCGTTGACTTATACCACCATTATTAATTAAGACATCGATGGCACCCATTTCATCCATAACTTTTCTTGCTAAGGCACTAAAATTATCAGACTTTTCTAAATCCAATGGTAAAACGAAGTGATTTTTGGAACCCTTAAGACTTGCTTTTAGTTCATTGAGGCTATGTTCATTTCGCGCTGATAATACCAAACGGGCACCTTCTCTATCGAATTGACGGGCCAGTTCTTCACCAATACCAGAAGAAGCACCGGTTATCCATACCACTTTATTAAGGTAATTTCTTTTCATCCATTTGGAATAAGGTAAACAAAGTTAAAAAGAAAGCGATACGAACTAGATGAATAATTGTTATTTTTGGGGACCAACCAATTACAAATGAATAAAGCTAGCATCGACAATCATTTTCTGGAAGCCCTAAAAACATTAAAGGAATTCCATATTCCCGAGAATATGGAAAAAATAGCATTGGCTATTTCATGGATGTCGGCTTCTCTCCAAAATAATGGTAAGATCATTTCATGCGGCAATGGTGGATCAATGTGCGATGCCATGCACTTTGCGGAAGAATTAAGCGGTCGATATAGAAATAATCGAAAAGCACTAGCAGCTGTTTCGATCTCAGATCCTTCACATATCAGTTGTGTAGCAAATGATTACGGGTATGACTTTGTCTTTTCGAGATACGTAGAAGGCTTGGGACATTCAAAAGACGTTTTGCTAGGAATTTCCACCTCAGGGAATTCAAAAAATGTCATTCTTGCTGTTCAAGCTGCTAAAGCACTTGGCATGAAAACGATAGTACTAACAGGAAAAGATGGCGGTAAATTAGCTGAAATAGCCGACTTAGAAATCCGTGCCCCCCATTCTGAATACGCAGACAGAGCACAAGAAATTCACATTAAAGTAATTCATGCTTTGATAGATGGAATTGAAAGGGAATTAGGATTATAATACTTATTCAGCGCTAGATAAATCAGTTTAAATAGCTAACTTGTTTAATCATTTGGTTATAAAAAGCTAGAAAACTATGGTGAAATTAAAATTGTTTCTACCGAATTAATTACTTATGAAATATTGAAAAATTATTTAATTTTAAACCTAAATAAAAATGAAAAAGCTATATACCACAATCCTATCTCTCTTTTTTCTTACTAACATAATTAATGCTCAAACTGGTACTTTATACCAAGCATCATATAATGGGAGTTTTTATGAATTTGGATATGAATCACTACCTAAGATCTCTGTAACTGGGGCGCCAGAAGATACAGATTGGGATCGTTGGTCTATTTTACATGATGGTGAAGTTTATAGACTTTATTTCATGCCAATTGGAAAATCTAATAAACTTTACCAATTTGGATATAATCCTACTACAGAAAAATACGAATACGGTTATGAATCAATACCTGTAATTCCAATAGCCAATTTACCAATTGATGCAAATGTGACTAATTTTTCAATTTTGTATGACGGTTCATACTATCGATTATATTTTAAATCATCCGATAATTATTCAATTTATCAGTGTGCTTTTAACACTTCTAGCAGTCGTTATGAATTTGGTTATGAATCAATTAAACAAATACCCATTACAAATGCCCCAACTGATATCGATATAAAAAGTTGGACGATGCTTCATGATGGTGAGAATTACCGATTATATTTCAAGTCTGCGAAATCAAAAAACATATTGTATCAATTTGGATTTAATGGAATAAGCTACGAATATGGCTACGAATCAATCGAGATACTTCGTGTCGAAGGAATACCAAGTATTCCATTTACACGAAAATTCAATATCACTTTTGACGGAGATACTTATAGATACTATAATTTGCAAAAGCCTTATTAAAGTGATTCATGCTTTGATAGATGGAATTGAGCGGAATTTAGAGCGTTAAACTCCTTTTTAGTGCAACATTCTCCCCATCAATCTAGGATCCATGATGCATTCTTTAAATATCCTTTTTCTGCGACGCGCCACAAAATCATAGCATCGATCCCTAAGTTTAAGGGGGAGTAACCACCCCAACCTTAGAACACCTGTATACCAACGTAGTTTCGGAAGTAATTGAAGCACTGCTGTAGACTTTTTATAAAGATTTAAGCCGTCGAAATAATAAACGGAATCTTCCTCCATAAGCATGTTGGGATGAGCTTCTCTCCATCGCTCACTACTGCTTGCATCAAGCGGTGAAAACACCAAATCTGCCCTTATTTCATTCGACAATATAAAAGTCAGTACACGGTTGCACAATGGACAATCACCATCAAAAAACAAGATGGCTTTAGGAGGTGTGGCTTGATCTTTCAACATCGCAATGTGCTTACACCGTACCACGAATAGCGCTCACCATCCACTAATTTAATTTCAGCATTGGGAAATAACTCCTGATAAAAAGGCACATGAGTCTCATTAAAAGGAAATGGTTCAGAGCTCAAGAGTACCACCTCAGGTTCCAAGAAGCCAAGCGAAGTCACTTCAGGGTAACGATCCATGGAAACACAATTCTGATAACCAATGGAAGTTAAATAAGAATCGATGTACGTGTTTTTTCCGGCAACAAAACCAGGTGAATGCCAAATGAAATAAAGAACAGATTTCCCTGCACCTTCTGAAGCATGCGACAAAAAATATTTGTTTAAATCCCCTATCAAGGCTTGACCTTTATCTTCTTTATTGAAAATTTCTGCCAAACAAGTAATTAAATGATTCGCATCTTTAATGGAATTGACATCACTCATCCAAACGGGAGCAAAAGCCATCAATGCTTCCATATCGTCTTTCGTATTTTCTTCTTTATTACCAATAATTAAATCCGGATTAAGCGACTTTACTTTTTCAAGATCGATGTTTTTTGTTCCGCCGACTCTTTCTTTACTTTGAAACCAAGAAGTTGGATAAATACAAAATTTTGTAATTCCCACCACTTCAGCATCCATTTCAAAATAGGCAACTAACTCTGTAATTGAAGGAACCAGACTAATGATTCGTTTAGGCATTGCAGGAAGTACCACTTCCCTACCCAATTGATCAATATAAGTCTTAAATGACATACAATTATGACATGGCAGAAATCACATCATATCGCGTAACAATATGATATTTACCCTCACCTAAATCAACCAAAACAGCTGGCGTTTCCCGATTAATTAATTTACATATTTCATCAATAGTAACATTCAACTGTACGATTGGAAAAGCTGCCTGCATGATACTCGAAATTGGAGCGTCCTTGAGAGTAGGATCTTCGACAAGTAATTGATAAACACTTTTATCATCGATAGACCCGACAAAACCACCATCTTTCATAACTGGGATTTGAGAAATACCAAACTTACGCATAGCAGCTATTGCATGTGAAACCAATTCCTCAGCATACAAAGAAACCAGCGGTCTTTCTCCATGCTTGTTCACTAAATCTTTTGCCGTGACAAAAGTTTCTTCCAAGAAACCTCTTTCACGCATCCAATCATCATTGAAGATCTTCCCAACATAACGACTACCATGATCATGAAAAAGAATGACAACGATATCATCTTTGGTAAGTTTATCCTTTAATTGCAAAAGTCCTTTGATAGCTGAACCAGCAGAATTACCAACAAAAATTCCTTCTTCTCGAGCCAAACGACGTGTATAAACAGCTGCATCTTTATCGGTGACCTTCTCAAATAAATCAATCACATCAAAATCAACATTGGCTGGCAAAATATCCTCCCCTATTCCTTCAGTGATGTATGGATATATTTCATTTTCATCAAAAATACCCGTTTCCTTGTATTTTTTAAATACAGAGCCATAGGTATCAATTCCCCAAATTTTGATGTTTGGATTTTTTTCCTTTAGGTATTTTCCAACGCCAGATATGGTACCACCAGTTCCCACACCAGCAACGAAATGTGTGATTTTCCCGTCTGTTTGCTCCCAAATTTCAGGTCCTGTTTGTTCGTAATGAGCCGTACGGTTGGATAAATTATCATATTGATTAACGTACCAAGAATTGGGGATTTCAGTTGCCAACCTACGAGAAACTTGATAATACGAACGTGGGTCAGTAGGCTCAACAGCGGTTGGACAAACCACCACTTCAGCGCCAACAGCTCTTAATATATCCATTTTCTCTTTTGATTGTTTATCATTTAGAACACAAATCAATTTATATCCTTTAATAATTGCAGCCAACGCCAATCCCATACCAGTATTACCTGAAGTTCCTTCAATGATAGTTCCTCCAGGTTTAAGTAAACCCAATTTCTCAGCATCCTCTACCATCTTAACAGCCATTCTATCCTTCACCGAATTACCAGGATTGGTTGTTTCAATTTTAGCAAAAACCTGCGCTTTTACATCCAATGCCAACTTATTGATACGAACAATCGGCGTGTTTCCAATCGTTTCCAAAATATTTTTGTAGACTTTCATTCCTTTTTTTTTCCAAAGTTAATCTTTATTTTGAGCCCAAAACATTCATTTTACTCAATAATTTTCTTGGTAATTAAGCGAATACCCTTAATTTTGTTCGAAATGATAGAATTTAAAAAAGTAGCCCTTTATACCCTCGGGTGCAAATTGAATTTCTCAGAGACGTCAACCATTGGTCGATTATTTGAAAATGCAGGCTATGCAAAAGTTGATTTCGAAGATTGTCCGGATGTTTTTATCATTAATACCTGTTCCGTAACTGAAAATGCCGACAAAAAATGCAAGCAATTAGTCAAAAGAGCCAAAAAGATAAACCCCGATAGTTTTATTGCTATTGTTGGTTGCTATGCCCAATTAAAACCCTCAGAAATTGCAAAAATTCCCGGCGTAAACATGGTGCTTGGCGCTAATGAAAAATTTAATGTACTGGAACATATTGAACGGGAATCAACTTCGAACAATGGGATTTATATCGATAATCAGAGCATTAAAAAGACCAACGATTTCATTCCTTCACATTCATTGGGAGACCGTACACGGTCCTTTCTTAAAATACAAGATGGCTGTGATTATTTTTGCACTTTCTGCACCATTCCATTGGCGCGTGGAATTAGCCGAAGTGCAAGTATTGAAAAAACCCTATTGGAAGCGAATAAAATTGCCCAGACCTCTGTAAATGAAATCGTATTAACTGGCGTTAACATTGGAGATTTCGGACAAGGAAGTGAGGAGAATTTTCTTTCCTTAGTAAAGGAAATGGACAAAATAGAAGGCATTGAACGCTTTCGCATTTCCTCCATCGAACCCAATTTATTGAGCAATGAAATCATTGAATTTTGCTTGCGTGATTCCAAGCATTTCGCTCCCCATTTCCACATACCTTTACAATCTGGATCCGATCGATTATTGGTGTTGATGCGTAGAAAATACCTGCGCGCTTTGTACACAGAACGCGTACAAAAAATCAAAAAATTACGTCCAGATGCATGTATTGGAGTAGATGTGATAGTTGGTTTTCCTGGAGAAACTGATGAAGACTTTAACGAAACAGTAGCTTATTTAAAAGACTTAGACATTTCTTATTTACATGTTTTCACCTATTCTGAAAGAGCGAACACAACAGCTATTAAAATAGGGGAAGTTGTTCCAATGGAAATAAGAAAATTGCGAAGCAAAGAATTACATCAGTTATCAAATAGAAAAAAACGTAACTTTTATATGGAAAATATCGATACAAGTAGACGCGTGTTATTTGAACAGGAAGAAGAGGATGGATTTATGTATGGATTTACTGAAAATTATATCAAAGTGAAAGTGCCATTTGATAAAGCACTTACAAATACATTTCAGATGGTAAAATTAGTTGCCATCGATTCAGAAGGAATTATGCTTTGTGATCCAATAATGCAAAAGACATTTTCGAATTAAAAACAAAAAATGAAAACCATATATATTACCCGAAGAGAAACATTTAATGCTGCACACAAATTAGTTCAACCGCTTTGGTCAGATGAAAAAAATGAAGAAGTGTTCGGAAAATGCGCAAATAAAAATTGGCACGGACATAATTTTACATTGTATGTAACGGTTAAAGGAAAACCAGAAATCAACACAGGATTCGTTATCAATTTAAAAACTTTAAGTAATATAATTAAAGAAAATGTAATTGAACCTTTAGATCACAAAAACTTAAACCTTGATGTTCCTTTTCTTGTTGGAATGATGGCTTCAACAGAAAATTTAGCCATTGCCATCTGGGAGCAATTGGAAGAAGATGTATTAAAACATGGTGGTGAATTAGCAAAAATTAAACTAATTGAAACTGAAAATAATTTTGTGGAATACTTCGGTGGCAAAGAACCTTTTTAACGCTCAGGCGTTTTTATTAAAAAAATAATTTTGAAAGAAAAAGAATTAGAAGATCATTACCGATCAATTATCAGTCATCTTGGAGAAGATCCAGCTAGAGAGGGTTTACAAAAAACACCTGAGCGGGTAGCTAAAGCAATGAAATTTTTAACTAATGGGTATCAAATAAATCCTGATGATCTTATCAATCAAGCGATTTTTCATGAGGAATACTCAGAGATGGTTATTGTAAAGGATATCGATGTATACTCGATGTGTGAACATCACATGTTGCCTTTTTTTGGCAAAGCTCACGTAGCATACATTCCCGATGGGAAAATTGTTGGATTAAGTAAAATACCAAGAGTAATCGACGCTTATTCCCGGCGATTACAAGTGCAAGAAAGATTAACTATTGAAATTAGGGATTGCATTCAACGCACCCTTGAACCAAAAGGGGTAGCGGTAGTTGTTGAATGTTGCCATATGTGTATGTCAATGAGAGGAGTACAAAAGCAAAATTCTGTTACTACAACTAGTGCTTTCACAGGATTATTTTTAAAAAATGATTCAACAAGAAAAGAATTTATTAATTTAGTACAAGCAAAATTACACTAACCGATAAATTTTAAAATCATGAGTAATACACTAGACAATAATAATGCTTTAACAGCAGCAGCTAGCAGAGCATTTTTTAGAAGCGTATATACCTATATGTTTGGTGCGCTTGGTATTTCTGGCATAATAGCTTATTCAGCTGGAACCCCAGAATTTATTTCCACTTATTTTATTTCTGAAGGTGGAATTTCCCCTCTATTTTGGGTCGTTGTTTTTGCCCCTGTTGGATTAGGATTATTGATTCAAATGGCCTACAACAAGCTTTCCCTTGGAGTCTTAACCATCCTATTTATTGCCTATTCAGCCTTAATGGGTTTAAGTTTATCCACCATATTTCTAGTTTATGCAATGGGAGCAATTGCATCCACATTTTTCGTTACAGCAGGCGCATTTGCTGGAATGGCCATTCTTGGTTATACCACAAAAACCGACTTGACTAAATTTGGAAGTTTACTATACATGGTATTTATAGGAATGTTCATCGCTGGGATAGTTAATATTTTTATGAAAAGTGATTCAATGGGTTTCATCATCGCTTGTTTAGGTGTTTTTGTTTTTACTGGACTAACCGCTTATTCCATGCAACAATTAAAAGGAGTAGCAGAGTCTCCCGATTACACAGAAGAGCAGCGTAATAAGTTAGCTTTAATAGGAGGACTTCAATTGTACATACTCTTTATTAATCTATTCTTATCGCTATTGAGAATTTTTGGTGGAAGAGATTAAATTTATGCTAAATCGATAATACTAACAGACTTTTTTTAACTTTGTCAAAAATACATTATGTCAGATAATTTCTTTGAAGAATCAACAGTAGCGCTAGGAACAATTTATACAATTTTTGTGATTAGTGTAATTGTTTCTATTTTAGTTTGGGGATAATATTATTTTCAATACGGCAATGAGTAATGTTATAGTTTTATGGCTATCGATACTATTTTTTCATGGTACATTGAAAAACGAATACATCGAATAGCCAACTACACCAGTAACCCCCTCTTTTGTCAAGAAGATGTCTTATCCAATTTAATCACAAAAGCCGCCCATACAGATTTTGGAATCCAACATCGTTATGCTGAAATTTCAAGTTATAAAACCTTCGTTGAGCGGGTTCCTCTTCAAGATTACACATCACTAAAACCTTATATAGATCGAGCAATAAAAGGCGAAGCTGATGTGCTGTGGCCAGGAAAAACACTTTGGTTTGCGAAATCTTCAGGAACAACTAACAACCGGGCCAAAATACTACCTGTTACTAAAGAATCCTTGGAACAGAATCATTATGCCGGAGGCAAAGACTTATTGGCGCAATACTATAAAAATCACTCTTCCAGAAAATTATATTCAAAAAAACACCTTGTTATAGGAGGAAGTGCAGAAATAGCAAAAAATAATCATGACGGTTGTATCGCGGATCTTTCAGCAATTATTGTAATGAATCTTCCTTGGTGGACAGAATATAGGCGTACACCTTCCGTAGAAATTGCACTCAATCCAGATTGGGAAATCAAGCTTCAAGAAATGGCTGAAGCAACGATTAATGAAAACATTGGAATTATTACAGGTGTCCCAAGCTGGACATTACTACTCATTAAACGCGTATTAGAAATTACAGGTGAAACTGATTTACATGCTGTTTGGCCTAACTTGGAATTATACATGCATGGAGGAATGAATTTTGCACCCTACGAAAATGAATTTAGAAAGCTCATTCCTTCCGCTAAAATGAATTATGTAGAATCCTATAATTCATCAGAAGGATTTTTTGGAATGCAAGATCAGTTACTTTCCAAAGACTTACTGCTCATGACGGATGCAGGTATCTATTTTGAATTCATTCCTATGGAACACTTTCAAGATTTGGACTCCAAAAACATCGTTCCTTTAAGTGAGGTAAACACCAATACTGAATACGCCATAGTTATTTCAACCTCTTCAGGTTTATGGCGTTACATTATCGGCGATACTGTGCGCTTTAATTCAAAAAGCCCCTATCGATTTGTAATTTCTGGAAGAACTACACATTACATCAATAGCTTTGGAGAAAAATTAATAGTTCGGCACGTAGAAAATGCCTTGTCAAATGTATGCCAACTCTTTAATGCTCAGATAAGAGATTTTACAGTTGGCCCTTACTTCAACGATTCGGAAGCAAATGGTGGACATCAATGGCTTATTGAATTTGATCGCGAACCGGCCTCATTAAAAGATTTTGAAAAAGAACTTGATGAGGAGTTAAAAAAATTCAATGCTGACTACGAAGCCAAAAGATATAAAAATATTAATATTGGTTTTCCTAAATTTAATTATTTATCGAAGGGAAGTTTTGAAAGTTGGCTAAAAAGCAAAGGAAAATTAGGAGGGCAGCACAAAGTGCCACGTCTTTTGAATAATCGAACAATAATTGATGAAATACTAGCATTAACATCGGTATGAGGCTCACACTTTTTATTCTAATACTGCTTGTTGGACATAGTAATGCGCAAACCTTCACGTGGAAAAAACTGAATGAAGTACCATTACCCCTACTCTGTGAATTTTGGGAAGTCGATGGTCTCGGCAATTATTATTTTGCGAACCAGCAACAACTAGAAAAGTTCAATGCGCAAGGAAAGCTCCTTTATCAAACAAGTACTAAAAAACAAGGTGATATCAATCAGTTAATTTATATAAATGCGCTAAAAATGATTGTGTTTTCTGAAATACAGCAACAAATATGTACCCTTGATAATACCTTAACAAATAATGGGAATTGCTTATCGTTCGAAAATATTGGACTTCAAAGCGTGAAATTAATAGCCAATTCAAACCGACCAAATTTAATTTGGCTCTATGATGAGTACAACGCAGGACTTTATTTATTTGATTACGTAAACAACAAAATTATCCAATCAGTTACTAACTTGACAAGTATTGTAGGACTGCGAAATGTCAAACAGCTAATAGAAATTGAATCAAATCTCTACGTCCTAGATGCGCAAGGGAAAATAATAGTTTTTGATTTATTTATGAATCAAAAATTCGGCTTTACCATTAGTGGGGAGCAGCTGCATAATGGGGAGAAATCCATATCTGTGCTCGAAAATAATAAATTATCCATATATTCCTTGATGGGCGAGGTGCTTTTCTCCCTAGATTTGCCCATCGAAACAGAGGTTTTTTCGGTGGTTGGAAACTATTATTACATCCAAAATAAAAATAAAATCATAAAATTCGAATTGAAAAGAGATTAGCACATTATTTAATGCTGATTAATTCTTATTTTAGCAATCTTAAATAAATTCATTATGCACGTTGCGATAGCCGGAAATATTGGCGCAGGAAAAACCACATTAACTAACTTATTAGCAAAGCATTATGCTTGGGAAACACATTATGAAGATGTGGATCAAAATCCCTATCTAAATGACTTTTACGAAGACATGCAACGGTGGTCTTTTAACCTTCAAATCTATTACTTGAATAGTAGATTCATGCAGATTCAAGACATTAGAAATACGGAAGAAACGGTTATTCAAGATCGCACCATTTATGAAGATGCCTTTATTTTTGCACCTAATTTACATTCCATGGGATTAATGACCACCCGTGATTTTGAAAATTACTTTACGCTTTTCAATTTAATGGATTCATTTGTTAGTCCGCCAGATTTATTGATCTATTTAAGAGCAAGTGTACCTACTTTGGTAAACCACATACAAAAAAGAGGCAGAGACTACGAAGAGAGTATTCGATTAGATTATCTTAAAAGACTTAACGAACGTTATGAAGCGTGGATTTCAACCTATGATAAAGGCAAATTACTCATTATAGATATTGACAACAATAACTTTACAGAGAGCCAAGAAGATTTAGGTAAAATAATCAACTCAATTGATGCGGAAATAAACGGTTTATTTTAATTTAAATGATAGTAGTAACTGGTGCTGCAGGATTTATTGGTAGCTGTTTGATTGGGCAACTAAATGCGGAAGGATATAAGAATATAATTGCTGTTGATGCCTTTAACCGATCAGACAAAAAAGCTAATTACGCTTCAAAAAATATCCAAGAATTCATTGAACGAACAGATTTTATCACCTGGTTAGCAAAAAATGCTTCTAAAGTTGAGTTCATTTTTCACATAGGTGCAAGAACAGACACCACAGAAAAAAGCATCGAGATCTTTAACGAATTAAACCTGAATTATTCTAAATCGTTATGGGAAATTTGTACTTCACATCAAATTCCTTTTGTGTATGCAAGTTCCGCTGCCACATATGGATTAGGAGAATTTGGATACCAAGATGACCATGCTTTGATCCCTCAATTAAAACCCTTAAATCCTTATGGGGATTCCAAACAGGATTTTGATTGTTGGGTCTTAGAACAAGCGAAACAACCTCCTTTTTGGGCAGGACTTAAATTCTTCAATGTTTATGGCCCCAATGAATACCATAAAGGACGAATGGCAAGTGTTATTTTTCACACCTTTCATCAAATAAAAGAAAAAGGTGAAATGCGCTTATTTCGGTCACATAATCCAAAGTATGGAAATGGCGAACAATTGCGCGACTTTATTTATGTGAAGGATGTAGTTTCAGTTTGCTCCTTTTTAATGGAGAAACAGCCTACTAGCGGTATTTACAATTTAGGATCTGGAAAAGCACGTACTTTTATTGATTTAGCTAGCCTTACTTTTTTAGCGTTGGGACATGAAGCGAAAATAGATTTTATCGATACACCGGAAGACATCCGCTCTACTTACCAATATTTTACAGAAGCAAATATGTCAAAACTTATAGAAGCTGGCTATCATAAACCATTTCATTCCTTAGAAGAGGGAATTTCAGATTACGTGAAAAATTACTTAACTACAGAGAAGATTTACTAATTTATCTGAGTACCGGACATTTATTTCCTTTTCCCAAACGTATCGTCACCATTCCACCACAGTACACATACCAATCTTTGGTTGTTGGATTTCCACGCCTTCCATAACGTGAATCGTTTAGACTTTGATTGGATAAATCACCGGCTAATGCGCCATATTCATTAGCAATAATAGTAGCGTCGGAATACGTAGCTGCTTTGACATCATCAATGTAATCAGTAAAAGTTTTTCGAATAGCGACATCAAAATTAAAGGTGACATTTTTACCAACTGAAGCTTTGGCACCTAAACCTAAAGGGATGCATACTTGAAACTTTGAGTATTTGCGTTTATTGTTAACCGATGTACCTTGCCCTTCCGTTCCTAAAGCCTGAAGATCGATGGTTTCGCCATTAATCACAATACTTGGACTCATATAAAAAACCCCCATTTGAGCTAAGATATAAGCTGTTCCAGCGTTTCTTTTTTGTCCAAATTGAAAAGGAAAATAATGAAATTCAATTCCGCCAGCGACTTCCTTAATCGGAGATTCAAAGCTTAGATTTCGGTTAATGGTAACGGGGTTTTTAGCATCACTATCATACGCTTCTACCTTTCCCTGAAGATAATTAAAACGTAAACTCAACCTAGAATTTAAACTATACCGAAACATTATTCCTCCTGCCCAATTACTTTTATAAAATGGCTTAAATTTATTTAGGTCACCAAGGTAGTACATTTGCCCAATGGAAAATCCTAATTCAGAGCGCGAAAACAAGTTCGCTTGTTGACTGTATGAACATGTAAAAACAAACAAACTAAAAAATGCTAAAATTTTGGTTTTCAAAGTGTTAGTATTGTTAATAAGAAAATCTTGCATACATTTCATATGGTATCGCTAACAGGACCAACAAATGATTGAATTATCGTCCGAACAAGAAACGAAAGAATGTTCATTTTGTTTCATTAATGCGTTAACTGAAAAACGATGCCCGCCTTGTTTGGCTTCAATTTTTTGGATCAAGGTCCACGTTTTTGTATCCCAAATTTTTATCGATTTATCACGACTAGCAGTTACCAATAGTTGCCCATCCAACAAACTCAACATATCGTAAATAACGTATCGATGAGCTGGAAACATAAAAACGGACTCAAAAGTTTTAGCGTTCCAAAGAACCAACTGAGCATCCTTTCCCCCACTGACAACGATTTCATCAGATAATTCACAGAAGGAAGTCGCTCCAAGTGTATGATTACCAAATGTAGCAGTTTCATTAAAGTAAGTGCAGTCTAGTAATTTCAAGGTGCCATCTTGACAACAAAGTACCATCGATGAACTATCTTTTGTCAATACTATTCTTCTTATTTTACCTGCATTTGTAGGTATATTCAGTAATAACTTTAACGAAGCTGTATCCCAAACATTCACGTTACCATTGCCATCTGATGAATAGAATTGATGTGTGAGCTTATTCTCACAGATAGAAAATATGCTATAATTATGATCCCTCCATTGTGCCATTTCAATCTTTTTTTCAATGTCAAAAAGGATTAAAATACCCGATTCCAATCCAACAACCAGTTTCGAGTTATCATCAATTAAGCAAATAGCAAAGGGTGCCGACGGAAGCTTGATTAAAAATTTATCTTGTACACCGGTCTTTTTCGACCAACGGGCTACGAATTTGTCACTACTAGCAGAATAAATAAAATCAGGATCCTCCGCAATAGAATAAACAGGGCCATTATGACCGGGTATCTTTAAGTAACTAGAAAATTTATTAAAGAAACTATTCGTCACCCATTGAGATTTCATTCTCATCATTGACATGCTTTAATCGATCAGCATAATCAGAAGGGAGAAAGTCAAAGAATGTATCTCCACGCAAACCCAATCTTAGGCATTCCAGTGGAATAATATCATTGGGACCAATATTCCCAAGATTTACTTCTGCCCCAAATAATTTAATGAACCAAACTTGTTGATTTTTTTGAGGCGCTTCCCATAAGATGCTTTCAGGAGCAACTTTAGCAACAATCCGATTAATCAACATGGTATGTGCTGTCCCGTTCGGACGAAAAACACCAACGTTACCAGCTTCTCTGCCTTCAGCTATCACTTTCCAGCTTCCCGCATCTAACTCAGCCTTCATAGAATTCACCCATTTAGCTGGTGAAATCATAATGCCTGAATCTTTGGAACCGACTTCAGACAAAACTGTTCTGTATTTTGACATTTGTTTAATGATCTTACATTTCTCTTTATGAGGTATAATGATAGAACCATCCGATATTTCGACTAAATCCAGTTTGTATTTATCTAAAACTCGCAAATAATCATCGTAACATCCACGCGCATAAAAGGCTTCAAATAAAGTTCCACCTAAATACGGGCGAATACCCGCAGCTTTATACAAATTTATTTTAGCCTCGAAATCTTTCGTAACATAAGAAGTACCGAAACCAAATTTCACGATATCAGTTAGGTGTGCGGATGCTTCAATAAAGTCTTCGGTCTCACGTAAACCCAGCCCTTTATCCATCATCATTGTTATCCCTTGATTCCGTGGTTTGTCGGTTCGACTAGGTATAAAGGGTAAAGTAAAATTTAATTCATTCATCTTGGAACAAAGTTACAAAATCCTTATCATCTAGCAATGAAGGATTTATTTCAAATAATTGTTTTGCTTTATCTTGATCTTCAGATAAACACTTTGTAAACAATTCAAGTGCTTGTTTTTTCTGCCCAATCATCCAATTTAAATTCACTTCTAAAACAGCTGAAATGGCATTTGAATTATTTGCAGTAAAAATGCGTAAGAATTGCATGGCATCCATCGAAGATTTTTTTGCTTTAAATGCGATATAATCCATCAGGCAATCTTCATCTTCCGCATCAAATGACAAAGATGATTGATAGTATTTATCAGCCTCTTCATGGCAATTAATTTTTTCATAGGCACCAGCTAATACATGATGAATTGCAGCGTTTTCAGGATCAAAATCCATGGCTTTCTGAATAAGGACAATTCCTTCCTTGGTATTTCCTTGTAAATCTTCTATGATCCCCAATCCTAACCAAGCCTCGGGCAAGGTTGGTGCTAATTCCAAGCTCAATTGGTAATAATGACGAGACAATTCGAACTCATTTAGTTGTTCATGTGCTTCACCAATATAACAAAGTGCCATTGCATCTTCTCCGTCTAGCTCAATACATGTTTGAAATTTTTCAATAGCTTGATGGTATTTCTCCAGCGATAAATAAGCATTTCCCATATTAAAATGTACAGGACCAAATGAAGGATTGATTAACGTTGAATAATCATATGCCCATAATGCTTTCTCATAATTCTCTGATTTAGAAAAAGCATTTCCTAGGTTATACCATGCGGTAAAAGAATAAGGATTTTCATCAATAAAATTAGAATAACATTTTATTGCTTTTTCATAGTTACCCGATTGATCATAACAGAATGCAATTTCGTATAAAGCGGCTTCGTTTTGAGGATTAACTTTTAACGCTTCAATTAATATTTTGCAAGCCTCTTTATAATCACCCATATTTTGATACTCCATCGCAATATCAAGGTAAACATCATCTCTGTCCTCAATTTCACAAAACTCCAATGCCAATTTAAAATACTTAATTGCATTTTTAGGATCCCTTAATTGACTAAATATCGCTGCTTTTGTTAATTGTAACTCGACATTATTCAGCGTAGTCTTTTCAATCTGATTCAGAATATCTAATGCGTCAGTTAACAAACCCAAACCACTCATGGATTGTGCTAATCTAAGATTAAACAAAGGATTGTAAGTAAAATGATAATTACCTAATTCAGACGCGGCTCTAGCCTTCGCATATTGGCCATTAATTAAAAAATGATCAATCAGCGCTTCCAAACGATCACTATCCAAAAAGCCAATAGAAGAGCCATTCAGATGTGCCTCGAAATACTCGATATCCTCGTTTAACTTATTGTCAGCAAAATCATCTTCCTCGTCGTCGTCGAACATAACTTAATTTACGTTAAAAATAAAAATTAATCATTTTAGATGCAACTAGAAAAAATCTTTATTATCAACAATTTGAATTTAATAGTGTAAAAGCAATAAAATGCATCGATTAATACATTGCTTTTAGGGATTAAGGTAGCAACGAAAAATTAAAGAAGTGTTTCAATAATTCTGTCCATGCTGTACCCTTCTGCTTCGGCTTTATAATTTTTCACCAAACGATGACGAAGAATTGGTTTCGCAACTGCCTTCACATCATCAATATCAGGAGAATACCTTCCCATCATTGCAGCGTGACATTTAGCGCCAATAATTAAATATTGTGAAGCCCTTGGACCGGCACCCCAAGTAATATATTTCTTAGTGATTTCTGTTGCGTTATAACTATTTACGCGTGTACTTCCGACTAATTTGACAGCATATTCTAACACATTATCCGCCACAGGAATGCGTCTAATTAAATCTTGGTATTCGATAATATCTTGTCCAGACAAAACAGAATTAATGGAGTTACTCGTATCCGATGTCGTTGTTTTCACGATAGCCATCTCCTCAATAAATGAAGGGTAATCGACCCAGATATTAAACATAAATCGATCTAGTTGAGCTTCTGGCAATGGATAAGTCCCTTCTTGTTCAATTGGATTCTGCGTTGCTAAAACAAAAAATGGAGCATCTAAAGGATAGGTATGTCCAGCAGCCGTAACGCGACGCTCTTGCATTGCCTCCAATAAGGCCGATTGAGTTTTAGGAGGAGTTCTATTAATTTCATCAGCTAAAATCATATTCGAAAATAGCGGACCTTTAATAAATTTAAAATTCCTTGTTTCATCCAATATTTCTGAACCAATAATATCCGAAGGCATTAAATCCGGTGTGAATTGAATCCTACTAAACCCTAGTCCCAACGATTGAGCGATTGTATTGATTAATAAAGTTTTTGCTAAACCTGGAACACCTACCAGCAGACAATGCCCACGTGAGAACATTGAAATCAACACTTGATCCACCACTTCATCTTGACCAATAATAACCTTATGAATCTCTTGTTTTAAAGCATTAATATGCTGTACAAATTGATCTAACTTATCTTTATCCGACATATTATTATCTATTAATTTTGTTTTACACCCCAGTCCAATCGAAAATTACAATTCACATAATCTTCATCAATTCTAACATACGCATTTCCAATTTTTGACTTGAGCCAAGTATCTAGCGCTTTCTGTTTTTTATCATTTTCTGCAGCAGCTTTAATTAAAGCGTAGTCATCCGTTAGATTTGCTTTATGTTGCGGATACCTTCCCATTAAGCGAACGATCCGAATCCCTTGTTTTCTTTCAAATAAATCCGCATATAAATTAGGTGCTGTAATATCTCCCTTCTCCATTGCATCCGTCAAAAGGTAGATCTGTTGATCCACTTCGTTCAAATCCTCCATATTCCAAGTTTGATCACCTGTATAAGGATTAGAAATAATACCATGATTCTGTTTTGTTAAAGCATCATTTGAAAATTTCAGGACTGCATCATCCCAAGTGATTTTATTTTGCTTGAGTAAAGCATAACAAGAATCCATTAATGTAGCCGACAAATCAAGTGATGAATTATTAAATTCTGGTCTTTTTAGAATATGTAAACAAACATAATCATCCCCCTTTCTGCTGATCAGTTTAATGATGTGGTAACCAAAATCTGTTTCGATAATATCTGAAACTTCATTCGGCTTAAGTTTAAAGATCGTTGCTTCAAATTGAGGCACCATCATTCCTTTTGTTCCAACAATTTTCCCTCCTAATTGAGCACTTCCATAATCATCCGAATTAATTCTCGCTTGCGTCTCAAACAACTTTCCATTAACTACAATATCATTCCGTATTTCACTTAGTTTATTGTATGCAATTAATTTATCTGCTTTAGTTATTTGAGGATAATTAACAATTTGTTGAAAGCTAAGTTTCATATTAATAAAGGGGATACTATCGGCAATTATAGAATTAAAATAAGCATGCACCTCTTTGGGTGTTACGCTCACATTCTCTGTAATTGTGCGTTGCATTTCTTGAGCAAGTAACTTATCCTTTATTACACCTCTAAACTCATCTTTAATATCTGAGATTGATTTGCCATAGAAAGCTTCTAATTTCTCGCGACTTCCCATTTTATTTTGAATCACGCGAATTCGATTTTCCATTTCAGAATCTACTTGTTCATCAGAAATAACGATACTATCTAATTTGGCTTGATTAACAAAAAGCTCTTCGAACATAAGTTGCTCGAGTAAATTACAATCCATCATTGGTGTAATAACAACACCTGCCTGTTCTGCTTGAATTTTCTGACTTTCGATATCGGACAACAAGATTATATTATCACCTACTTGCGCGATAATCTTATCTACGATTTTTACTTGCCCAACTAATTCAGCAGTGCAAAAAAATAAGGAAGTTATTAAAAAAAGTTTTTTTATCATTTTTTATCTAATCCGTAAAGCACGCTTTTATTAACAACAATTGGATGTTTAGCCCTTAATTCCTTCAACCATTCCTGCTCTAAATAATTTTGATAATCAGAAGTAGATGCACCTTTTGCCTCTTGGAATTCTTTCTGCATTACAGGTAATTTAGCGGCAACTTTCACCACATAAAATTTACCTTCAAACTCATAAGAATTGTTCAATCCAACACTTAAATTTTGATCTTTAAGTGAGGGCGTTTGACTAACATCAAATTTATTCATCTTAACCTTTAAATTCAACTCCGTATTTTTATTTATTGCTTCAATAACATGTTTAGAATTAATGGTATCATTGAGAAGCATGTTATATACTTTCGAAGCGATATCTTTATTCAGGCATTCATAAATAGTTGCGTCCAATCTATTAGGCCAAAGGTACTTATCTCGATTTTTATTAAAGAACATACGTAAGCCACTGGTATCTTTTACTGCCTTGTTCCAAACCTTATCGGACATAACTTCATAAAGAAGAATTCCATCATGGTATTCATTTACTAAAGATCTGTATGCAGGATACTTACCAGGGAGTAAGCTTTCTTCATAATCCAAAATTGCTGCTTTTTCCCAATTTTTGACTTGAATTTCGATAACTCTTTGCGCAGCTTCTTTTTTAATTCCTCGGTAATTCTTACGTAAATATTCAGCAAAGTCTTTCTGCGTAAATTTTTTCTTATTTAAGGTAAAAATAACCTTATTCGATTTTAGTTTATTGTAATTCCATGACCCCACAAAATAGCTTGAATCTAAATTGGCAACAAACCAAGCTAAAGGTTTTGATCCAGCGTTCGTGTAGCCATAATTTGCTTTCAATTTAGCAACAAATGAATCCTGGGTCTTTTTAGAACGCTCATCCTTATTAACTTTCGCTTGAATTTCTTTCTTTATCGATTCAAACGGCTTTACATCATTCCATTCTAAACGCTTGATGATATGGAATCCGTAATCCGTTTTTACAGGAGCGCTAAAATCACCATCCTTTTTAAGTAAATACGCTGCATCTTCAAATGAAGGAACCATTCGCTGGGTTGTACCTGTTCCAAAAGGTGGTAATTCGCCGCCTTTTTTTGCTGTTCCTGGATCTTCTGAAAACAAGCCTACTAATTCGTCCCATTTCTCCCCTGCCAATAATTTTTGATAAATCTCATTGATTTTCTTTTCGGCATTTTCTTTGGCTTCTTGATTTGCCTCCTTGCCAGTAGAAATCATTAGATGCGCCACTTTAATCGTACCTCTTGCAGCACGTTTATCTGTCACTTTCACAATATGATAACCATATTTCGTTCGGAAGGGATTAGATACCTCGCCAATTTTAGTATTGAAAGCTTTGTCTTCAAAAGGATACACCATTTGAAAAGCAGTAAAATAACCTAAATCCCCCCCATTATTCATAACCGAAGGATCTTCAGATCCATTTTTCATTTTGGCTACAGAAGCGAAATCTTCGCCTTTATCGATCCTCGCTTTCAATCCAATCAAGCGATTATAGGCCACAAGCGTATCTGCAGGCGAGGCATTTGGATCAATACGTATCAAAATATGAGAAGCTCTCACTTCAAAACGAGACCTTTCATAAGCCTCTTTCACTAAAGCTTGATTCTGAGCAGAATCTATCAAATAAGGAAGTGCTAATTGTTTTCTATACCCTTCTAATTCCTTTATTAATTTAGGAATAGTATCATAACCCAACGCTTCCGCTTCTGCCACTTTCAATTTAAATTTTTCAAATAGCTGAATGTATTCATCTAAAGAAGCTTGATCATACTTTGGCGTAGGGTTGTTTTTAAGGTAAATCGTAAGAAACTCAGATTTTGTTACCCCCTTCCCATCTATTGTCAAGATCACAGGGTCTTTTTGAGAAAAAGATAACGAAGTAAATAATAGCGCAATCGATACAAATAATGTTTTCATTTTATTAATTTATTAAGTTATTTAATACTATAATTAGGAGCTTCACGCGTAATCATAACGTCATGAGGATGCGATTCGCGCATACCAGCTGTTGTGATACGAACAAAAGTTGACCCTTTCAACTTAGCAATGTTTGCCGCCCCACAATACCCCATTCCTGCGCGCAAACCACCTATAATTTGGTACATGACTTCAGCCATATTCCCTTTGTAAGGAACACGACCAGAAATCCCTTCAGGAACTAATTTTTTAATGTCATCTTCAGCATCCTGAAAATAACGATCTTTAGATCCTAGTTGCATGGCCTCAATTGATCCCATTCCACGATAAGATTTAAATTTCCTACCTTCAAATATAATTGTTTCTCCCGGTGATTCTTCAACACCGGCAAACATTGATCCTAACATTACACTGTCTGCACCTGCAGCAATCGCTTTAACAATATCACCCGTGTATCGAATTCCACCATCAGCAATAACAGGAACACCAGAACCTTGAATCGCCTTGGCGACATCATTCACGGCAGTAAGCTGCGGGACACCAACACCAGCAATAATACGAGTTGTACAAATTGAACCAGGACCAATACCGACCTTAATGCCATCAGCGCCAGCCTCCACTAAAAACTTTGCCGCTTCAGCAGTAGCAACATTTCCAACTATCACATCAACTGAATCGTATTTCGCTTTAATCATTTTTAATTGTTCAACAACCCCTTTTGTATGACCATGAGCGGTATCGACAACAATTGCATCAACGCCTGCTTCAACCAATGCATCAACACGTTCCATAGTATCAAAGGTAACACCCACGGCAGCAGCGACTCTCAACCTCCCTAAATTATCCTTGCAGGAAATGGGATGCTCACGGACTTTAATAATATCTCTGTAAGTGATTAATCCAATCAATTTATTTTGATCATCAACAACGGGTAATTTTTCAATTCTGTTTTCCTGTAAAATCCCTTCTGCAGTCAACAAATCGGTTCCATCTATCGTCGTTATAACATTTTCAGATGTCATCACTTCAACAATTGGACGTTCTAAATTTTTCTCAAATCTTAAATCCCTATTAGTCAATATACCTTTCAAATGACGATTTTCATCAACGATTGGAATTCCACCGATACTGTATTCTCGCATAATGGCTAGTGCATCTTTCACTAAGGCGGAAGACAAAAGCGTAATAGGGTCTATTATCATTCCACTTTCAGAACGCTTTACCTTCCGAACGTGCATAGCTTGATCAGCGATTGACATGTTTTTATGAATCACGCCAATCCCCCCTTCTTGAGCAATAGCAATTGCTAATTTATATTCCGTAACCGTATCCATTGCAGAAGAAAGAATCGGCGTTTTAATGGTAATATTTCGTGAGAATTTACTTTCCAACTTGACATCTCGTGGAAGTACTTCAGAATAGGAAGGTACTAGTAAGACATCATCATAAGTGAGGCCTTCCGTTATTTCATGTAAATTATCTAATGACATATGGAATCTATTATAAAATAAATTCTTGCAAAAGTACATAAAAAAGATGGTTTTTTAGCAATTAAAACAAAGCAATTATCTTATACTATTTTTGACCAATTGAGGCAACATTCGATGACACTCCGAACCTTTATTTATTATTAAATTTAACGTTATCACTCATTTTAAACACTTGATTTTATAATGCAAAATTTAATAAGTGCTGAAATATTTTCAGTTAGCGATAATTATTATTAATCTTGTAGAGCATATGAAAACTAAAGGATACATCACCCTTCTTTTTACATTACATCTAATAGCTATTTCCGCTCAACGTCAAATTATTGACACCAGCTTAATGACACAGCTTTCAGGAGTGGTCGTTTCGGAAATAGACTTAGTGCCAATACCCTATGTAACTGTTTACGACAAATCAATCCGAAGAGGCGTAATCGCTGATTATTACGGCTTTTTCTCCTTAGTTACATTTCCAGGAGATACCTTGTTTTTTTCAAGTCCGGGATATAACACATCGTCCTACATCGTTCCAGACACATTAAAAGATGATCGATATAGCATTATTCACATGCTTACAAAAGACGTCAATAATTTACCTGAAATAACCGTATATCCTTGGCCATCTAAAGATCAATTTGCACACTATTTTGTAAACATGAAACCCTATGACGATGCGATGCGAAAGGCACAACGAGAATTATCTGGGGAATCATTAGCATTCGTTGCGGCACGAATAGATACTGATGCATCATTAGCTTATGGATATAGTCAGAACCAGCGCAACACGAAACTTTATACAAACGGCCAGCTACCGGTTAATAATTTACTGAACCCTTATTCTTGGGCTAAATTAATCAGTGATTGGAAAGAAGGAAAGTTAAGTCGGCAATAAGCTTTTAACTCATAGGATAACACAGGAAATACTTTTCTACAGGCTGAGCAAGCGCTGAAATATTTAAATTATCAGACGCCTCCCCCAAATCGATAATCTCCCCATTTTTCATTAGCAAATTAATGTTTTGCTTATCTTGATTATACGCTTTATTTATAAGCACATCCTGGTAAACAAAATAACCCACATCTTCTAAACTCAAACCAAAAGTGGAGGCACATAGTTGCTTTTCATAATTTATACGTTCTTCGCTAAAAGGAGTTTTACTTATTTCAATTTTGAATAAACGACGATTAACTAAGCCCTTAGACAATTTCGCAAGAATAAAATCTTCATTTTCTTGCCAAACCTTAATCGCACTCCAAATGTCATAGTCATCTAAGCGTGAAAAGGAATCCAAAACAGCCTCATTCGTTTCAAAATCAACTTTTTTTATGTCCCTTTCCAAAAAGAATTTTAAAGAAGGACTACAAAAAATATCATGTCCATTTTTCATCAAAACCTTTGCCCTACGTAAAGTTTGAATAAGCATATTTTCCGCCACGACAACTGTTTTATGCAGGTATACCTGCCAATACATCAAACGACGAGCAACAATAAATTTTTCTATGGAATAGATGGCTTTTTCTTCCAATACAAGAAAACCTTCATGCACATTTAACATTTCAATCAATCGGTCTGTGCCAATTATCCCCTCACTCACTCCACTATAAAAACTATCCCTGTTCAGGTAATCCAAACGATCCATGTCTAGCTGACTAGAAACTAATTGATACAAAAATGGTTTTGCGTATTGATTCTTGAAAATAGCATGTGCTTTCTTTAAATCATCGCCAAATTCTGCGGTTAAACGTTCAATAAAATAACCAGAAATATCTTCATGGCTAACACCAGAAACAATATCATATTCCAAGGCATGACTAAAAGGACCGTGTCCAATGTCATGTAATAAAATGGCTAATAAAACAGCACGTTCCTCCTCAACCGTAATTTCATGTCCCTTTCTACGAATAGTCGCAACGGCTAAAGACATTAAATGCATAGCACCTAGCACGTGATGAAAACGAGTATGAAGAGCTCCTGGATAAACTAAATGACTAAGTCCTAATTGCATTATCCTTCGCAATCTTTGCATATAAGGATGTTCTAGCACATCGAATATTAGGTCGTCTGTAATAGCTATAAAACCATAAACGGGATCGTTAATGATTTTCTTTTTATTGTTTATTATTCGTTTTGGTCGCAATTGATTACTTTTATTTTCTAAACCAAAACTACTTAAAAATTAGCCATATGCAATGTAAAATTCTTTGGGCAGACGATGAAATTGAATTATTAAAACCGCATATTCTATTTTTAGAAGAAAAGGGATACCGTGTAGAAACAGTCACAAACGGCTCTGATGCAATCGATAAGGCACTAGAAAGCAACTACGATATTATTTTTTTGGATGAAAACATGCCAGGTATTTCTGGCTTGGAAACACTTTCACGGATTAAAGAAAAGATTCCCTTAGTACCAATCGTGATGATCACCAAAAGTGAAGAAGAATACATCATGGAGGAAGCGATAGGGAGTAAAATAGCCGATTACCTGATAAAACCGGTGAAGCCGAATCAACTATTATTATGCCTCAAGAAGATTTTAGAAACTAATAAATTGATTAGTGATAAAACAAATTCATCCTATCAGCAAGAATTTAGGCAGTTGGCGATGGCCTTAAATGCTAGAATGGATGCTAAAGAATGGATGGAAATGTATTCAAAAATTGTTTATTGGGAATTAGAATTAGAACAAATCGAAGATTCTGGAATGCGCGAAATTCTTGAGCTACAAAAGAAAGAGGCGAACAAACTATTTTCAGATTTTATAGAAGATAATTATTTAGACTGGTTAAATGGTACCGAAAAGGCACCAGACATGCTATTTAATGCCATCAAAAATGACATTAGTCCGCTTTTAGGTAAAGAAAAGATAGCTGTACTTGTAATCGATAATTTAAGGTATGATCAATGGAAAATGGTTGAACCCATCTTTTCTAAGTACTTTAAAAAAGAAGAAGAAAAAATTATTTTTACCATCCTTCCAACTGCTACTCATTATGCACGAAATGCTTTTTTCTCCGGCTTACTTCCGAGTGAAATCGAAAAGAAGTTTCCGCAATTTTGGAGAAGTGAGGAAGATGAAGGCGGGAAAAATATGTTTGAAAAAGAACTTTTAGAGACGAATTTGAAGCGATTGGGGAAAGATATTAAATGGAGTTATACCAAAATCACCAACTTAGAAGCAGGTAAAAAACTTAATGATCAATTCAATCAAATTAAAGACAACGATGCTAATTTTATTGTCTACAATTTTGTTGATATGCTTTCGCATGCTCGGACAGAGATGGAAGTGATAAGAGAGTTAGCTTCCGATGAAGCAGCTTATCGTTCTATTACTGTTTCATGGTTAGAACATTCACCATTATTAGATATTATTAAAAAGATCGCGGATGCCGGTATCAAATTAATAATTACAACTGATCATGGGACAATTAAAGTAAATAACCCTGTGAAAATTGTGGGCGAAAGAAACACCAATTCTAACCTTCGCTATAAATTAGGCAGGGGCTTAAACTATAATGCAAAGGAGGTATTTACTGTGAAAAATCCACAGGATGCCTTTTTACCAAAAGTTAGGATGTCCACTGAATATGTTTTCGCTAAGGAACAAGATTTTTTCGTTTACCCAAATAACTATAATCATTTTGCGAATTACTATCAAAATACCTTTCAACATGGCGGCATTTCAATGGAAGAGATTTTAATTCCATTTATTGTTATGTCTCCAAAATAAAATCACTTATTTAGATCGTCTCTAATTAAGGTAATTTGTAACTTTGTACTCTAAAAATAGATACATCCTTGACTAATACATTCAATGTTCTTGAAATTCGGGAAGAATTTCCAGCCTTAAGACAACAAGTTTACGGGAAAAATTTAATCTATTTCGATAATGGAGCTACCTCCCAAAAACCGCAAATGGTTTTAGATGCCATTAATCATTTTTATTCCAAAGAAAATGCAAACATTCATCGGGGTGTTCATTATTTAAGTCAGCGTGCTACGACCGAATATGAAGCGGCTAGAACAAGAATTCAAAAGCGTCTCAATGCAAAGTCATCCAATGAAATTATTTTCACGAAGGGAACAACAGACGGAATAAATCTAGTAGCCTCCTCCTTTGGGAATATGTTACAGCAAGGAGATGAAATTATTATTTCAGCGATGGAACATCACTCCAATATTGTTCCTTGGCAAATGCTTTGTGAAAGAAAAGGCCTTGTTTTACGCGTTATTCCAATAAATATTAAAGGAGAAATTCTTCAGGATGAATACGACAAATTACTTTCCAAGAAAACAAAATTAGTGGCGATCACCCATATTTCTAATACCCTTGGGACCGTAAATCCAATCAAAGAAATGATTGCTAAAGCACACAGTGTTGGTGCGAAATTTTTAGTTGATGGTGCGCAAAGTATACAGCACCTATTAATTGATGTGAGGGATTTAAACTGTGATTTTTTCGTGTTTTCAAGTCACAAGGTATTTGGACCAACTGGCATCGGCGTCTTGTATGGAAAGGAAGATTTATTAGATCAAATGCCTCCTTATCAAGGCGGTGGTGACATGATTGCAAAAGTTACCTTCGAAAGGACGACCTACAATGAATTGCCTTATAAATTTGAAGCAGGAACCCCACATATTGCAGGGGGAATTTGTTTAGGAAAGGCATTTGAATATTTGGAATCCATTGATTTCAAAGCAGCAGAAGCGCATGAAAGAGCTTTAGCTGAATATGCGTCGCAAGTATTGGAAACCTTTGAGGGATTGACCATCATTGGTGATGCCAAGAATAAAACGAGTGTTGTTTCCTTTTCAGTAAAAGATTTACATCCATTTGATTTAGGAACGCTTTTAGACAAACAAGGTGTTGCGGTACGAACGGGACATCATTGCACCCAACCACTCATGGACTTTTATAAAATTCCTGGGACAGTTCGTGCATCTTTTGCTTTTTACAATACCATGCAAGAAATAGATCAATTCGTTATTGCGCTAGAACGAAGTCTTAACATGTTAAAATAAGTACCATGGAGACCTCGAATGATATAGATAAAATACAAGAAGAAATCATCAGTGAATTTGAAATGTTTGATGATTGGATGGAGAAGTACGAGTACCTCATCGAATTAGGTAAAGATCTTCCTATCATCTCTGAAGAGCTAAAGACAGAAGATAAACTTATTGAAGGATGTCAATCTAGGGTTTGGTTAAGTTCAGAATTAATAAATGGAAAAATGGATTATCGGGCGGATTCCGATGCTATTATCACCAAAGGAATTATCGGCTTATTAATTAGAGTCATGAATAAGCAAACACCCGAAGTAATCATTAGTAATGAGTTGTTTTTCATTAAAGCAATTGGATTACAGGAGCACCTTTCCCCTACTCGATCGAACGGATTATTGGGAATGGTAAAAAGAATGAAATTAGAAGCCATTAAAAGCTTGAACTTAAAATAAAACGATTTTAATGGAAAATAAAGCTGACTTAGAGGAAAGAATAGTTGCTATAATGAAAACCATTTACGATCCAGAAATTCCGGTGGATGTATTTGAATTAGGTTTGATTTATGAAGTTAAAATTTCACCCGCTTTCCATGTGGATATTGACATGACCTTAACCTCCCCTAATTGTCCGGTGGCAGAATCCTTACCAAAAGAAGTGGAAGATAAGGTAGCAAGCGTTGAAGGGGTAGAAAGTGCGAAAGTCCATATCGTTTTTGATCCACCTTGGGATAAAGATATGATGAGTGAAGAAGCCAAATTAGAATTGGGATTTCTTTAAACCCATTCTTATGAAAATTATCCCATAACTATTCCTACCAATACAAGAACAAAATATTTCCTTTGGTTTATGTTGGAGTGAGTAAAGACCTTCGATTAAGTAAGCACTTTCTTTTTACCATTGCTTACCGTCATCAGTTTGGCTTAAGCAAAGGGTTGGTTATTCCTTTTGACTACACAGCAGCTAATCAAGCAACTGTTAACACTGAAATTAGGGTCAATGGAAATGCCGATTGTCTGAGCGTTGGATTGACTTATCGATTCAATAATAAAAAGATAATTGTAATTGACTTATGAAACAATTAGTTTGATTTCTTAAACATATAGCGTACTCGCTTCGATTTTAAGGCATTATAATATTCGAATTCTAAGTCTGTATTGGTCAGTAATAATAAGCGCGAAATAAGGGTGTCTTGCCCAAGTACAAAATTTATTTCTTCGTTTTTAAGATTTAAAAAATAATGTCCCGCAAGTTGAAAAGTATCCGTTAATTGTCCTGAATTACCGGTGAATGAAGAGGTAACAGCGCCACTGACTAGCTGCGCATCATCGAAAACTAAGCTACCAACGGCTTGTTCATCGTAAAAGGAAAAACCTTCATTATCTTGGTATTTTACCAGCTGAATTTGCCATGTTCCACTTAGCTTCTTTTTAAATGAATGCTCTTTCGAACAGGAAAGAAGTAGATGTAACAAGAAAATAAGAAAGATGTATTTCTTCATAGCATCAAACTTTAATGAAGGCACAAGAAGCAAAAGATTTCATGGCAATAATCAAAGCTGTTGGTTCCACATCAAATTTCGGATGATGCACCCCATAATTAATCTCCTTTGTAGGATCGGCTACGCCAACACGGTAAAAACAAACCGGGGCGATTTGACTATAAAAAGCAAAATCTTCAGAAGTCATGCGCAAGGGTAAATCGATAACGTTTTCTTCCCCAAAGTTCAGTTGGAATAAGGCCTTTGCTTTATTGGTGATTCCCTCATCGTTATACAAAAATGGATAACCAATAGAAATATCGATATCGATAGTCCCGCCATATTTTGCTGCAAGCTTTTCAAAATTTTCAGCCATAAGGCTTTGTGCCTTTTTACGCCACGCTTCATCCATCGTTCGAAAGGTACCTTTCAAGATAGCTGAAGAGGGAATTACATTTGTTGAACCGTAAGCTTCCATTCTACCAAACGAAATAACTTGTGGTACGTCTTGAGGTTTTTCTCTAGATAAAACTTCTTCTGTCGATAAGATGATTTCTGCCGCTATAGACAAGGGATTAACGCATTTTGCAGGTACGGCACCGTGACCACCAATTCCGTTAATAGTCAAGTGGATTTCATCACACGAAGCCATATAAAGTCCACCTTTCAAGCCAAGTTCTCCAGCCATTAAATCCGGAAAAACATGCAACGCAAATAAGTGAGATACTTTTGGGTTTTCTAATGCGCCATCTGCAATGATTAAGGTCGCTCCCCCAGGATTTTTCTCCTCACCGGGCTGAAAAATTAATTTAACTGGTTGAGGAAGTTCGTTTTTAATACTCATTAGAATTTCAGCAACTCCTAAAAGCGTTGCTGTATGAAAATCATGTCCACAAGCATGCATAATTCCCGGAAGTTTGGAACGATAAGCTACCTCATTTTCCTCTTGTATAGGTAATGCATCTAGATCAGCCCTTAGTGCCACGCATGTTGCGTCCTTCGAATGAAGGTCATTTCTAATGATACCAACAACACCCGTTCCACCAACCTTTGTTTCATGGGGAATACCCAATTCTGTTAATCGTTCGGAAACAAAAGACATTGTTTCAAATTCTTTGTATGATAATTCTGGGTGCTGATGTAAATGTTCCCTATATCCTTTTATCTTTAGGTAAAGATCTGCTGCTTTAAGAGATATGGCGCTAAAAATATCAGGATTCATTAGACGAAAGATTTGAAAATCCTGCTAATAATAAGCGAAAAGAAACATAGGCCATAATACATCCAAAAATAATTTGGACAATGCTAGGTGAAAGTTTCAAGGATAATTTTGAACCAATAAAACCACCAATTAAAAAAGTAAGCGCGATAATCAACCCGAATTTCCAATTGACCTGTCCTTGCTTCCAGTAATTAAAAACAGCCAAAAATACAACGGGCATACAAAGTATAAACAAGGAAGTTCCTTGTGCTTCGTGTTGAGATAAACCTAACAAAAACACCAATGCTGGAACAATAATAATTCCACCACCCACACCGACAAATCCACTTAAAATACCCGCCATAAGACCAGTAACAGCAAGAATTATTATTGTTTGTATTGTCATGATTAATTCAAAATTAACATAAAGTTTTGAATCACTATTCGATTAGTAGATTACATCCTCGTAAATCCGCCATTTCAATACGGCCTTCCAAAACAAAACCATCCTTCAAAACCCTACCCATATCTTGTGTAGCTATAAAACTACAACTATGTAAATTTGCTAAATCAATAATATTAACGCCTCCTTTTTTTCCATCTTCCAGCAATTGTAAAGGATCATACACATCCCGTATTAAGACTTTCATCCAAGGCGGACAATGAAAAAAACCCTCTTGCCTACTGTAAGCTTGAGAAAGTAATTCTGTCATGCCATATTCAGAATAAACGGAAGATAAATTCAATTTTTCTTTTAAAACTGCATGCAATTCCGCTTTGGAGAGCTCTTGGCGGCGCCCTTTCATCCCACCTGTTTCAATAACAATCGCTTCGGCTAAATCTAAGCCATGCTCGGCTAAGTCTAATAAGGCATAAGAAACACCTATGATTACAGGAACTTTTCCTAAGGAAATTGCTTCTAAATAAGCCGTTTTTAGTGTCGCTACATCTCCCATCAGAAATTGAGACAAGGAATTATTGGATTGAGAAATCAGTTCATTGACCATGAATACCAAACTTGAATCACCTTGGCTAAGATAATTGGGTAATAAAGCCAAGATGACTTGGTTTTCTGGGGGACCTATTGCTTGCCGATATGCCAATGAAAATGATTTTCTATACAAGTCTATATCAGCCACAAAATGGGAACTCCTGGCATCTCCCCCAGTCCCACTACTTTTAAAAATTGCTGCTGCATTATCAAATGTATCCGAAAGAATAGAATGCTGCTTAAAAAACTCAATTGGTAAAAATGGAATTTCATTCAAAGAAATGGGTTCAGGACGATTGAGTATACGAACATAGTCTCCGTAAACCTTACAATGTGTCTTTTGATAATGATAAATCTCTAAAGCGAGGATTTCAAAATCAGAAGGTGAGGAGATTTCTGTAAAAATATCGAATGAAAACACCTTTCAAAATTAGCAAAAATCGTGGATTTAGTAAAATGGGCTAATTAAAAAAAAATCAACTAATATTATTGCGCTGTGTAAGTTGTTACTATTTCGTCGCCATTCTGAATATTACGCAACTTTAATTCACTGTTGGTTAATTTAAGGATTTCAGATATTTGCACGCCAGTCGCGTCAGATAAGATTAAGTCTTCTTTATCATCACTGAATGCCCAGCTTCCAGAAGAAGTAAAAGATTGCGAAAAAATTGTATAATCGGCATCAAAATTACCATCTTTTTTTAAGGTCATGGTTAATGAATATGACATAGGATCGGGAGTTACATCTATCCCATTTTGCGTCTGCGCTGTAAATTTCCAAGTATTCGTAATTCGAGCTTTTTTGCTTAAAAAAGTAAAATTTGGGCCTTCCTCATATTTTCCACATGACGAAAAACCCGCTCCTAAAAAGGCTAAAAGAAACAAACAAAAAAATGATTGAATTAGTATTTTCATTATATTAGATTTAATAGTGAAATTAAGTTCTTGAAATTTTATTCATACTGTTTTATAAAATTAACATTGTCTTTCTCTATTTTAGACAAATAAGCTGTCACATCATTATTCAAAGCTCTGTACCATGACTGGCTATTAAAATGCTGAATCATATCAGACGTTTTAAAAATATAACCGTGCCGCGCAAAAATTTCGTTTCGCATTATTTTAAGATCTCTTGAGCTCAAATATTCAACGTCAGAATCATACAAATATCGCTGAGAACCTTGAGGGAATTGTCCAGCGCCTGCAGCAAAATAACTTGAATTAGCATTTGCATTTTTCTTATTTTTTAATTTATTTATTTCAGCATCTTTTTCCTCTATCGTTTTCTTTAAATCGGCTTCTTTTTCTCTTGAAATAGCTTCATTTTGCATTTGTATTTGTTTTTCTAATTCTTCTATTTTTCTATCGTTATTTTGACAACTAAAGAATAGGACACTTAACATGCAAAGCGTGATATAAGATTTTAACATAAAATTCAATTATAGATTTTAAATAATAACAATAAAATTAACTTGAATTTCGAAATATGCAAAAAAAACTAATTGAATAATTCCAACATTACATTTCCATCAGTGTATGCGCCTCTGATATGAAGTAATTCTAAAATCGTCGCATGAACATCAACAAGACTTCTATTCACCGATGAAACGATTCCTTTCTTAAAATCAGGACCAAAACTGAATAAATTAATATGCCGACAACCATCGCAATTATCGCCATGGGAAACAAATCCATTAGAAATTCCATCTAAATGCCTTCCATGATCATTGGTCACAAAAAGTGTTGTATTGTCTTTATAGATAGAATCATTCTGAATGAATTGCCAAATTTCATGCACATAAGCATCTGTATTATTAATTCCTTTCAAATAAGCTTTCCAATCGCCCATGTGGCCCGAATAATCCGGTTCTCTAAAATTCACAAAAAGTAGTTTTGGATGTAAATTTTGTAAGGTAGAAAGCACATGATCTTGTGTAATGGTATCGTGACGATAACCTGTTGCTAATCCAGCGACACCACAATCAGTTGAAGGCATAAATTTATCTTTCCAACCAAATTCAGTACAATTCGCTAATACCTCCAATTTATCTTTACTGGTTATTAACCAAGTGCGCTCTTTATCTGACGGATTCTTCTTTAACCAATGCTGAAGAAAAGAAGGTCGATTCGGTAATTCTAAGCCTCCATTATTAATATCTTGATATGACCCTGTCATTAATGCCGTATGCCCATTTGTGGTAAAAGTCACCCCTTGATTATAAAATTGATCATGAACAACACCCTGAGCCGATAAGGTGCCATGCATAAAAGGAATGTGGTGATGAGTTGGATCTCCCCATGTTTCTGAATACCTTGGTCCATCAACAACTATTACAATGACGTACTTTGTTTTGTATTTTTTCTCCAAAATCCTATCGGCACGACAGGAGATAAATCCAAAAAATAAAAGGAAATAAAGTAAAAAACGTTTCCGCATGGCAATTAAATTCATTGAGTTATTAAAGTAAATGTAATCTATTATTTTATTTTAGTTTTATTTCTAGGAATTATCAAAATTATTGAAATAAGCTAACAACGAAAATTGCTGGAATATAGAGTGAAATAGTGAGCCATAAGCTATTGCTTATGAAATATTTATAGGAATTATAGTTTTGTTAATTAAATTATACAAAGCCCATTACTCCCTAAATTCGAAGAAAAACAAACACCATGAAAATAATTCTCCTCTATATTATTATCTTTTTACCGTATCTTTTTAATGCTCAAGTTGATTTCACAAGTATCGATGCATATGCTAAAGCCTATCCGAAAAAGAACACATCAATTGACGAATTAGCTAACTATTTTCTTATGAAGGAAGCAAGCGATTTGGAAAAAGCAAGAATGATTTATGTTTGGTTGGCTGAAAATATCAATTACGATGATCATGGATATAATTCAAAGCAATTTGGGGATAATTCAGCTGAAGGCGTATTAAATACTAAGATAGCCGTTTGTGCTGGTTTTGCCAATCTATATCAAGCTTTAGGAGAGAAGTTGGGACTCAAAATTATTACCGTGACCGGTTTAGCGAAAGGATACAGTTACGACGGAGATTTATACGATAATTTAGAGGATGCGGCCAATCATGCTTGGAATGCCATTAAAATAGAGGGTATTTGGACGATTTTTGACGCGACTTGGGGACAAGGTTTTGGGACTACCAATACCAAAGGTAAATTAGAAAGTAAAAAGGTTTTCAAAAATTACTGGTTTAATGTAGACCCAAAGATTTCAATTTTTTCGCATCTCCCCTTGGAAAATGAACAGCAATTTTTGGCTTCTACCATTTCATTTGAAACATTTTTACAAATGCCAGCGATTGATCCAACAGGATTCTCGTCGGGATGGCTAAATGCCGATGAACTGTTACTTAAAATAAAGGAAAAGAAAATACTAGACATTCCTAAATATTATTCTCTTTCAGAAAATATCTTGGTTAAAGCACCAACTGAACGCCTTCTAAAAAAGGGGAAACCAAATGTCTTTACAGTAGAATCTGCCGAATACAAAAATGTATTCTTCGTCGTAGATGACGAAGATTGGATTCCATTTAATACAACGAGTACGGGATGGAATTATACATTGAATACAAAAAATTCGGGGATTTTTGAAGTGGTTGTTCAATTGTTAGATGGAACTTCCTTTACACTTCTTGAATACGAAATTGAATAATACTAGCCTTATTCAATTGGTCTTGAAATATTTGGTTCGTTATGGAGGTAGGAACAAAAAAAAGTTCGGTGAAATTGTGATGACAGCTCAGGACTGAATAGCGCCATACAGGTATGATAGGTTATTAAACTGAATGAAATATACGTTTATTAATTTTTAGATAAACTTATTTCTCCCGATAATTTACCGGAGTTTGATTTCCACTTTCCATTACCTGAACTATAAGAACCACGAATAATATTACCCTCGTCATCATGATTAGGGCAATTCGCTAAATACAAGGTAAAAACCCCATCCCATTTGTCATCACCTGGTTCACTAAGGACTAATTTATAACAACTCTGGTCTCCTGAACATTCCCCATCACCCATGCGATCATCTTCATAAATTCTTCCACTTAGGGGTCGATTATTTTTACCAGCTATATTGTAACCAGTAACTGAACTCCCATCAATACTTTCAATTACGATAGTTAGTTTTTTATCCCTTAATGTACCGTTCCATTTTCCAAGAAGATACTTGTAGGCAGGTTTAACATCTGCTTTTTTTTGCTTTTCTTTTGCTTCTTCAATAGCTTTTTTCTCCGCATCCAAGGCTAGCTTTTCTTCTTCAAGCTTCTTTCTTTCGTCTTCCAGCCGTATTGATTCTTTACTATTATCTGTGTTAATCTCTGTCGGTTTTTCATTATTACAATTTGTCAAAGTATAGCTTAAAAAAAGTAAAAATGATAATTTAAAAAATTGATTTTTCATGATAAATGTGAAAATTAAAATAGTTT
>CAJAII010000036.1 GCA_903939755.1 uncultured Flavobacteriales bacterium | reverse complement strand
GTTTTTGTTATTTAAAATGCGAAACAAATCTGATTGGTCAAGTAGTTAATATATACGATTTTGATGGAAAAATTGTCTATACAGATGTGATTTCGACAAAAGAGAAGCTGATAAATATGAATAATATTGCACCAGGAATCTACTATTTGACCATCCAAAATGAGGGAGTTTATAGAGGAAGAATTGTGAAATACTAAAGGTCTATTGAAAAGACTCTTCCTTTTATAGTGCTACTTATTCCCCTTAACTAAAACCCAATCTACCCAAGCGTCTACTTGGTCGATAGAAGTTGGACGAAGGATAATTTCGCGCTTGTTGTTTAGCAGATAAATGGTGGGCGTTCCAAAAACATAATAATCCTTCACCACAGGACTCTCCCATTTCATAAAATCACAATAGGTGAAAAAAGGATAAGATTTTACCGCTTGCTCAAAAACAGCTTGATCCGTATCTAAAGAAATATAAATCACCTCTACACCCAAATTTCGCCATTTCACATAGTTTTGAATCGCTTTGGGCAATTCCTCTTTGCACTTGGGACACCAACTTGCGCCAAAAACCACCAAGGTATATGGCGTAGTTAAATTGGTGAGACCACTAAACATGTTTTGGTTCATCCCGTTCAAGTAGGTGTTTTTGCCAAAAACTATATCTGGCGCGATATTGCCTTTCTTCATGGCGCGGTAGCTTTCAAGTTGTTTGGCTAAATCAGCATTAAGCGTACAGCTCGTTTCATTGAGCGCTTTAAGTGCCAAGTATTCGGAAGCTTGGAACAATGAATGTCTTTCGAGTAAATCAAAAAGATAATTGGTAACTTCATTTAAGCGATCCTCATTTTTAACAAGATACATAAACATGGCATCAATCGATGTTTTCATTTCGATAAAAACCGAATCCAAGGGCTTACCACTATTCTCTAGTAGCCAAAAATGACTTTCGATAGCATCTTTAAATAAACCGCTTTTGTAAAGGCGTGCATTGGTATAATCTAATTGTCTAAAAGTGGCAATCGTTGCAGGTATTTCTTCCGTGCGGTATTGCGCAATCGTGGAAACATCACTCACTAATTTTCGGGTGGGTAAAAACCAACCTACATAACTCCCTGTAGGTAAATTCGATAAAAATGAGGCATCTTCTTCTTTGATTCGTTTTTTTTCTGCTTGAATATTCCCAATAGGTGTTTTTTGTATTGAAAACAATGGATCCAAGCTATAAATCTTCTCCAAATAGATCCATGCACTCAAAGCCTGTTCCCTGCGAGGATGCTCTTTAGCGTATTGTTCAAACAAGAGGTTTTCTTTTCCTTTTTTGACGTGAATGGTTTCCACAGCACTCAATGCTTCACCAGAAATTTCTACCTCCTCCCCAGTTAATAGTACAAACAGCGGTTTTTCATCAGAGGAAATCAGGTAAGCGACACCATAATCTTCCTTAGCATACGAAAGTTTGAAATTCCCTTTACCATCGATAGTAGCCGTTGAAATGGGATAGGTTTTTAGGCCACTAAACCCTTCGAGTTTTATTTGCTGATTCGACAGCAAGGAGAAGTTACCAGTGATGGATTGTGCATTAAAATCACAACTAAAAAACACACTTAATAATAGGGGTAATATTTTCAATTTCATTACTTTTTTTTTTGTGCTACCACTATGGCAACTATTATTATTATTTTAACATAAAAAAATTTAATTCTTATTAAAAACCAAGTGAAGAAAGTGCAATTACATTTACTCCATCGTTTCGCATATAGCTTATACCTGTTCCTGTAATCACACTTAATGATTGTAACTTTGTGCGACTTGATTCTTCTAAAATTGAAGCAAATTTCAATAATTTGTTAGCCGCATCATCAATTTGCCCGATACCTAATTTAATTTCAAAAGCACAAAATTCGCCAGAGTACTTTTGCACAATAGCATCTACTTCCAAACCAGTTGAATCATAATAATGAAATACTTTAGCGTCATTCGCTTGTGCATAAACTCTCAGATCATGAACGACTAATGATTCAAACAAAAATCCGGTTAATTTTAAATCATTTATCAAGGCATCTTTCCCTATACCTAATGCAGCTACTGCAAGAGCAACATCAGAAAAATGACGTTTAGCCGATTTACGCAGAGAAGCTGATGAACGGATATGCGTATTCCATGCAGGTTGATCTTCAATGATCATCAAACGATTTAAGGCTTCTAAATAATCGTAAATTGTGGGACGAGAAATATCTGTGTTTTCATTTAGTTTAACATCTTTCTCTAGCACTGTGATATCAACTGTTGTTGCTACATTACGTGCAAGTGCACGTAGCAGACTGCGAACTTTCTCGGGATTTCTTTTAACATCTGAAACGCGGCTCATGTCTACTTCTGCCAACAAATCAACGTAAGCACGATTGATTTCCATTGCCTGGGCTAAACTTTTATTCAGTAAGCCAGGAAATCCTCCTTTTATAATTCGCTCTACAATACATTCAAGGTCTGTTGGTGTGTCACTCGTTTGCTGACTCATTCCATTTAACAAGTTACCCAAGCTGATCTCACCTGATGAATACCCCATTTCCTGCCAACTCATTGTGCGCATATCTAAGACCGTAAATCTTCCTGCGCCTGAGTGCGTTTTTACACTTTCCTCTGGATTTGAGGAACCCGTTAAAATAAATTGAGCCGGTTTATTTCGTTGATCCACTTCATGTCTCACATAATTCCAAATTTTCGGGTATTCTTGCCATTCATCAATCAAGCGGGGTGTATCACCAATTAACAATCGCTCTGGAGCTGTTTCCATAAGCAATGGAACCTGCTCGTCTCGATCAAAAGAGATCATGCTAGTTACAAGTTGCTTCGCTGATTGTGTTTTACCACACGCCTTCATACCACGAATTAATAAGGCACCAGAAGCGTTTAATTTCCGTTTCAATTCTTCGTCGGAAATACGCGTTATATAGGGAAGTTCTGATGACATAAACTATGTTTTTCTTTCACAAATATAGAAAAATTTTACACTTTATACTATTTTTAATTTACATATAAAATGCTTTTTACTTTACATATTATATAAATATTACTTTACATATTTTAAGAATTATTTATAATACATCGATCTGTCAGCTGAAGGCCGAGATGGTCTCGATAAGATTATCTCGATCTACCGTGTCTCTCGATCCACCTAGGCGGACTCGATTCACTCAAAGGGCATCGAAAAAGCTGGTCGAGCGGAGCCGAGAAAAGCTGAATGGAAGCTAGCCAAGTGTTCCGCTCCGCATTGACGAAGGAGGAATGTCCGCCTAGGCGGACGAGGCTAGCTGTGTCCACTCGAAACTTCTAACAATCCAAACTGAAGCGAAATTTATCAAACTAAACACTATTCAATTTCGTATTATTTCACTTAAAACCGTAAATTCGTGCTTCAAAACATTTAAATGAAACAATTCTTATTATTTCTCTCGATTTTCATTCAGATCGCCCTATTTGCACAAGACTTTAATCTTAGAGGGTACGTTTATGATAAATCTAACGGAGACGCAATCAGTTTTCAAAAAGTAAAATTACTTCGGAAAGACAGCACAATATTGGCAGGAGCTGTAACCGATTTAAATGGAATTTTTTCAATCCCTAAATTGAATGCAGGCGAATATATTGTCAAAGTAGACAACCAAGCGTATGAATTATTTACGACCAACATTACCTTCGCATCAAAAAAAATCATTGATATTACCATTGAAATCTCGAAATTATCCTCAACAAAAGCATTTGATGAAATTCGTGTAACAGCAGAAAATAAGACCAAGCGTACAGAAATTGAGATCTCAAAAATAAAATTGGATCAAAAAGGATTGGAACGCATCCCAAGTTATGGAGCAGAAAACGATATTGTTGGTGCATTCAGTGTTACACCTGGAGTAATTACAACTGGTGACCAAGGTGGACAACTTTATGTTAGAGGAGGAACACCCATCCAGAACAAAGTATTGCTAGATGGAATGACCATTTACAACCCTTTTCATTCGATCGGATTTTTCTCCATTTTTGAAACGGAGCTTGTAAAAAATGTGGATATTTATACCGGTGGATTTGAATCAAAATACGGCGGACGTATTTCTTCGGTTATGGATATCACCTACAGAGATGGTAACCGTAAAGAATTTGGTGGTAAGTTATCCACCTCTCCTTTTTTGGCAAAGTTAGTCCTGGAAGGGCCGATTGGAAAGATAAAAAATGACAAACCAGCTGCCGGATCGTATATCTTTTCCGCTAAACACAGCTTACTAGATTACACTTCTAAATCCCTTTATCCAAATATCAATGAAGGGAATGGATTACCGTTCAATTTTACAGATTTATACGGCAAAGTTACCTTTACTGGAGATGGCGGTTCGAAAGTGAGTGTCTTTGGGTTCCATAACCAAGACAGTGTAAATTATTCAGTGGCCGATTTAAATTGGGATGCTTCAGGAGGAGGTATAAATTTCCTTATGATTCCAAGTGGCTCACCTGTATTTATTCGCGGACACGTTAATGGAAGTAATTTCCAAACCACGTTTTCGGAATCCGGTGTTGAACCTCGTTTTTCAAAAATAGGTGGCTTTGATTTAGGATTTGATTTTAGTTATTTCCTAAAAAACGAAAGCGAAATGAATTATGGATTTAATTTAAATGGATTTAATACTCAATTTGTTACTTACAATGAGGTACAACGGAAAATTGAAGCTACTAATTTTACAACGGAAATTGGGGGGTATTTTAATTACCGACATGTTGGATTGCGTTGGGTATTCCAAGCAGGATTTAGAGTGCAGGCCTATACTTCATTGGGAACCATTTCACCTGAACCTAGATTAGGTATTAAATATAATGCTACTGAAAAGCTACGCTTCAAATTTTCCGGAGGGAGGTATTCTCAGAACTTTACCTCTGCATCATCGGACAAAGATGTCGTAAACTTATTTAATGGCTTACTGTCTGCCCCTACGAACGTTCAGAGTAATTTTATCAATGAATTTCAACAAGTAAATAAAGTTAATAATGGCTTGCAATATGCATGGCACGCAATTATCGGCACTGAATATGATCTTGGAAATAATTTAAGTATTAATGTAGAAGGATATTACAAATATTTCTCTCAATTAAGCAACATAAATCCAAACAAATTATACGAAGATATCGCCCAGTTTGAGCAGATTGACGACGTATTTAAAAAAGATTTTGTTATTGAATCAGGTCAGTCCTATGGGGTTGATTTTTTAATCAAATACAACAAAGATCGCTTATTTCTTTGGGCGGTTTATTCCTTGGGTAAGTCAACGCGTTGGGATGGGTTTTCTCAATATGCGCCCGTATTTGACCGTAGACACAACGTAAATTTGGTAGGTTCTTACTCATTCGGAAAGAAGAAAGATTTGGAATTAAATATGCGATGGAATCTAGGTTCTGGTTTACCTTTTACGCCAACTGCAGGGTATTACCAAGCTGAAAATTTCTCTGGTGGTGTTACTACCGATTATGTGACCAACAATCCTTCTACGGTTTCTACGATTTTGGGAACCTTTAATAGCCAACGATTACCTTATTATCATCGCTTAGACATTACCTTGAAAAAGCAAATTATTTTCAAAAATAAAAATGTCTTGGAACTAATTGGAAGCATTACGAACGTTTACAATCGAAAAAATATTTTTTACGTGAACAGAATCAGTTCAGAAGAAATTTATCAATTCCCACTATTACCTAGTTTTGGAGTAAGTTTCAAATTTTAACGATGGCAAAAATCCGTCCTTTTAGAGCAATTCGTCCTCAACGGGACAAAGTGCATCTAGTAGCAACAAGACCTTTTTACACGTACAAGAAAAATGTACTGAAAGCAAAAATGGAAGACAATCCCTTTACCTTCTTGCACATTATTAATCCTGAGTTTGACCTCACCATAAAAACAAAGCCCAATTCAAAAGAAAGATTCCAATTAGTAAAAAGTCGATACGATGATTTCCTAAAGTCAGGTGTCTTGTTTAAAGAAAAAGAGCCTGCCTTATATGTTTACCGACAAACAACATCATCAGCTGTTTTTACCGGTGTTATAGGAGGTGCAAGCGTTGCAGAATACCAAAATGATGCTATAAAAAAACATGAGGCGACATTAACATCTCGAGAAAGTATGTTTACCAATTATCTCGAAGAAGTTGGTTACAACGCCGAACCTGTTTTGCTTTCCTATAAAGGGAATGAAGCGATTAATTCTTTGATAATAGCGTGTATAAGTTCAAGACCAGAGTACGAGTTCACGACCACCGATCTAATCAAACATGAGCTTTGGGTAATAAACGAGCAGGACACAGATAAAATCCAAGTGGCATTTGAAAAAATAAGTTGTGTTTACATTGCAGACGGTCATCATCGTTCCGCCTCCTCATCAAAATTGCTAACGAACAGAATAAATAGTGAGCGTCCAGTTTTAGGAGCAGCTGATTTTTTAGCCTATTTTGTAGCAGAAGAAATCTTATCTATTCTTGAATTCAACCGATTAATAAGTTCATTAGCAGGTTACACAAAAAACACCTTCTTACACGCGTTAACAGCAATAGGAGCAGTTCAAAAACTAGAAAAAGTAAGAAAACCTTTACACGAACATGAGTTTTGTTTTTACCTTGAAAGTGAATGGTATAGTTTGGCGTTATTTGATTATCTAATCGATGAAGAACACCCGGTTAAATCATTAGATAGTGACCTACTTACAGAATTTATCTTAAAGCCACTACTAGGCATAAAAGATTTAAAAACAAGTGATCAAGTTGAATTTCTACCGGGGAATGAACCTCTCGAAAAAATCACATCTCTCGTCGATTCTGGAAAATTTGCTATAGGATTTATTCTCTTCCCGATAACGATTAAACAGGTGAAAAAAGTGGCTGACAATCAACTAAATATGCCGCCAAAATCAACTTATATTGAACCAAAATTACGGAGTGGATTAACCATTTACGATATAAACGAATGATAAAAGAACAACTCTCAAAAATTAACGAAGTAATTCCCCCAAACGTTCTACTCATTGCTGTTTCCAAAACCAAACCAAACGAGGATTTATTAGAAGCTTACGACGCAGGACAAAGGCATTTTGGTGAAAACAAAGTGCAGGAACTTTGCGAAAAATGGAATTCATTACCAAAAGACATTCATTGGCATATTATCGGCCATTTGCAAACCAATAAAGTAAAATACATCGCCGAGTACATCCACCTCATTCATGCGGTCGATAGTTTAAAATTATTACAGGAAATTGATAAGCAAGCCAAAAAATACAAGCGTATCATTCCTTGCCTTCTTCAGTTTCATATTGCCAAAGAAGAAAGTAAATTTGGTTTGAGTATTTCCGAAGCCGAAGCACTTTTACAAACTTCCGTTTACGCAACACTTACCAACATACGCATCGCTGGCGTAATGGGAATGGCATCATTTGTTGATGACGAAAAACAAATTACTAATGAATTTAATGAGCTGGCACAAATTTATACCACGCTTAAAAACAACTACTTTAAAGACGTAGCTTCCTTCCGAGAAATTTCCATGGGAATGAGTGGCGATTATCCAATCGCTATCAAATGCGGAAGCACGATGATTCGGGTTGGAAGCACCATATTTGGTGTAAGATAATTGTAAACCTATCCTTTATTTCCTCCTTTCTTGCAATCGAAAATCAATTCAGAGATTAAATGGGGAGCAAGGTACTTATTGGCTATATCAACCAGTTCTTGCGAAGTCAAACGATCAATCCCTTCGTGAATCTCTTTAATTGTATCGATTTGATTAAAAGCCAATAAACTTTTACCTAATCCCAACATAAGTCCCATGTTACTATCCATTCCCAAGGACATGTGTCCTTTAAATTGTCTTTTAGCACGAGCCAATTGTGCCGAGGATAGTCCTTTATCACACAATCGTTCAATTTCTTTTTTCGCTAAACCAATGGCCTTATCGATATTTTTGGGATCAGTGCCCAAATAAACGCACCAAAATCCGGTATCAGAAAAAGAGGTATAACTGGCATCAACAGCATATGCTAAACCATGCTTCTCACGGATCGCCAATGTCAATCTTGAATTTAAAGCAGGGCCACCTAAGACGTTAATCAATAATCCCATACCTCGTCGGTCCTCATGGAGATAACTTGGTCCCATACCACCAATTACAGCATGTGATTGATAATTGGCTTCTTTGGTTCTAATCGAAAAAGGTTCATACGAACCAATCGCTTTATAAATAGGCCGATCTGCTATTTTTGGTAGGGAAACCAACGCAGATTCTAACAATGCTACTAACTTAATTTTGGAATAATTTCCCACATAAGACACCACCAAATTATCCGTAGTAAAATGAGTGTCCACGAAGGAAATTAAATCTTCGCGCTTAAACCCTTTGACACTTTTCTTTGTCCCTAAAATATTATTTCCAAGCGGATGATTGGGAAATAAATGCGCTTCAAAATCATCAAAAATTTTATCGCTAGGACTATCTAAGTAGGAGTTTAATTCATCGAGAATGACTAATTTTTCTTTCTCCAATTCTTCGGCTGGAAAAGTTGAATTCAAGGAGATATCGGCTAAAAGATCAATTGCACGAGAAACATATTGCTGCGTAATAGAAGCATACAAACAAATTTCTTCTTTAGCGGTAAAAGCATTTAATTCACCTCCTACATCATCCAAACGCGAAAGTACCTGTAAGCCTTTTCGTTTGGAAGTCCCTTTAAATACACAATGTTCTAAAAAATGAGCTAAACCTACTTGCTGGCTTTGTTCGAATTTTGAACCCGCCAAAAAGGTAAAGCCTACATGAGAAACTTCAGTCGATTTGTACAAATAGACTAAACGAACCCCATTCGAAAGTGTAAAACAAAGCGGTTGAATATCTTTCATTAAGGATTTTTTCGATAAATCTTCCAATTCCCTTCTAATAATTCAAAGACAATTCGATCATGTAAGCGAGATGATTTACCCTGCCAAAATTCTATTAGCGTAGGCGCAAGTGCATACCCTCCCCAATGTGGTGGCCGTGGAACATTTTCTCCAAATTTATTTTCATAAAATGCCATTCGCTCTACTAGTTCCTTTTGATCATGCAATTCATCTGATTGATGAGAAGACCAAGCGCCCAATTTGCTTTGCAGCGGACGCGAATCAAAGTAAGCATCACTAACAGACTCGGGCAATTTTGATACAAGCCCTTCTATCCTAACCTGCCGTTCACTTTTAGGCCAAAAAAAAAGCATAGAAGCCTTGGGGTTATTTTGAATCTCTTTGCCTTTTTGACTGGCATAATTGGTGTAAAAAATGAAAGCCTCATCTTGCAGTTCTTTTAGGTAAACGATGCGTGAACTAGGTTGTAAATCAAGACTAACGGTTGACACAACGCAGGCATTTGACTCTAATTCACCAGAAGCAATTGCATTATCAAACCAACTGTTAAAAATATCAAAAGGACTATCAGAAAGATTTATATCCATATTTCCCAAAGAAAAATCATGATGATTATTTCTTAGGTCGGCTAAATTCTTACTCATCTTCATCTTTTAATTCATCGATAAGATCACTTTCTGTTTCTACTAAATCATCATTGACATCAGAACCTGATGCGCTAAAAACTAACCCTTTGGGCTCATCGTTTTCTGGAACAATTTCACTTACAATTTCGGTAATGACTTTTCCAATTGTGGCCACATCATCCTCATGATAAGGGAATATTTCAACAATTGGAGAAGTTGCTACTATAGTTATTTTAAAATCTATCATTAAAGTTGACAAACTTTCTTGTACCCTGATATAGGCCTCTTTTACATTTGGTGCGGTAACTAAGTAATTCTGTGAAATGGTTTTTTTCTTGTCCCCTTCGCCCTCATCATCTACTTTATCATAGGTGACTTTACATTTGTACCATGTTTCTGCATCATCGTATGCAAAAATATCATGAACATCAGTTCGTGCAATTCCAACGACCGTGAATTCGCCACGAATTAAAGCACCAAGTTCTTCGTAAATTCTTGCTTCCGCATCTGTAAACGTCATTGCAGCCAACATATAGGGCTCAGACACACGTTTAAATGTCCCATTTTCTAATTGCTTCGTGTACTTAACCTTAACGGTAAACCAATTGTTCATCTTGAAATAAATTTAGTTAACAAAGATAAGATTCAAACTAGCAATAATAGCAAATCTTGAAAATATATTTATTTACAAAATGGAACGGCTTTAATCGGAAATTCGACCAAAACCAAAAGGAAGTAATTGGATGACAGAATCCAAAATCATAGTTCTTCCATCTTGATTGACTAATAGTACACGAATGTGCTGTTTTTGCCTGTTTTCAGACTCCAGCATTACTTGTCGGCATCCACCACAAGGAGAGAGTAACTGCGAAGCAGGCATAAGATCTCCTCTAGCGACGATGCACAAGGTAATCACTTTTTTATTCGGGAAATTAGCCCCGGCATAAAATAGCGCGACTCTTTCGGCACAAATACCGGAGGGGAAAGCCGCATTTTCTTGGTTATTTCCTAAAACGAAAGATCCATCATCCATCAGTGCACATGCCCCCACTTTAAACTCACTGTAAGGAGCATACGCATTTTCCATCGCCGCATAAGCTTGTTCAACTAAAACATGTTCTTCAATGGGTAACTCTTTCCAATTTGACAACAGGTCATAGTTAAATTCAAATCTTTCCTTCATACTTTTTTATTAGGCGATGATTTACGCAAAATATACTACTTTGTTTCGTAAAAAATGATAAATCCTAGTCAATTCTATTTCTAACAATTGAAGTGACCCTGTCCACAAATTGGATCGGGTGAAAAGTCCGCCATTCAAGATCATCTAATTCTCCCCCCATTACCAGGTATTGATCAATATTAATTCGGCTTAACTCCTTAGAAACATGGTCGTGGAAATTAACCAAAGCAATCCAGCCATCTTCCACCTCATCGAACCATTCTTCGTAATAACAATCGTCAGAATAATGAAAATTCAATACATTTTCACCAATAAGAATAAATTTATCGATGCCCTGATTTATTAAAACATCCACTACATCTCTTTTCAAGACCATAATGTCGTTTCCTATAGCGTCATTCCATTCGCCAATGAATTCAATAACAGCAGAACGACTTTCATAATCAACGAATAATATTTTCAGAAACAAGGTTTCTGAGCCCATGTTATCCCATTGAGGATGAATGTAAAAATTGTAAATCTTATTTGTATAATGGCTCTCACTGTAATCAACTTCGAAGAAAGGAGAAAGTGCATCTTCGGAAGCGATGTAATACCCTCGCCAATTAAAAAAGGGTTCAATAAAATGCATGGTGTAAAATTAAGCGTAGAAATCGAAATTGAGAAATAAAATTAATAGTAAATTCGCAACCTGACGAACCAAAAAGTCATTATAAAAGTGGGGAAAGATAAACTACGCAGATTTGAAGCTATAAAATCATTTGATAATGTTCATGAACCTGTTCGCGATCAACTGTTCATCAATACGGGCCAATGGAACAAAAACGTTTTCAAGAACTCCGGGAAATTAGTTCTCGAACTTGGCTGCGGCAAAGGGGAATATAGTGTGGGACTTGGAGAGTTATTTCCTGAAAACAACTATATAGGCGTTGATTTAAAAGGAAATAGAATATATATTGGCGCCAAACAAGCCATAGAAAAAGGATTGGATAATGTAGCCTTCTTGCGCACCAGAATCGATTTTATAGACGATTACTTTGCAAAAGATGAAGTAGACGAAATTTGGCTCACTTTTTCAGATCCACAACCTAATAAACCAAGAAAAAGACTCACATCATCCCTCTTTATTAATCGATACCGCAAGTTTTTGAAACCCGGCGGATTGATCCATTTAAAAACAGATAGCGACTTGTTGTATGAATCAACTATTGAAGAAATAGAAAACAATCAATATAGCCTAGTAGACAACCTACCTGATTTATATGCATTTTTAGAGAAGGAACAAGGACACGCAGACCACGCCATTTTTTCAATTAAAACGCACTATGAAAAATTATTTGTCAATCGTGGACATAAAATAAAGTATTGTTCTTTTACCATAAATTGATAACTAAAAAATGAACAAAAACCCAAATTCTGTCTACCTGACGAATGCGAGATATGTGGGTACCGAGAACCGCGAAAGTCTTTATGATCTATGCATTCCAGACAATTCAAATGGCGAACTTATTATTTTTGTGCATGGCTTTATGGGATTTAAAGATTGGGGAGCTTGGCATTTAGTCCAGGACTTTTTCACCAACAAAGGATATGCATTTTGCAAATTTAATTTAAGTCATAATGGAGGCACTGTAGAGAATGGGATTGATTTTCCAGACGAATTATCTTTTGGAAAGAACACCTACTCTTTTGAAGTAGAGGACCTGGTTAGCCTCACAAAAAAAATTAGTTCTCACTTTGAAAAAGTGCCGCAAATTCACCTTATTGGACATTCAAGAGGGGGAGCAACTGCTCTTCTTTCTGCAAGAACCATTGGTGCCAAGACACTCAGTTTATGGGCTTCCATCTCCTCCATTGCAGCACGATTTCCATCCAATGAAGAGTTAAAGAAGTGGGAAGAAGAAGGAATAAGATACATTCAGAATTCCCGTACGCAGCAAAAATTGCCACAAAATTTTTCATTGTACACCGATTACATAAAAAACAAGGAAAAACTAGATCTTGAAAAGGCGTCTAAAACACTAACTATTTCAGTTTCAATTTTTCATGGAGAGCAAGATAATTCAGTAGATCCTTCTGAAGGAGCGCTACTAGCGAGTTGGGTAAATACAGACCTTAACTTAATTAAAAATACGGACCATGTCTTTGGTGCAAAGCACCCATGGCTAGAAAGCGAATTACCGCAAAAATTAGAAGAACTTTGCATAAAAACACTTGCATTTTTATTGAAAAGCTAACTTTGCAATCAAAAAAAGAAATGAAAATACTAGTTACAGGAGCAGATGGATTATTAGGTAGTAACTTAGTGCGTGAATTATTGAGCAGATCGTATGACGTTACCGCACTCGTTCAAGAGCAAAAAGTCTATCCTACCTTAGCTGATTTACCCATTAATATGGTAATTGGCGATTTACTGGATCCAATAAGTATTCATAAAGCATTGAATAACATGGAGATTGTTATTCATTGTGCTGCCAATACAAGCATGTTTCCACCAAGACAAGAAATAGTGAATCGAGTAAATCTTAATGGAGTAGCAACCATTATCAGTGCTTGTAAGGAAAATCAAGTAAAACGATTAATCTATGTAGGCACAGCAAATTCATTTGGATCAGGAACACCGACTAATCTTGGCGATGAAACAAGAGCTTATAATGCGGAGAAATATGGTTTAGACTACATGGATTCAAAATATAAAGCCCAAAAGTTACTCCTAGAAGAAGTGGCTAACGGCAGCTTAGATGCTTTAGTCGTTAATCCAACTTTTATGATTGGCCCCTATGATAGCCGACCAAGCTCAGGTGAAATGCTACTTGGCATTTACTTTAAGAAAGTTCCTGGCTATACATTAGGCGGAAAGAATTTTGTAGCGGTTAAAGATGTCGCTACTGCCATTGCGAATGCCATTACCATGGGCAAGAAGGGGGAATGCTATATCCTGGGCAATGAAAATCTAAGTTACCAAGCAGCCTTTGAGAAAATTTCAAAGATCGCACAGGTTAAATCCCCACGATTTAAGTTATCAACGCCCCTAGTTCGATTTTATGGAAAAACCAATTCAATTCTCGGTAAACTATTTAAATTTTCACCAAAAGTAACCCACGAATTAGCGATACTTGCCTCAGAGGAACATTATTATTCCTCCGCTAAAGCAAGAAAAGAACTCAATATGCCACAAACACCGATAGAAACAGCGATGGAGGATTGTTTTTCATGGTTCAAAGAAAATAACTATTTAACTATAAAATAAATGGAGTCCATAGCAATTGACTTTAATTGGAAAGCGACGGACCTGGGTCCTGTTTTAGCCATATTAATGGCATTAGTATTTTTTTGTTTGTATTGGTTTATTGCCAAATCGAATCGAATAAAAACCCTATTTCTATCAAAATACGAATCTGATCAAGCCTTATTTAATCATTTATTTTTCACTAAAATTGCCGGGTTTATTAGCATGGGAATATTTCCCATAATTGCTTGTTTAGTTATCTTGAAAGGCACTTCCATCGAAGATTATGGTCTTACATTCAACTCAAAAACAACCATATTTTCAGTTGTTTGGACAATTATCTTATCGTTAATAGTGATCCCAATTGGTTACTTCAGCGCAAAAAAACCAAAAAATTTAGTAAACTATCCCCAAGCGCGATCAAAGGACTGGACAAAAAAAATGATGGGCTTAGAAGCACTGGCTTGGTTCTTATATTTATTCGCCTATGAATTACTTTTCAGAGGCGTATTACTTTTTCCAGTGGTTGCATCTATTGGAATATGGCCAGCAATCGCTGTGAATATTGCGCTTTATTCTGCCACCCATATTCCAAAAGGACTTGATGAAACAATTGGCGCCATACCACTTGGTTTTGTGCTGTGCATCCTCACACTAATGTCCGGAACTATTTGGATTGCATTTATTGTTCATGTGGTGATGGCTTGGACGAATACATTTACCGCGTTGCATTATAATCCTGACATGTCGTATTCTAAGAAAAAAGTCTAAAATGGATAAAGTAGCAGTGCATGCCTCTACCCTACATGCTTTAAGCATTAAAATTACTGGTCTGCAAGAAATCCTTGACGAAACGTATAAATCTACATTAGATGATAGCAAAAGTTCCGCTGGAGATAAGCACGAAACATCCATTGCGATGGTTCAACTTGAGCAGGAAAAGCTAACCAAACAACTCAATGAATTCTTAAAACAACAAAGAATATTACTATCCATAAACCCAAGTAGCCATCACCAACTAATTCAGTTAGGAAGTCTTGTTGAAACTAAGCATGCATGGTATTATTTTTCAATTGGAATTGGCTTAATTCCGTTAGAAAAAACCGCTGTTTTTGCCATCAACCCTGATTCACCTTTGGGTCAATTAATGATGATGAAAAAATCAGGGGAAAGTGTTACTTTTAATGGTATAGTAACAGAAATAATTGCTGTTTATTGAGTAAAATTGAATTACCTTTGATTAAAATTAATAAATGGGTCGTTTTTGGCAATTTTTCTTACTTATAATCAGTTGTCTCACTCTTGAAGGAACTTTATTTAGCCAATCATTAATTATCAATGAGATCTCCCAAGGCCCTTCCGGATCAAAAGAATACGTTGAATTATTGGTTGTTCCAGGCGTAAATTATAATCCTTGCTCTGCAGCAACAAGTTGCCTAGATTTAAAAAATTGGATCCTTGACGATAACAATGGTTATTTTTCAAATGGACCAAGTACGGGTGAAGGGGTAGCGGGTGGTTGTATTCGTTTTGCTAACAATAGCTTTTGGGATTGCATCCCAGTTGGAACCTTAATTGTTATCTACAACGATGCCGACCCAAATGCATCATTACCTGCACAGGATTTAAGTATGTTGGATAATAATTGTCGCTTGGTTATTCCAGTATCCTCTACCCTATTTGACAAACACCTCACCTCACCATCGACAGGAACAGGTCAAAATTATCCATTAGCTGGATTCGTTGCTGGGGGGAATTGGGGTAACATTGGCATGGCGAATACCGATGATTCTTTTCAAATTTATAGCGCCAGTAATTATTTCGTGCCTGTGCATTCAGTAAGTTGGGGAAACAACAACAGCTCCGTAATAATTTATTTTGTTGGGCCAGCAACCAACAGCGTTTATAGCTTCACCAATAATTTCTCAAACACCCCAACAGTACAAGCCAATTGGACGGCAGGTTCTTGTACTGCTCCAAACAACCAAACTCCTGGTGCGGCCAACAATGCGGCCAATCAAGCCTATATTTCTTCGTTAACAAATAACTGCGTTCCAATTCAACCTATTCAGGCCAATTTAAGTGTCTCTATTCCGGCTAATTGTGCCTGTAATGCATCTGTTACAGCTGCACCAACTGGAGGAAGTGGTTATAGCTATGTTTGGATGAACAGTGCACAAGTTCCTATTGGTCAAACGAATGCTACGGCAAGTAATTTATGCGCTGGCTGGTATTATTGTCAGGTTAGCTCTGCGAGTGGATGCGTTATTCTTGATAGTATCCAAGTGCTAAATAGCGCTGCTATAACCGAACCTTTGTTCGCAAATATTGGCGCAATTTGTCAAAATGCACCCGCCCCAATTCTTCCAAATGTTTCTACCAATGGCATTACCGGCACATGGAATCCAGCCACCATACTCACTAATACGCTCGGTAATACAACTTATCAATTCACGCCAACTGCCGGTCAATGTGCCGATACGGCAAGCGAGGTAGTTTTTATAATAAATGGCGCCCCAGCAACTTTTGCTATTGATACCAGCTATTGTGTTTTCGCGGTACCAACAGCGCTCCCATTAACATCAACAAATGGAATTACCGGCACTTGGAATCCGCCCGTTATTAATACAACTAGTGCAAGTCAAACAAGTTATACATTTACGCCTCAGGCAGGACAATGTGCTATTGGGACAAGCGTTACCATTGAAGTATTGGACAGCATTCCACCATCGTTCTTTTATTTTGGAACGTATTGTATTAATGAAACACCATTGCCTTTGGAGTTACAATCCACAAATGGCTACAATGGAACCTGGAGTTCAAACGCTATAAATACGAGTATTCAAGGCGTGGCATTTTATACCTTTACACCAATCAACCAGGCAAACAACTGCGTTACGAATTTTATCATGAACGTCGTTATTACCGATTCCATTGTTCCGTCATTTACCCAACTAGGCCCATATTGTGTGGGCGATGTAGCACCGCTTATGCCAACTCAGTCGAACGAAGGTATTTCGGGTAGCTGGTCTCCAAGCCCAATCAATACAAGTGTTGCTGATACCTTAAGCTTTATCTTTACTTCTATTCAAATGGCATGTACCACGAATGGATCGATGGAAATTGTTATCGCATCATCAATTGTAGTTGATGCTGGAAATGACACAACCGTTTGTGCTGGAAGTCCAATTTTATTAGCGGGGAGTGGCGCCACCAGCTACAATTGGTCGAATGGCATACAAGACAGCGTTACTTTCATCGCCAACACAACCACCAATTATACCTTAACTGGAACCACGGGTTCGTGTCAAGATACTGATGACGTATTAGTAACCGTTATTCCGGTACCATCTGCTGCCGGTGCAGGAAACGTTATAGGAAACAACGCACAATTCACCAACAACACCACAAATGGCACGAACTATTTTTGGGATTTTGGAGATGGGAGTACCACAACAACCGGCAACCTCTCCGGTGTCGTTCACGATTATATTTTACCAGGAACCTATCAAGTGGAGCTCATTGCGAACAACAATGGCTGTTTAGACACCACCTATATCAGCATTACCATCCTTCCGGTCATTCCACCAGATCCACCAGAACCCGAAATCCCTCTCGACGTTGTCATCCCGAATTTCTTTACGCCAAATGGCGATAATGAGAATGACGTTTATGAATTACTTCTGCAAGGCGATAGCACCTTTAATGCCGTAATATTGAATAGATGGGGAGAACAAGTTAAAGAATTAACGGAGCTAAGTCCAAGTTGGAATGGTAAATTCCAAGAAAAAGATTGCACGGAGGGCGTTTATTTTATTTTATATAAAGTAATAGGCATCAATCAAACCACCAAAGAGGGGCATGGATTTTTTCATTTGATTAGGTAGTTATCTGAATGAATCAATTAAAATTATACATGATCATGTTAGGTTGCCGTCCAGCAGGCAGAAACACCGAACAGCATGATATATTTTTCGGAATTGGAAGCTCTATTACCGAACTAATTCCCCAACTTAATGCATTCTGGCCTGAGGCAAAAGGAAAAATTCACATTGACGCATGGCGAGAAGTGAACTATGTCGATCAACACAAAATAGAAATCGTTGCCAAAGGACAAGAGACCTCCAATGAAACGCAATTATTTTTCATCAATCTAGGCGGCTACAAAGAAAATGAATTCGAAGAATACCACTACAAAATAATATGCACTGGCGCTACCTTAGCAGAGGCGACAACTAAAGCAAAAGCAGCTAGCTTTTACAAACATTATGACTTTAAGGGCGCGAAGTCGCACATAGACGATAAATTTGGAATTGATATAGATGAAGTGTTTAATGTTTCTGATATTCTTGCATCCAATTTAACAGCACATTTTGCGATAAAAATCACTAAAGCCAGTGAGATACTCGACGATGAATTACATATTGGTTACCTCAAGTTATAGGCCTTTTGTTTATACGCTTTGTTAGTAACAATCAAAATCCTAATCAACTTCATAACGCAAACATTAATCTCAATTTGAGAAATCATTCTTTCTTACTTTCTTTTTTTCTTGACAAAAAAAAAACACCACGAAGTAGCAGCGAAGCTAAAAAAGTCAAGGCCGGATTTTTCCGCCGCGGCTGACGCTAATAGTAACAAAATAATACTTACTAAGAATAAATTCTTGATTTTTAACATTAACATATTTTACTGGTACGAATACTAACTATTTTTTCACTTTTGTCCGATGAAAATCGGACGTTATTTTCTTTGTCCTTTTGTCTTGACACAAAAGAACGAAAAAATCAAGTCGCTGATTATTCTTCAATACACTCCACTCATGAAACAAGACCGTTTCAGCGATCTCTGCGAGCTACTTCACGGTACCCTTGTTTCAATTCGCTTTGCTTTATCAGAATAATAGGCGACAAGAAAAAAAACTAATTTATTTTTTAAAATGAAAGCTTGCCTAAGAGAATGATTGTATTGAAATAAGACTTGGGTACCGTGCATCTCGACTCCGCTCTATGCCCTTTAAGTGAATCGAACGGCTTGTGCTGAGCCTGCCGAAGTAAGCCGAGAGACACTTAAATAGAAATAACCGAAAGGGTCACGTCTTAAGATTGGAGAGAATGAACGCATGCCACTTTCGAGTTTTTTTGCCACTTTTTTTTGCGGGCCTTCGAGAGCCTCATTTACCTCAAAAAAAGTAGGGAAGGCGCATAAAAAAGTGAGCAAACCAGCATCAATTTGTATGCATCAACGAACATATTCCATAAAAGAAGGGAATGTTTTTTTACATTTGAACCTTTAGATCAGCTCAATTACATTATTTTCAATCTCAATAACATCGCCAACGATAATTTTGGCACGTCTTCTTACCTCAATTTCCCCATTTCTGATCACCATCTCTGCATCAATAAGGTGCTTGGCATGTCCTCCGGTGGAAGCAATTCCCAAGGCTTTTAATAAGGCCATTAACTCAATGTATTCCCCTTCTATTTTGAAATTTGTTTTCATCGATTCGCTTTAAATTTAGCATACATTTCTTCCGCTGCTTGAAAAGGAGAAAGAAGACCTTTCTTGATTTTTTCTTGGTATTTTATTGATTCCTCTTTCCACGTTTGGTTACCAAAGAAATCTTGTTGAATTAAATTTGCAATATTGTCATTAAAAAAAGAACTATTTTGCTCACTTCGTTGCAAATCTTGAGCGCCATTCTTTTGTGTTAGCTCAAAATAGCTTCTTATTAACTGATAAACAGTGTCAATCTTCCATCCTTCGAGACTACTACACGTTTGAACTTTTGGCATCCATCCATCTTCTCTTTGCGCATATAAATGCAATGCATTTTGATACGACCTAAGCGCTTCTTCCGCCTTGACCTTATTATCGCCATCCGCTTTTGTAATCACAATCGCATCAGCCATTTCTATTATTCCTCGCTTTATTCCTTGCAATTCATCCCCCGCTCCGGCAAGCATTAATAACAAAAAGAAATCCACCATGGAATGAACCACCGTTTCCGATTGACCAACACCAACCGTTTCAACGATAATCACATCAAAACCAGCAGCTTCACATAATAGAATTGACTCCCGTGTATGACGAGCCACCCCACCTAGTACATCACCGGTTGGGGTAGGCCGAATAAAAACATCATCCTGCACGGCCAACCAATTCATTCTCGTTTTATCACCCAAAATACTTCCACCACCAATAGATGACGATGGATCAATGGCTAAGACTGCGACACGATGTCCGTTCTTTAAAAGCACTTTTCCAAATGCTTCAATAAAAGTACTTTTTCCTACTCCCGGCACGCCTGTAATTCCAATGCGCCAAGCACCACCCGTTTGATGTAAAATAGATTTAATCAATGCATTTGCTTCATCACGAAGTTCAGCCGAATCACTTTCAATCAGCGTAATGGCAGATGCCAAAGCAGCACGGTCTTTTGCTAAGAGCAAGGGTGACAAGTTAGCACATGTTAAGCCTTCAAGTCTTTCCTTTCTGCTTTTTTGCCAATCATCGATAAACGATTTATCCGTCATTAAACTAATTCCTTAAGGGCCAGTAAAGCAGCTTGAATATTTAAGCGTACATCCAGCATAGAAGCTTCCATCATATAGCAAGGAGCGCAAATAATCTTATTATCGTAATCAATCAAAATTTCTTTAATCGTTTTTTCCTCCGTTGTCGAACCTGTAAGCAAAATACCATCGTGAAAAGACGCAATATCATATGGTGACTTTTCTTTCGTTGTCCCAAGCGATAAATTAAGTGACATCGCTACATCTTTCATTGCCAAAGCTAAAACCACAGGGCTTACACAAAGAGCTACAATCGGCTTGCCAACGTTAAGTAAATTTACGATCAACAATTTAACTTCCGGTAAAATGAAAGCATTTGCTCCATCGAAGGCCCAAGACGAAAAATTCTTTGCACTTCCAAAGCCACCAGGGATAACCAAAGCATCTATATCGACAGGTTGAACAGATCTAATTTCTTGAATAGCGCCACGAGAAATACGAGCCGCTTCAATCATCATATTGCGTTGCTCAGGCATTTCTTCCCCTGTTATATGATTAACAACATGATGCTGAGGCGCATCGACTGCCATGCAAATTGCCTCATAGCCCATTTCTTCGATGGCCAACAAAGTAAGCACCGTTTCTTGAATTTCAGCGCCATCATAAACGCCACATCCTGAGAGAAGAACACCTATTTTCACGTTTAACTATTTGGTACTAAATTACGATAAATATTTTCATATTGTGGGAGGATTACATCCAAAGAAAACAAGTTTGCTTGAGCCAAGGCATTCACTTTAAACATTGGTAAGGTATTTTCGTCAAGTAAAAGAATCGTATTTTTTGCCATGTCGTCAATATCACCGACATCCGATAGAAACCCAGAAAAGCCGTGCTTATTTACTTCAGAAATACCACCTGTATTGGAAGAGATTACAGGCACTGACTCCGCCATTGCTTCCAACGCTGCTAAACCAAAACTTTCCGTTTCAGATGGGAGTAAAAACACATCAGAAATTTGTAACACATGCGCCGTATCCCTTAATTTTCCTAAGAATACAACCCTGTCGCAGAGATTTAACTTTCGAGCAAGTTGCTCACAACTATAACGTTCAGGGCCGTCGCCGACCATAATTAATTTAGAAGGGATTTTGGCATTCACTTTTTCAAAAATTCGTATTACATCATCCACCCTTTTTACTTTTCTGAAGTTAGAAATATGACAAAGAATCGGTTCATCGATGGCAGCATATTTTAAACGGATATGATCTAAGTCTTCGCGTTTTTGTGTAGAAGGAGCGATAAAATTATGAATGACATCAATTTGACGAGTAACATTAAAATGCTCGTAAGTAGCATCTTTCAAGCTCTGAGAAACAGCCGTTACCGCATCTGATTCATTGATACAAAAAGTAATCACTGGCTCGAAAGATGGGTCTTTACCAACCAAGGTAATATCCGTACCATGCAAAGTCGTCACATACGGAATTTCAATACCCTGAGACCTCAAAATCATTTTCGCCATAAAAGCAGCTGAGGCATGAGGAATGGCATAATGGACATGGAGAATATCAAGCTTTTCATTGCGAACGACATCCACCATTTTAGACGCTAGTTCAGTTTCGTAGGGTTGAAAATCAAACAAAGGGTAATCAGAAACAGAAACTTCGTGATAGAAAATATTTTCCCTAAATGAGCCCAATCTTACAGGCTGAGAATAGGTGATAAAATGAATCTGGTGGCCTTTTACCGCCAAAGCCTTCCCAAGTTCAGTTGCTACCACGCCACTTCCACCAAAAGTGGGATATAAAACAATTCCAATCTTCATTATGAAGTTATTAATTAAAAAATTTTACTACTAGTTTTTATCTGAATGCCCACCCAAGGGAAAAAAGAAAGAAATACGATAAATTATTGGAAGACGATCAACAATTTGACCATTTACATCTTTTATAACGAAATTGTAACTTCTCCTAAAAGGGCTATTTTGGGCATTGATGACATCGTAGAAAACACCTGCATTAATTCTGATTTTATGATTGAAATCCCTAGAAAAACCACCACCTATGAATAAGGTCGACAACCATGCAGAAGATGGATTAGCAATAACATAATTTACAGGGCAATGCAACATTTCAAACTCTAATCCACCAAAAACAACATTCTTCAAGCGATAATGGGCAAAAACACCACCGCCATAAACCGAAAAACCAAACTTCTGACCTGAATTATTGGACCATGTTCGCTGTAATCGAAAAGACGGCCCTACGGCAAAGTTCTCATTAAGAACTACTGTATATTTTAAATCACCACCTACAGAGCCACCGAGATTAGAGCCAACAGCAACAATTTCAAGTCCTATTTCTGAGCCATCAAATGTTACCTGAGAATGATTAGAAAATACCAATAAAGAAGTAATGGCAACAAACAACGAAAATCTCATATTACTATTTTTTTTTTCAGCAAAGATAAGGTGTAAATAAATAGTTCGGCTTAATTTCTTTAGGAGTTTCTATCTTTGTGTAAAAGAAGGTTTATGCAACGCATTGATGGAAAAGTGATTTCTTCAGAAATACAAAAAGAATTAGAAATAAAAGTAAAGGAAAGAAAATCCCAAGGTAAAAAAACACCCCATCTTGTAGCCATTCTTGTTGGTAATGTTGGCGCTTCTTTATCATACGTGAATGCCAAAGTAAAAGCATGCGAAGAGATCGGTTTTGAAAGTACACTTATTCATTTGGAAGAATCAGTTTCAGAAGAGGTTTTGCTTAACAAAGTAAAAGCCTTAAATGAAGATAGTGAAATAGATGGATTTATTGTACAACTTCCGCTACCAGCGCACATTGATGAATTGAAAATTACCCAAGCGATTAATCCATTAAAAGATGTAGACGGATTCCATCCACAAAACTTGGGTAATATGATGTTAAATTTACCAGGTTTTTTACCTGCTACCCCTATGGGAATATTGGAATTAATTAAGCGCATGAAAATAGAAACGGAAGGCAAAAATTGCGTGATTATTGGTAGAAGTAATATCGTAGGGATGCCATTAAGTTTAATGTTAGGGCGCAATACGTATCCGGGAAATTGCACAGTTACCTTGGCGCATTCAAAAACTAAAAATCTAGCGGAAATTTGTAAAAATGCCGACATACTCATTGCAGCAATAGGGCGCCCCAACTTTGTTAAAGCAGATATGGTAAAAAATGGCGCCGTAGTTATTGATGTCGGAATTACAAGGGTAGAAGATGCTTCGCGAGAAAGAGGATGGAGATTGGTAGGTGACGTTGATTTTGAAAATGTTTCTCCAATTTGCAGTTTTATCACCCCAGTTCCGGGAGGCGTTGGCCCAATGACTATAGCCTCATTGATGATGAATACACTTAAGGCCTTAGAATTGAAAGGTAAATTATTTTAATCCATATTTATTATGTAAATTTAAGTTCAATTCAATAAAAAATTAAAATGAACTAAATTGAACTAAATTGACAATTAATTTGTTACCCAAAAGAAAGTATATGTACTTTTGACAAAAAGAGAGTGAAATTCAACCAAGCACTGTTTTTTTCTTTAAAATATTAACAACTAAATCGTAGTTAATGAATGTTCCTGTAACAGTTTACACTGAAATGACACCTAATCCAGCAACAATGAAATTTGTTGCTAATAAGTACCTATTAATAAGTGGAGATTCAGTTGAGTTTATTTCAAAAAAAGAAGCCAAAGGATTTTCCCCCATAGCTGAGGCACTATTTGATTTTCCATTTGTAAAAAGTGTGTTTATCGCTGCTAATTTTGTAACGATAACGAAGACAGATAATGTACCTTGGGATTTTATCACCATGGAACTGCGAGAATTCATAAAAGAGTGGATTTCCAACGGAAAAGACGTGCTGATTCAAATGCCTCAAGCGAAGCCCGCAAGAATAGAAAATGAAACGGCATCTGATAATGAAAATGACCCGAATTTTGAACCCAGCGAAATAGACGATGCGATACGCGCCTTGTTAGACGAATACGTCCGACCAGCGGTAGAAAATGATGGTGGTGCAATCGATTTTTTAGGATTTAAAGATGGGGTTGTTAGTGTTCGAATGAAGGGAGCATGTGCAGGGTGTCCTTCATCAACAGCTACATTAAAGGGTGGTATTGAAACTTTATTAAAACAACATTTGCCTGAAGTTAACAACGTTATGGCGATCAATAATTAACTATTATAGTAGCAAAAAAGAAGAAAAATTGATTATAGAAGAAGAAAATACAATGAATGGAATTAACATGAATATAAAAGATTCACTGCAAAAGTATTTTGGATTTAGCAAATTCAAAGGTGAGCAGGAATTAATTATAAAGAATGTTTTAGAGGGAAGGAACACCTTTGTCATTATGCCAACAGGTGGGGGTAAATCATTGTGCTATCAGTTACCAGCTTTAATTTCTGAAGGCACCGCCGTTATTGTTTCTCCTTTGATAGCTTTAATGAAAAATCAGGTAGATGCGATGCGAAGCGTCAGCAACAATGATGACATTGCACACTTTATGAATTCCTCTTTATCCAAAGGTGAAATTTTAAAAGTTAAAAAAGACATCCAAGATGGTAAGACTAAAATGCTTTATGTTGCACCTGAATCATTGACCAAGCAAGAAAATATTGATTTTTTAATTTCGGTAAACATTTCTTTTTTCGCAATAGATGAGGCACATTGTATTTCGGAATGGGGACATGATTTCCGTCCAGAATACCGACGATTGCGGGAGATTTTTGAGAAAATATCGAAGGTTCCAATCATCGCATTAACCGCTACTGCAACTCCGAAAGTACAATATGACATCCAGAAAAACCTTAATATGCTGGATGCTAATCTATTTCAATCATCCTTCAATAGGGACAACCTATATTATGAGATAAGGCCAAAGCGTGATGTCGAAAAAGAAATCATCAAATACATAAAAAAACACGCGGGAAAAAGTGGCATCATCTACTGTTTGTCACGAAAGAAAGTGGAAGAGATCACTGAATTACTTCAAGTTAATGGGATCAATGCACTTTCCTACCATGCAGGCTTAGATTCGAATACACGCGCAAAGCACCAAGACATGTTTTTGATGGAAGAAGCAGATGTTATCGTTGCTACCATTGCATTTGGAATGGGAATAGACAAGCCAGATGTACGCTTTGTAATTCATCACGACATTCCAAAATCCATAGAAAGTTATTACCAAGAAACAGGGCGAGCTGGAAGAGATGGTGGTATTGGCGAATGCGTGGCATTTTATAGTTACAAGGACATTGAAAAATTAGAAAAATTCCTCCAAGGAAAACCAATAACAGAGCTTGAAATAGGACGTCAATTATTAAATGAAATTGTTTCCTATGCCGAAACATCCGTTTGTCGTAGAAAATTTATTTTGCACTATTTTGGAGAAACTTTTGATGAAAAAAAATGCAATGAACACTGTGACAATTGTAGAAATCCTCGTGAAAAAACAGAGGGCGAAGAAAGCGTACTTCATTTATTGAAAGCAGTTGAAATTCTCGAAGAGACTCAGAAATCGAAGCATTATTGCGCCTTCCTTTCTGGTAACATCACTTCAGATATTAAAGCATACAAACACAACACCCTTCCCTTATTTGGAGTGGGAAAAGAACATGATGAACATTTTTGGAATGCTGTAATACGACAAGTAACTTTAGCTGGCCTATTGAGCAAGGATGTTGAATCATTTGGCATACTAAAATTAACGAAGGAAGGTAAGGAATTTATAAAGTCACCTCATTCTTTTAAATTATTAAAGCAGCACGATTTCTCCAATACAGATGACGATGATTCTATCATTCTAGGTAGTAAAGGAGGGGTTTTTGACGAACAATTATACGATGCATTAATTGATTTAAGAAAATCAATCGCTAAAGAAATGGGGGTGCCACCATTCGTGGTATTTCAGGAACCCTCTTTAAGGGATATGTGTTTTCAATACCCTATTGATTTAGATGAATTGACAAATATTCAAGGTGTTGGCATCGGTAAGGCACAACGCTATGGAGAACCATTCATTAACCTAATAGCTAACTATGTGGAGGATAATGAGATTGAGCGACCACAAGATATGGTCGTTAAATCCCTCATCAATAAATCAGGACTTAAGGTACAATTAATACAAAACATTGATCGAAAACTTCCATTGGATGACATTGCGGATAGCCAAGGAAAAAGTTTTATTGAATTATTAGATGAAATTGAATCAATTGTATCGTCAGGAACACGCGTCAATATCAATTATTATATAAACAACCTACTTGACGCGGATAATCAAGAAGAAATCTTCGATTACTTTAACGGTGCTGATTCAGATGATTTATTGACTGCATACCGTGAATTAGATGGCCTCTATACAGAAGAAGAACTTCGCTTGGTGCGCATTCGCTACATGAGCGAAATGGCTAATTAATTCGCAAAAAGTTCAGCAACTGAATTTCTTGAAACGGCATGATAATAAGCCTTTGAATTATCAAAAACTTTCTTGGCCCAAACCTTATCTTCTGGGTTACTTACCAACGCTTTATAAATAGGAAGTAAATATTTTCTTCTTCCCACTTTTGAAATAAATTTTTCAATTGCAGGCCTTACCGCTCTATTCTTTTGATGAATATTTAGAACAAACCATTCAGCCATTACTTCGCTATTTCCCCACGTACTAAAATTAAACGTGGCGTCTAAGTATTGAAGTTTCTCAATTGAAATGTCATCACTTAATCCACGGATAAATGTTTGCCATTCCTGAACGATAAAATCCTCGCGCTTAATTTTCGAGACTTTTTTTATTCTTTTTTTCTTTTTAGATTTTTTAATTTTCTGCCATTCGTAAGTGACAATTGGCTCAAAAACTTTTTCGCCAGAAGAAAATCTTTTTGCCAAAGATTCCATCCTTTTTAAGCGAGGCGAATTAATAATTACCGAATTTTTAGGAAGTCCATTATGAAAAATCCATTCATCGTAGTCAAAAATTACCTTTTCAGGGAACAATAAATTGTTTTCCATTTCAGTAATAAAAGCAGCAGTACTAACCGTTTTAAATTGAAACACTTTAAAATAATGTTTCAAAAAACGATCAAATTTTTCTCTTCCCACTTTACTTTCGAGTGTTTTCAAGAAAAAGGCCCCTTTGACATATGCGATACTTGTCATACCATCATCTGGATTCCTATTTTTTAAATTTAGATGCAATTGAGTGTCTTCTGGATGTTTGCCGGACAATAGCTCCTTCATTTCTTCTTGCATTTCTTGGAACTCAACTTGAGCAAGAATATCAGCAGTTTCCTTTCCATAAAGAACCTCCATGATACGCTGCTCAAAATAAACAGTAAAGCCTTCATTCAGCCAAAAGTCATCCCATGTATTATTAGTAACTAAATTTCCCGACCATGAATGAGCCAACTCATGGGCTATTACAGATACTAAACTTCGGTCTCCTGCAAGAATCGTTGGGTTCACAAATGTCAAGCGAGGATTTTCCATACCTCCAAAAGGAAATGAATACGGCAATACCATTAAATCGTATTGTTTCCACTGGTATTCGCCATATAAATAAGAAGCTGCCTTCATCATTTTAGGTAAATCTACAAACTCATATTTGCAAGCATTCAACAATTCTTTTTCAGCATAAACCCCCGTATTTGCGTCAAAAGGATGGTAAGCAATATCGCCAACCGCCAAGGATATTAGATAGGAAGGGATGGGTTGATCCATTTCAAAATTATAAATTCCCATGTCATTTTTCTCCTTTGGATTTTCAGCACTCATCAATGCAAGTAAATCTTTGGGGACTCTAACTTCTGCGTTATAGGTAAACCGATTTGAAGGAGAATCCTGAAGTGGGATCCACGTGCGCGTTAATATGGCTTGTCCTTGTGTATATAAGAAGGGTTTGGTCTTGGAGCTTGTTGAAAGGGTATCCAACCAATCCAATGCTTCCGAGCCTTTCGTTGTCTGATAATAAATATTTACTTGCGTAGTTTTAGGGTCAACCGTAACCTTCAATGGCTGTCCTAAAATTGAATCTTTATCCATTTCGCCAATAACGAAATCAGCTTCTTGCTCATGACCCTTCGTTCCCGTAGTTACCTTTTGGATAAGTAAATTACGGGTATCAAAAATAGCCACTGAAGCATTGTTATTGACCATTTCATGTCTCGCTACTCCATAAATGGTTTTGTTTTGAAAATTAACATCCATTTCAAGTTCTAAATGGATGGTTTTGATGGCATTTAAGTTGGCGTACGAATGATCGTCAATGATTGTGTCATTAACTGCATTTTGAATTTCAATGTATTTAGGTCTTGTATTACAAGAAGAAAAAAGTAAACCTAAATAAATAATAAAAAGTAGGTTACGCATCGAACTATTTCTTAAAGGATAAAATACCAAAACGTTCCTTACCTCTGGTAATGGCATAAAGTAATAATTCCTTGTCCTTTTGATTAACTTTCATCATTTTAGGAATTATAATAGAAGATAATTCTTTTCTAGAGAACAATACTTTTCTTACTAATTGTCCAGTTTCAATATCGATTGAGCAATTAGCGACTGCATTATTTCGTTGAGACAAATTATAAGAGTAAGTTGAATTATTTTCAAAGCGAGAGAAATCACCTAATTCATCATAATTTCTTTTGTTATCATTAAAAATAATATTCAGCGTTTTTCCATTCGTAAAACTTGTATAAGAACTATAAGGCCCTCCATCATTTATGGAAACTTGCTGCTTATCAATTCGAGTTTCCCACATAAATTTTCCATCTAATCCAATTCGAAAAGCAATGATATCGTTGTAATAATAATAATTAGTGGTGGTAGAAATACCCGTTCGAGAATCATAATTTGTCCTTGTCTGCACAAAATATTGCTCAATTGAACCCACTGAAGTGCCATCATCAAGGGTAACGATTCCTCGTAATGAATAATTATAAATCTGTGGTGCTTGGCCCCTCGATTGATTTTTTCGTTCAAAACGGTCCATTTGTCGATCGCTCATATTATCCTTGAAAATCTGACTACTAAAAGGAATCATCCCCACACTAGATATGGAATCTTTTGTGGCATCTAATCGAACAGAAAAAACACCTTCAATCCCTTGATATTTTCCATCGCCATATAAACCGGATAAAGAGATGGTGTTTTTGTCATTGGATGAAATATAGATATCATCAATTCTTTTCCCATTGACATCTATGGAGAATTCTTTCAGCTCATCATTATGAATTTTGTAAATATGTAAGGCCTTGAAGTTTTCATATGACTTTACTAGCAGCCTATCATTTCGTTCGTTATGTTCCGTTAATAATAAAAAATAATCCCCAGTATTTGAAATATGATCCTCGTTAATTGTACTCATGTTACCACTAAAAGGTAAGGTGTATTCGCCTTGTTGAACAGTTGTTAAATTAGAATCTAAAATAACGTAACCGTACACATCACTTTCTTCTTTTCTACCGTTTACTTCCCATACTACGCCCAAATATTTTCTATTCTGAGAACTAATGATATTAAAATTAGGTTTGGATCCAATTTTTGAATTGGCATATTCTGCAATTAAATTAGAATTGTCCGTTGGTAATAAATCTGGTCCTAATTCTTGGCAATACAAGCCCATCATGCCATTTGCTTTATCAGACAAAAAGACGACCAATTTTCCACCATGATAATGAGCAGATTCGATCGTTGCATAACTTGAATTAATAACTGGTTTAATCCTAGCCTTTTGAACCTCTTCCAAATTATCGTGCTCAACAATGCGGTAACTCCCTAAACCACCACCTGACCAACGCAAAGAATAGAATGAAGTGTTGTTTTTGGGGATAATATCAAGTAAATAACCGGAACTTTTCAAAATTGGTCCCCATTGAATAGGGAAATCTTGACTAAATAATTTTGTCACAATCAACAAAAAGAATATACTCGTTTTTACCTTCATAGCGTTAGTATTTTACCAATTGAATACCCAAGTAATTCAGAGGAGAAATTAATTTTAATTGTGATTTTATTTCATCTGAAACATTCAAATTTTCAATAAAATCATGCACACTTTCTTTCGAAATTGTTTCATTTTTCCTAGTTAAATTCTTGAGTGCTTCGTATGGCTTATCGAATTTTTCCTTTCGTAAAATAGTTTGTATTGCCTCCGCTACTACCGCCCAATTGGCCTCTAAATCTTGTGTAAATTTTGCTTCGTTCAACAATAGTTTTGTTAATCCACTCTCCAACGATTTCAAGGAGATAAGTGTGTGAGCTATTGGCACTCCAATCGTTCTTAACACGGTAGAATCTGTCAAATCACGTTGCAATCTGGAAACGGGTAATTTGGCAGAAAGATGCTCAAAATGTGCATTTGCAATACCGATGTTCCCTTCCGCATTTTCAAAATCTATCGGATTAACTTTATGAGGCATCGCGGATGAACCAATTTCTCCCTCCTTTAATTTTTGTTTGAAATATTCCATTGAAATATAAAGCCAAAAATCTTTGCTCAAATCCAATAATATAGTGTTTATTCGCTTAAGACAATCGAACAGGGCAGCCAAGTTATCGTAGTGATCAATTTGAGTGGTGGTTTGACTTCTAGACAAACCCAGGGAATTTAAAAATCGATTGGCAAAATCCACCCAATCAATTGTTGGATAAGCAACATGATGCGCGTTGAAATTACCCGTTGCACCCCCAAATTTTCCCGAATAAGGGACCTGTGCTAATTGCTTAATTTGAATTTCTAATCGTTCCTGAAAGACTTGTATTTCCTTTCCTAATCTTGTTGGTGAAGCTGGTTGGCCATGCGTTCTGGCTAGCATTGGCACGTCTCTCCACTCCTTGGAAAAAACAGCTAATTGCGAAACGATGTCTAGCAAATTTGGCAGGTAAACTGTCTCAATCCCCTCTTTCAACGACAATGGTATCGCGGTGTTATTAATATCTTGAGAGGTTAATCCAAAATGAATAAATTCAGCATATTCTTGCCAACCCTCGTTTTCAAATTTATGTTTTAAAAAATATTCAACCGCCTTCACATCATGATTCGTGATTTTTTCCGAATCTTTAATCCATTGCGCATCTGCTTCCGAAAAATTATCGCACCACTTTCGCATTAGCGCAATTCCACTTTTCGGAAAATTAATTAATGAAGGAAGAGGTAATTCGCATAAGGCAATAAAATAAGAAACTTCAATGAATACGCGGTATTTGATTAAACCGAACTCCGAAAAATACGCTTGTAATGCACTAGTTTTGGAATGATAACGGCCATCTATTGGCGAAATAGCTGTAAGTGGATTTAATTCCATGAGCGCTTAAAGTTAATTTAATTCATTAAGCGCCCAAATATACGATTAAAAGATAAAATATGAAAAAATATCCTTGTTAAATAGCAAGATTGTGCTCACGAAGCACCTGATTTAAGGATGTTTTCAAATCTGTGGAGGCTTTACGTTGTCCAATTATTAAGGCACATGGCACCTGAAATTCTCCTGCTGGAAATTGTTTTTTGTAAGTACCCGGAATTACAACACTTCTTGGTGGCACATATCCCTTATATTCTATCGTCTTTTCTCCAGATACATCAATCACTTTTGTGGAATTGGTAAGCACCACGTTAGCTCCCAATACCGCTTCTTCACAAACCCTTGCCCCTTCAACAACGATGCAACGAGAACCAATAAAAACATTATCTTCTATAATGACAGGAGCTGCCTGCAAAGGCTCCAAAACGCCCCCTATTCCAACGCCACCGCTAAGGTGTACATTTTCGCCAATTTGAGCACAACTTCCAACTGTCGCCCATGTATCAACCATTGTACCTGCACCGATATACGCTCCAATATTCACAAAGGAAGGCATCAAGATAACACCTGATTCAATAAATGAACCGTAACGAGCAACGGCACCGGGAACCACACGAACACCTTGAGATTTAAAATCTTTTTTTAAAGCCATTTTATCGTAAAATTCCAAAGGACCTGCTTCAAAAACTTCCATTTGACGAATCGGAAAATAAAGTACAACCGCCTTTTTTATCCATTCATTAATTAACCATTCTCCTTCGCTTGTAGGTTCTGCCACACGCAAAACCCCCTTATCTAAATCTTTAATTACAGCTTCAATCGCTTGTATTGTTTTTGGATCTTGTAGTAGGGACCTATTTTCCCAAGCAGCTTCAATTAGTTGTTTCATGAAATAAAATTTTAAGCAAAAATAAACTTTTCAGAAGGGGTTTTGACGCCTAAAAACAGATTTAACGTTAAATAATAATTAAATTATTTCTTAGTCAATTTTTGAATTGAGCCTATCCGATTTTGGTACAAAAAGCAATAATATAAAGCCTGCTACAAAAAATACGATAAGTGCCAAAATGGAAGTTCGAATATCCAAATATCCTTCTATCAGTCCAAAGGTAAGTGTTCCAATCGCTAAACCGATTTTTTCTGCTAGGTCAAAAAAGCTAAAATAGGAGGTTAAGTCATTGGTTTCAGGTAATAATTTAGAATAAGTAGATCGTGATACAGACTGAATACCACCCATAACTAATCCTACGACAGCTGCAGCGATATAAAACTGCCAAGGTTCATAAACGATACTAAACACAACTGCGCATAATCCAATCCAAATTAAGATTGAAATACCAATCGTTTTAATATTCCCAATAACGGACGATATTCTCGACATCAAAAATGCCCCAGCAATACCTAAAAATTGAATAATTAATATGCTAATTATTAAGTCCGATGATTTGATTCCTCTAATTTCCTTATTTGCAAAAGCAACAGCCATTACCATAATTGTTTGAACGGCCATGTTGTACATAAAATAGCTGCCTAAAAAACGCTTTAAATGGATATTCGCTTTAATTTCATGCGCTACTTTTCTAAGTTCTACAAATCCTTTTAGGAAAATATTTCCTTTTGCTTTATCACTTGTCGCAACTGTTTTGGGAAGATGATAAAAGGAATACGTAGCGAAGGCTATCCACCATAAACTAACCAACGGGAAAGCAAATTTTATAGGAATTGTCTTAGTGAAAACGGTAAGCGATAATATGATTATCAATAACAGAGAACTTCCAAAGTAGCCCATAGAAAATCCACGCGCACTTATTTTATCATGGTCGCGATAATCCGCGATTTCAGGTAAATAGGAATTGTAATAAACCAAACTACCCCAAAATCCGATGCTTCCAATAAAAAGTGGTAATATGGTGAACCCTAATTCAAATGGCCTACCATCAACCCCATGATTATCGGCACTAAAAAAGTACAATAACCCGGAAGCGATAGCTCCCATATAACAAAAGAATTGCATGAATAATTTACGTTTTCCACCGGCATCTGCAATACCAGAGAGAATCGGCGATAGCAAAGCGACAATTATATAGGAAAGTGAAATTAAGTAGGCATAAAATTCAGTGTTTTTAAATTCCATTCCCAAAAAAGAAATAATATCGTAGGTCGTTTTTCCACTAACAGGATCCTTAATACTCGTATTTACTTCATATAGAATTGGAAAAATAGCCGAACTAATAATCAATGGGTAAACCGAATTGGCCCAATCATACATTACCCAAGCTCTAATTGTTTTTTTATTACCTTTTTCTATCATGTCGCTTTTTTTGCTTCGATAAAACTACAAAAGATTTTGAGATGAGGCGCATAGTCGGGATAAGCTTATCTCGATACAACCACAGCAAGCTGTGTCCACTCGATAAGCTTAATGCTAGCTAGCCGAGGAATTTATCGAGGCTAGGGCAAAGCATTGCAAAAAGGCCTATCACAAGACCTTTTTGGCAATGACAAAAAAAAGGGCTCACCAAGTAAGCCCTTTAAATTCAAACTGAAGTAAAATTCGGTTTTAAAGCATCAATGTCCTTCACAATGAACTACATAGGTTCCAGTTGTATCCGTAAATGATCCTAGCGCCTCCAGGTCTTCTAACGCATCGCCACAAAATTCTCCCATTTCAACTTCCATTCCGGCTTTGTCATAATGACATTCAGAACATTGATTCTTTTTGCAAGAACTAGTTAATGCAACAAATGAAATTGCTGCTGCAAATAATAAAAGGTTAGTTTTCATTGTTTTTGGTTTTTAGTTTATAATTAATCAAATAGTTAAAGGATAGGTATATGCTTCTACCAGGAGAAGGCATACTTATATTTTTTAAACGGGAAAGGTGATCGATGTAGTTTGCATTAAATAAATTTCTAACGCCAATATTTAGCGTCAGCTGCTCGGTTCTACCAAACGAAATGAGCATTCCCAGGTCAAATAAATGATATAAATTAGAGGGTGTTTCATTAAAAGCGACTTGATTTTGAGCGCCAAGTAAGGTGGATTGCAGGTGTAAATCTTTAAGTCGTAACTTTTTTCCTAAGGCAAATTCGTATTTGAGTGAATTCATTAATCTTGGCTGAGGAATTAAAGAAACCGAACTATCGTTTCCTGTAAAGGGTCGAATGTAGGATGCGGATATTTCCCAGTGTAATTTATGGGCGAAATGTGGATGAAAATGATAAGCGATATCACCTCCTAGAAACAAAACCTTTTGAGCTTGCTGATAGATAAAAACGGGCATTCCACCAACCATTGAATCAATGGGTTGAATAAAAATATAATTATCGATAAGGTTAGCAAAGGGATTTAAAGTGAGGGCACCATGTTCTTGGTTGTGTTCAAATGTGATATCAAGCTGCAGGGCTCTTTCCGAAATTAAATTTCTATTACCTATTTCATAGCGCAACGCACCATGATGGTATCCATCGGATAGTAATTCCGTTAAATGAGGAGCTCGATAACCTGTCGAAAAATTAGTTCTAAAGATAAATTCGTTTTTGGAAAATACGGCTCCTACACTTCCATTTAATCCACTGTAATTGAAATCTGTAAGTCCATATAAACTTTCATCAATTCCAAAAATGGTTCTTAAGTCGTACCGAAGGCCTGATTGCAGTACCCAAAATCCTTTGCTCCACGTGACTGTTGAATAAACACCAAAGTCAAAAGTATTGGAATTAGGAATCAAGGTATCGGAAGCATTAGCAGCATTTCTATTTAGCTGAAACATGCTTTGAGTTCCTGTAATCCATTTCAAATTGTCCCATTTTTTAACAGAGAATTTGGTATTTACTATAAAGTTTTGGAGAAGCATGCTCAAAGAGGGAACGGTAAACTTTTCATCGTATTCTATTAACCTATTGGCAGTGTAGCCCATTAGTAACTGTACATCCATATTTTTTCTATACCAATTAGATGTTTGATGGGCAAGATAATTACGGAAAAATTGTGAAGGCAATGAATACCTTCGCGCTTGCAATTCAACTTGAAAAGAAGCTGGAGTTGCCAATGAGTCATGTGTATGTCCAGGAATCCCTGCAATTCGATGGTCCATAATCACTCGCCATTGGTGTAGGCTATTTTTAGCTTTAAAAGAAATACTCCCCTTCATGGCGAGGGAATTAAAACGAGAATTCTTTGCGAATCGGCCGCTGGGAATTTGAAAATCGGCATGGTTGGCGTAACTACCTCCTAATAACCACCTCCAGTTTCTATAAGACTGTTTAATTAAAAGACGAGATTCTGCTCCCATGGTGTTTTGATTGAGGCTTGTTTGAAATTGTACCTCAGCGGTATTTACAGCGGCAAATGGAACATCCAAAAGGGAAACGACACCGCCTAAGGCATCTGCACCGTATATTAAACTAGCCGGACCTTTAATTACCTCTGCTGTACCAATACCTAATTCTGACAAACCCATGCCATGATCACCTCCCCATTGCTGTCCCTCTAAACGAAGTCCATTAACTAAGGTAATTACACGCATACCTTGCATTCCTCTCACAACAGGCTTGGAGATACCATTGCCTAATGATGAGGAATAAACACCTGGAATTCGACCAATCAATTCCCCCAAGTTTAGGGCCGGAATTTGATTTAAATCGTTGATTTTTCGCGATTCAATGTGAAAAGGATTTTTGTTTTGAGTTACAGTGGAACCACTTGATACCGTAACTTCCTGCAAATCTAAATGCATAGGGCTTAACGTAATAATAAGAGAAGGCGTAAGCACTATTTTTTGTAAAACACTTTTATACCCTGTGGCTAAAATTCGAATTTGACACGATTTCATGTCATTTTCAAAAATGGTTATTTTACCAAAATCATTGGTTTTGAAACTTTGATCGGTCTCCAAAATAAAAAGTTGAGCGCCTATTATCGGTTCTTTCGTCTTTTCATCCAATAAGGTAATTTCTACCCTTTGAGCGAAAGATAAACAGGACACTAAACTTAAAAAAAGCAAGAATATAAATTTCATTTTTTTCTACTAATTTTTATTTGCAACTTTGATGCGATTACAAATATACTACAATTATGCAACATTGTTGCGTTTATAAAAAAAATAATGGCAATAATTAGAAATACAATAGCAAAAAAGGCAGTTTTTGAAATTATTCAGCTCAATAAAACGGCCATGAGTCAAACTGAAATTTTTGCCAAGGTAAATAACATATGTGACCGAGTAACAGTGTATCGAATTTTAGAGCGTTTAGTAAAAGAAGTAAAAATTCATAAAATTGTCAACATCAACGGTGTAATAAACTATGCTCCTTGCAACTCTTGCTCTCACGAGCAGCACTTGCACCATGACCATCTGCATTTTAGCTGCACCACTTGCAAAAAACTCACTTGTATTGCAGATAATCACATCGAGCTAAATATCCCTTCAAACTATCAAGTAGCTGAAGTTTTTTTAACAGTTTCTGGAATTTGTCCAGACTGTATAATTATGGCGTAAGGAATTCCTGAATTCTCAAATCAATACATTTTATTTAATATCAGTTAGGAAAGCACTGACAGACATTTTTCCCCCTTCGAAGGGGGACAAAGGGGGATGACGCTACGACTTGTTTATACGCAGACAGCTTTTCTCGCTTTACTATTTCTCTCGATTTACCGTGTCTCTCGACTCCGCTCGATTCACTAACAAGAGCACATCGAGCGGAGTCGAGATGCGCTCGATAAGCTAAATGAAAGCTAGCCGAGCGTTCCGCTCCGCATGTGCGGAGGAGGAATGTCCGCCTAGGCGGACGAAGCTAGCGAAAACGATTTTGAAAGTGATTCCTACTTATCAATTGCACCTTCATCTTTTTTAATTAAATTTGTTTCTTTAAAACAAAGCAATATGAATTATGATATCATTGTAGTTGGAAGTGGACCAGGTGGATACGTTACGGCTATTCGAGCTTCTCAGTTAGGGCTTAAAACTGCCATTGTTGAACGCGAATCGCTTGGTGGAGTATGCTTGAATTGGGGATGCATCCCAACCAAAGCCTTGATAAAAAGCGCTAATGTATTCGAATACCTAAACCATGCAAGTGACTATGGAATATCCGTAAAAGACGTGAAAGCGGATTTTACCGCTATGGTAAAACGAAGCCGGGATGTGGCCGATGGAATGAGTAACGGTATCCAATTCTTGATGAAAAAAAATAAAATTGACGTCTTAAAAGGAACTGGGAAAATCGCAGCAGGAAAATCAGTTATTGTGACAGATGAAGCGGGCGTTTCAACAACGTATGTTGCAGGAAAAGGAGTAATTATTGCTACCGGTTCTCGTTCACGTGAATTACCCAATTTGCCTCAAGATGGCACAAAAATAATTGGTTATCGTCAAGCGATGACCTTAGCTACTCAACCGAAGCGACTTCTTGTTGTAGGTTCAGGGGCTATTGGTGTTGAATTTGCCTATTTTTATAATGCGATTGGAACAGAAGTGACGATTGTTGAATATTTACCAACCATTGTTCCTGTTGAGGACGTGGACGTTTCAAAACAATTGGAGAAATCCTTCAAAAAAGCAGGAATTAAAATTATGACTAATTCTTCTGTTGAGCAGGTAGATACAAGCGGGAATGAGTGCATTGTGACGATAAAAACAGAAAAAGGAGAAGAAAAGATTGCTTGTGATGTCGTCTTGTCAGCTGTAGGAATTCAAGCCAACATAGAAAACATTGGATTAGAAAGCGTTGGTATAGTGGTGGATAAAGGAAGGGTAATCGTCAACGAATATTACCAAACGAATATTCCTGGCTACTATGCCATTGGAGATATCGTGCCAGGTCCAGCATTGGCGCACGTAGCTTCAGCAGAAGGAATCATTTGTGTTGAAAAAATTGCCGGTCATCATCCAGCCCCATTGAATTATGGGAATATTCCAGGATGTACCTATTGTTCGCCAGAAGTGGCATCCGTAGGAATGACAGAAAAAGCGGCAAAGGAAGCTGGATTTGAAGTAAAAATAGGAAAATTTCCTTTCTCTGCATCTGGAAAAGCAAGCGCTTCTGGAGCAAAGGATGGCTTTGTGAAATTAATTTTCGATGCTAAATACGGTGAATTATTAGGTGGTCACATGATTGGAGCGAATGTTACTGAAATGGTAGCCGAATTAGTGGCTGTTCGTAAATTAGAAACTACTGGCGAAGAATTAATTAAAACCGTTCACCCCCACCCTACTATGTCTGAAGCCATTATGGAGGCAGCAGCAGCCGCTTACGGCGAAGTAATTCACCTTTAAGAATATGAGGATACGGCTAGTAGTAATTCTGTTTCTATTTATTGGTTCTTTTCAGCTTGCTTTTACGCAGGTCGTAATCAACGAGGGATGTAACAGAAATTATATTTCCGCAACTGATGAAGATGGGGATAAGCCGGATTGGATAGAACTTTATAATGCCGGTAACAGTCTTGTTGATCTCACAGGTTATTATTTGAGTGACAATTTATTGCAGCCACTCCAATGGTCCTTGGCAGGACTAAGTTTAGCACCCAATGAGTTTAAGTTGGTCTATTGCAGTGGAAAAGATAGATATGAGTCAAGCCCCTTTTCACCGGCTGTAAATGACCTAAGTTATACCCCTTTTGTCGGGTGGAACACCCATAATTTTACCAATACATTTAACTGGGACGGCCAAAGCAACATCCTGTTAAACATTTGTTCCTATGAAAACAACGGGTATACTGAAAATTCAATTTTCAAACAAACGGAAACACCTTATGCTTCTACAATGGTCGCCTATAATGACGGAAGTGACGCATCTTGTTCGGCTTTACTTGGAGGAACCTACAACAGAAGGCCTAATTTAAAAATTAATGGGATTACACTTGATGTTGGAACGATACAAAATTCTACCACCGATTACCCGGCTCCTTATGGAAATTGGTATTGGAGCGCTAGACATCAAATATTGGTGCATGGAGCTGAGCTAATAGCAGCAGGACTTACTGCTGGACCAATTAATTCGATAGGATTTGAAGTGGTTTCTACAAACGCTATTACCTATACCTATATTGACGTATCCATCAGCTCCACCATACTAAATGAGTTGTCCGACAGTTTTATTCCGCTGAATGGCTATGGCAACCACAGTAATTTTAAACTTGAATCTAACGGAGAATCTGTGTTTTTATCTGACCCAAGTTTGACAACAATTAGTTCCTTATATATTAATTCTCCTCAAACTGATGTGAGCATAGGAAGTTCCCCCGATGCCTCCACGAATAATCAGTGGATGGAACCAAGCCCAGGTTCGAGTAATAATGCCGCAATTGTTTATACCGATTCATTGAAAGCGCCTGTTTTATCTGTTCCTACTGGCATTCTAAACAATGTGATCTATTTAAAAATTACCAATCCAAATGCCGATTCAATTCCAACTAAAGTTGTTTATACCTTAGACGGAAGTGAACCTACCCTAAACTCCACGGAATATATTGGTGATTCCATTTTTATTTTTCAAGCAAGCGTCGTTCGAGCAAAAGCTTTTCCATTATCAATGAACAATTATTTAGCAAGTCATGATACTTATGGAACCTACTTATTCAATATTGATCATTCCACACCTATATTATTAATTACCACACAAAACTCCAATCTCTATGGTGGACAAGGGATTTTTGATAACCCTAATTCAGACTGGTTAAGAGCGGCTCATGTTACTTGGTTAGACAAAGAGGGTGACCATCCCGCTTTATTTCAAACGAGAACGGCCATTCGAATGGACGGTGGCGCTGGTGGAAGTCGAGGAAATCCACAACGGTCTTTCCGCTTATCTTTTGATCACGCTGCTCTCGGAGAAAAAACAGTGAACTTACCCTTAATTCCAGCCATCCCATTTCGAAACAAGTACAGCGATGTTTATTTGAGAAATGGCAGTAATCAATGGTTAAATTTTCCGCAAAAAGATGCCTGCCAAGTCAGTATGATGAGTAAAGGGACCAATAATTATTATTCAGCCATGGAGCCCGTTTCCGTGTATATCAATGGACAGTATTTTGGTCTTTATGAACTGAGGGAAAAATTTAATACCGAATACTTTGACGAACGAGAAAACATCAAAAAAGACTCTATAGACATTTTGTCCATGTCTTATTTTTACAATTTAGTTTTAAGAGCCGTTGAAGGGAAAGTAGAAGATTTTACAAACGACTACACCTTATTTAATGCCTTGGATCCAACTTCTCCAACTTACCTAACAGAAGCAGATCAATACTTTGACCTAGCACATTATTCCGATTATATTATTGGCGAATCATGGATGGGAAATGTAGATTGGCCAGGAAATAATATAAAGATATACCGATCCAATAAAAGCAATTACCGTTGGCGATTCGCACTGATAGATTTAGAGTTATCCATGCAACCAAATGGCTGGACCTCTTGTACGGATAATGGCATACGCTATATGCTAGACCAAAGTACAGACAATCCATATATCAATATTTGGCTGCAAAGCATTCAAAATTTAACGTATAGAAATTCATTTATCAATCGATATGCTGATTTAATGAATACAAGTTACCTAACAGATACTTTACTCGCAACAGAGCAATCCTTTTTCAATAAAATGGTGCTTGAGATGCCAAAAGAATACCAGCGTTGGGGAGACCCGAATAATATAGCCGGACAAATGGACAACTACATCAACAACCATTTAATCTTTAGGCAGCAATTAGCTTGCAGAAATGAAATAGTAATGGAAAATTTACGGAATGAATTTCAGCTAACTAAAGAAGTTAAAGTTGAATTAGCCATATTTCCGGATAGCGCAGGCACCATAAAATTAAATAGTATTCAACCGAAAAACTACCCATGGCAAGGCTTGTATTTTGATGGAGTTCCAATACAACTCACAGCAATAGCTGAACCCGGTTACTCCTTTGTAAAATGGCTACCGAATTCATTTATTAGCGATACACTGAATCCCACTTTTGAAAGTAATGTAAATCTTGATTCCACGCTCTTTACGGCGGTATTTAAGTTGATTCCTCCACCACCCGATGGACCAACCATTAGCTTTGTCTTATATCCTTCACCCAGCTCGAATTCAATTACAATTGAACATACCAATTCAACCTTAGCGAAAAATGTGCATTTTCAAATCTATGATTTGAATGGAAGAGTTCTAAGTCAAGGGAATTTAGATCAATCAAGTAAGAAAACAGCCATAAATATTTCTACCTTAAATGCGGCCATGTATTTAATACGAATTACAAACGACAGTGATATTCTCGAAACATTACGCTTTGTAAAACAATAGAAATGTCATAATTTATGACAAATAGTCACCCTTTGATTACCTGATCACTAATAATTTGTCATTTACAAACCTAAAAATTCTCATGGCATATTAATTGACTTTGGGGTGATGTTCAATAATATAAAATTTAAAATAAAATGGGAAAAATAATTGGAATTGACTTAGGCACAACAAATTCATGTGTTGCAGTTATGGAAGGAAGTGAACCAGTAATCATACCTAATTCAGAAGGTAAAAGAACAACACCTTCAGTAGTAGGTTTCGTAGAAGGTGGCGAGAGAAAAGTTGGGGATCCAGCAAAGAGACAAGCGATTACAAATCCAACAAAAACAATCTCTTCTATAAAGAGATTCATGGGTTCAAGTTTCGACGAAGTAAAAAAAGAAATTGCACGTGTACCTTATAAGGTCGTAAAAGGTGACAATAACACACCTCGTGTAGAAATAGATGATCGCAAATATTCTCCTCAAGAAATATCTGCAATGATTCTTCAAAAAATGAAGAAAACAGCGGAAGATTATTTAGGACAAGAAATAACAGAAGCGGTAGTTACTGTTCCAGCATACTTTAATGATGCACAACGTCAAGCCACTAAAGAAGCAGGCGAAATCGCAGGATTATCCATCAAAAGAATTATAAATGAGCCTACAGCGGCAGCACTTGCTTATGGTTTAGACAAAAAAGGAATTGATCAAAAGATAGTTGTTTTCGATTTTGGCGGTGGAACACATGACGTTTCAATTCTAGAATTAGGAGACGGTGTATTCGAAGTATTAGCAACAGACGGTGACACCCACCTAGGTGGTGATGATGTGGATGAGGCAATTATTGTTTGGTTGGCAGAAGAATTTAAAACGGAAGAAGGATTAGATTTACGTCAAGATCCAATGGCATTACAACGATTGAAGGAAGCAGCAGAGAAAGCGAAAATCGAACTCTCTTCTACGAACTCTTCAGAAATTAATTTGCCTTACATCATGCCTGTTAATGGTATTCCAAAACACTTAGTTAGGACCTTAACAAAAGCTAAATTCGAACAATTAATTTCTTCCATAGTTGAACGTACCATTGCACCTTGTAAAAAAGCATTGAAAAATGCAGGTTTAACAGTTAAAGATATAAATGAAGTAATTTTAGTTGGAGGATCAACAAGAATTCCAATAATACAAGCTGCTGTGGAGCATTTCTTTGGCAAGGTGCCTTCAAAAGGAGTTAATCCAGATGAAGTAGTTGCGCTAGGAGCGGCTATTCAAGGTGGTGTATTATCTGGAGAAGTTAAAGATGTATTGTTATTAGATGTTATTCCATTATCATTAGGAATTGAAACAATGGGTGGTGTTTTTACTAAATTAATTGATGCCAACACAACTATCCCAACAAAAAAATCAGAGGTTTTTTCAACAGCATCTGACAATCAACCATCCGTTGATATTCATGTATTGCAAGGGGAACGCTCAATGGCAAACGATAACAAAACTTTAGGTAGATTTCAATTGACAGACATTCCATCTGCACAAAGAGGAGTTCCTCAAATTGAAGTTACTTTTGATATTGATGCGAACGGAATCATGAACATTTCTGCGAAAGACAAAGGGACAGGCAAGCAACAATCTATTAAAATAGAATCAGCTTCTGGTTTGTCGGATGAAGAAATTCAACGCATGAAAGCAGAAGCAGAGGCTAATGCAGAAGATGACAAGAAAAAAAGAGAGGAAGTAGAGATTGTAAATAAAGCAGACTCTACTATTTTTCAAACGGAACGTCAATTGAAAGAATACGGAGATAAAATTCCAGCAGATAAAAAACAACCGATTGAAGATGCATTAGCTGAACTAAAGAAAGAATACGAAGCTAAAAACGTTGAAAATTTAGAACCAGCTATGGAAAAACTAAACACTGTTTTTCAAGCAGCATCTCAAGAAATGTATAGTGCAGCGAATGGAGGTGGATCTGAAGGAGGAGAAGGCCAAGGAGCAACATCATCGGATGACTCTAATCCACAAGATGAAGTTACCGATGTTGATTTTGAAGAAGTAAATGACAAAAAATAGTAAGTAAACAAATCTTACAAGGAAAGGACACGGAATTCGTGTCCTTTTTTTTATTATCATTGTAGATGCTTTATTATAAAAATATACTTAATGCAAATAGCGAAGAATGGTGTGTGTTCATCCACGGTGCTGGTGGAAGCTCTGCTATTTGGCATAAGCAGGTTAAAGCTTATTCAGCAAATTGCAACGTTCTTTTAATTGACCTAAGAGGCCACGGCAAATCAAAACAGCTAAAAACAACAAAAAACTATAGCTTTCAAATGATCGCTGAAGATGTAATTGAAGTCGTAGAATTCAATAAAATACAAGAAGCCCATTTTATCGGCGTTTCCCTCGGGACAATAATCATCTATCAAATCTTTGCGCTGAAACCAAGTATTGTAAAATCAATGATTTTTTCCGGTGCTATAACACGACTAAACATCAAGTCGCGTGTACTTTTAAGAATTGGACGGGTACTAAATCCACTCCTTCCTTACATGACCTTGTATGCCTTGCTAGCCAGGATAATTATGCCGAAAAAAAATCACAAAACTTCGCGGCTACTATTTATTAACGAAGCAAAAAAAGTAATGGCCAAGGAATTTAATCGTTGGTTTAAATTAACAGCACGATTAACTGCCTACCTAAATAGAGTGGAACACCAGAACAATGATAAACCAACTCTTTATATAATGGGGAGTGAAGACCACATGTTTTTAGAACCTGTGAAATCGATCGTTGAATCAAATCCAAGAATTCTTTTAAACATTGTACCCAATTGCGGACATGTAGTAAATATTGAACAAGCCGAAATTTTTAATGAGATATCACTCAATTTTATCCGAAAATTAGCCTAATATTTACCTATAATGGGCAAGATTCTATTTTCTTGGGAATTAATTGCTAAAAGTTTGATCATAGATGTTCGCAGTGAACTAGAATATAACATGGGGCACATTCCAGGTGCAATAAACATCCCCATACTGAACTCGGAAGAACGCAAAATAGTAGGTACAATCTATAAAAATCATGGGCAAAAACAGGCCATACTTAAAGGCTTAGAATTAACAGGGCCTCATTTATACACGCGAATTAAGACGGCCCTGAAATTAGTGGAGAAACACGATGAAATCATAATTCACTGTTGGCGCGGAGGCATGAGAAGCGGCTTCTTCACCTACCTAATGGAGTTTTTTGGGATTAAAGTTTCCGTGCTAATTGGAGGGTATAAATCGTACCGACAACATGTCCGGAAAACATTTGAGTTAAATTATAATTTTTCTATCCTTGGCGGTATGACAGGGAGTGGAAAAACGCATATTCTTGACGAACTAGTAAAAACAAGTGCATTTTGCATCGATTTGGAGAAATTAGCTCATCACAGAGGCTCCTCGTATGGCGCATTAGGAATGGAAGACCAACCTAGCCAAGAACAATTTGAAAACGAATTAGCCCAGCAACTTATCACAACAGGAATGAATACTGTTTGGCTAGAAGATGAAAGTAGAACAATTGGTGCAAGAATTATCCCTGAAGGAATTTGGAATCAAATGAGGAAAGCACCCCATTATTTTCTAGACAGATCCTTTGAGGAGCGGCTCGATCAAATCATGGTAGATTACGGCGTTTTTTCGATTGAAGAGCTAAAGGTTTGTACCCTTCGAATTGCCAAACGACTCGGTCCGCAACATGCCAAGAAAGCAATAGAATATCTTGACAATAATGAAGTGAGAAATGCATTTTCGATTGCACTTAGCTATTACGACAAAGCCTATTCCTATCATAAAGAAATCAATCCCCTTGGAGATAAAATAAAAATTGAATGCCCTGCAAAAAACTATACGGAAATCGCCAATTTTTTAGTCAATATTAAAAATGGAAAATAACGAAATAAAATTAACAGAATTCACTAAAGGAGGTGGCTGTGGATGTAAGATTCCGCCGGGAGAATTAAAAGAATTACTGAAAGATGTGGTCGTTATGGATTCTGAACTTCTTCTAGTTGGGAATTCCAAAACAGACGATGCCGCAGTTTACACGCTAAATGATTCCCTTTGCTTGATTAGCACCTGCGATTTTTTTACACCTATCGTAGATTCTCCTTATGATTTCGGACGAATAGCTGCAGCAAACGCTATCAGCGATGTCTATGCGATGGGCGGGAAACCTATTCTTGCGCTAAGTATTCTTGCTTGGCCAACCTCCGTATTACCAATACATATTGCTTCTGAAGTGTTAAAAGGAGCCACAGAAATCTGTAAATTAGCTGGAATTACACTCGCAGGTGGACATTCTATAGAAAATAAAGAACCCATTTTTGGACTAGCGGTAAATGGAATTGTTGACAAAAATAAAATAAAACGGAATAATACGGCGCACGAAAATGACCTTATATTTCTAACAAAACCCATAGGGTCAGGCATTTTGGCAACGGCCCTAAAACGCGGACTAGATAGCGCACATTTCATGGATGATTTTATTACTAGCAGCTGTGCTTTAAACATTATTGGAGAAAAATTAGGCGGAATAGAAGCCGTTTCAGCCATGACGGATGTAACCGGATTTGGTTTGTTAGGGCATTTAATTGAAATGACAGACAAAGGAAGAATTAGCGCCACAATTAATTACAAAAATGTGCCATTGTTAAAAGGAGTGAAAGAACTCTCAGAAGCATGGGTATATCCAGACAACACGATGCGAAATTGGAAAATGTATGGCGAAAACGTCAGTGGCATAGAAGGCGCTACATTACTAACAATGTGTGATCCTCAAACCAATGGAGGACTGCTTTTTTCAGTAGACCCAACGAAAAAAAACGAGATTATCGCCCTTTTTGAAATGGAGAAAATTCCATTATTCGAAATTGGTCAGTTCACTGAAGCAAAGGATATGGCGATTATTATCGAATAAATGGATAAACAAACAGATGCGTTTTTTTCGCTGTCTCGATTGGCAAAGATAGGATGAAGATCCGTCAAGGTGGATCGAAACGTAAGCGATACCGAAAAGTACCGACGTTTCGGTATGTCGTTTGATAAGCAAAGCTTATCAGTCTTTTCATGTATCGGTCGATTGAAGTGTCTCTCGGCTCCGCTCGATTCACTTAAAAGGCATCGAGCGGAGTCGAGAGGCCCGGCTTCCATCGAGACTTGATTTTTTCGTTCTTTTGTACTTGTGCTGAGCTTGCCGTATTATCAAGACAAAAGGACAAAGAAAACAGCGTCCTATTTTTTCCGCCGGGGCGGAGGACAAGAATATTTTATAACTTTCAAAATCGTCTTAAACCTTATGAATAAAGAAACTTTTCCTACCTACAGAAAACTAAAAAACGGAAAATCAATTTACGAAATAGTTTCTGAAAATGAATTCTATGAAATTCAACTAATGAATGAACATCGATTTATGTTCCATATCCGAGCCATTTCCTACTTTGAAAAAATCCGTGTTAAGGAGATTATAACAGACGAAATTTCCTTTGAAAAAATAGAGCAATCAACATTTCTAGCAGAAAAGGAAAAAATTGATCGCATAGAATGATCGGCTTTTTGTAAATTTGTTTCCAAGTATTATTTTACTTATCCTATGAAACAAGAAAGCCCTTATCAACCACTCCATAAAATCCGAATTGTAACCGCCGCGTCCCTCTTTGATGGACACGATGCTGCTATCAATATCATGCGCCGAATCATTCAAGCAACTGGTTGTGAAGTAATTCACCTTGGCCACGATCGATCTGTTGAAGAAGTAGTAGATTGCGCCATTCAAGAAGATGTGCAAGCAATTGCAATGACATCGTACCAAGGAGGACACTTGGAGTACTTCAAATTTATGCACGATTTACTCAAAGAGAAAGGGGCTCCTCACATCAAAATATTTGGTGGTGGAGGTGGAACGATTTTACCCTCTGAAATCAAGGAACTCATGGATTATGGGATTACCAAAATTTACCACCCAGATGATGGGAGAAAAATGGGGTTGCAAGGTATGATTAACGATTTAGTGAAACAATGTGATTTTCCACTAGGCGACAAAATAAGCGACGAATTTGAAAAAATTAAGGAGCAACACATTCCTTCCATTGCACGTGCGATTTCTGCTGCTGAAAATTATCCCGCAGCTTACACTTCAGAATTAAATGAGATTGATACGATTGCCAAGGCCTCAAAAATTCCAGTGTTGGGAATTACAGGGACAGGTGGTGCAGGAAAATCATCCTTAGTCGATGAATTAGTCCGTCGCTTTCTCGTTGATTTTTCTGATAAAAAAATAGCGGTTGTATCCGTTGATCCTTCTAAGCGAAAAACTGGAGGAGCACTATTAGGTGATCGTATTCGTATGAACTCCATCAAAAACAGCCGCGTTTACATGCGATCACTGGCTACTCGTCAATCTAACTTAGCGCTCTCGAAACATGTAGCGGAAGCGATTAGTATCTTAAAAGTGGCGAAGTATGACTTAATAATCATTGAAACATCTGGTATCGGGCAATCAGACACAGAAATCCTAGAACATTCGGATGTTTCTTTATATGTGATGACACCTGAATATGGCGCAGCAACACAGTTAGAAAAAATTGACATGTTGGATTTTGCCAATGTCATCGCTTTAAACAAATTCGACAAAAGAGGAGCACTAGATGCCTTAAGAGATGTTAGGAAGCAATACCAACGGAATCATAATTTGTGGGACGAAAGTGTGGATGATATGCCAGTTTATGGCACCATCGCCTCACAATTTAATGACCCTGGGATGAATTCCATTTACAAGGTAATAATGGATAAAATAGTTTCCATGACCGGCGCTCCCCTTGCCTCTCAATTTGAAATTACAAACGAAATGTCTGAAAAGATCTTTGTAATTCCACCAGAGAGAACGCGTTATTTATCTGAAATTTCAGAAAACAATCGTTCATATGATAATTGGGTGAACAAGCAAGTGGTAGTAGCTGAAAATTTATACGGACTTAACTTATCCATTCATTCGATTAAAAATTCCGCAATGGAGGATAAAGATCGATTGATAAAAAGTTTACAAGAAGCCTTTGAAATAGAAAAATTAAATTTTGACCCAAAAAATTGGGCGTTTTTGCAGCATTGGGAGGCAAAAAAACAAACATTTAAAGATCCCATTTTTAAATTTAAAGTACGAGACAAAGAACTAAGCATACAAACACATACGACCTCCCTTTCTCATTCTCAACTACCCAAAGTAGCTAGCCCAAAATACAGCAGCTGGGGAGATGTATTAAGATGGGGCTTACAAGAAAATTTTCCAGGTGAATTTCCCTACACGGCAGGATTATTTCCTTTCAAACGAGAAGGTGAAGATCCTACCCGAATGTTTGCCGGAGAAGGAGGGCCAGAAAGAACGAATAAGCGTTTTCATTACGTAAGTTTAGGACTTCCAGCTAAGCGTCTTTCTACTGCATTTGATTCAGTTACATTATATGGAAATGATCCTGCAATTCGACCTGACATTTACGGTAAAATAGGTAATTCCGGTGTCTCGATCTGCTGTTTAGATGATGCGAAAAAACTCTATTCTGGTTTTGATTTAAGCCATCCTGCCACATCAGTTTCCATGACCATTAATGGACCAGCACCGATGCTATTGGCCTTTTTTATGAATGCGGCAATTGATCAAAATTGTGAGAAATACATTAAGGTACAAGGTCTTGAAAAAGAAATTGAGCAAAAGATTGAAGGTATTTATAAAAAGAAGGGACTTGATCGTCCGAGATATAACGGCGAATTACCGGAAGGCAATAATGGATTAGGACTTTTATTATTAGGAATTACTGGAGATCAAGTTCTTCCATCAGCGGTTTATAATCAAATAAAAAAAGAAACCCTCGCCCAAGTAAGAGGTACCGTTCAAGCAGACATTCTGAAGGAAGACCAAGCTCAAAACACCTGTATCTTTTCAACTGAATTTGCGCTGCGATTGATGGGCGATGTGCAGCAATATTTTATTGACAATCAAATTCGTAATTTCTATTCTGTTTCAATTTCAGGTTACCACATTGCTGAAGCAGGTGCCAATCCTATCACGCAACTGGCATTTACCTTAGCAAATGGCTTCACCTATGTGGAGTATTACTTGAGTCGAGGAATGGATATCAATGATTTCGGCCCCAACCTTTCTTTCTTTTTCTCCAATGGAATCGATCCAGAATATGCCGTAATAGGACGCGTTGCAAGAAGAATTTGGGCCAAAGCATTAGCGAATAAATACCATGCGAACCCTCGTGCACAAATGTTGAAATACCATATTCAAACTTCAGGGCGATCGTTGCATGCGCAAGAAATAGATTTTAATGATATTCGCACCTCCTTGCAAGCGCTTTATGCGATTTACGACAATTGCAATTCATTACACACGAATGCGTATGATGAAGCAATTACGACTCCAACAGAAGAGTCTGTTCGGAGAGCAATGGCGATTCAGTTGATAATAAATAAAGAACTTGGATTAGCGAAAAATGAAAATCCATTGCAAGGATCCTTCATAATCGAAGAGTTAACTGATCTCGTTGAAGAAGCAGTTTTAACTGAATTCGATCGGATTACAGAACGTGGCGGTGTGTTGGGAGCAATGGAAACTATGTACCAACGATCCAAGATTCAAGAAGAGTCCTTGTATTATGAAACACTAAAACACACGGGTGAATTTCCAATCATTGGAGTGAATACCTTCTTGAGTTCAAAAGGATCTCCAACGGTTCTTCCGAAAGAAATTATCAGAGCAACGGAGGAAGAAAAGGCCTATCAAATAACCATGCTTCACAATTTAAAAGCATTCAACAAAATTGAATTTGCTAAAAACATTGAGAAAATTCAAGATGCAGCTATTAATAACAAGAATATCTTCGAAGAATTAATGGAAACAGCAAAATATGCCTCGCTAGGTCAAATTACCGATTGCTTATTTGCCGTCGGAGGTCAATATCGAAGGAATATGTAAATTAATCTAATTGAAAATAATTATTTAATGTAAAATTCAAAAATGTTGGCTTAAAAAAGTCCTATTTTTGTAATAAAATTCATAGTAAATGAAAGTTTATCAGCTAGTTGCAGTATTTTTCTTTGTTTGTTCATCTATTTCTGCCCAAAACAATACATTTTACAGAAAATACAATCTCCCTGGCATGCAAGGTGCTTTGCAAATTGCGGCAACCCTAGATGGAGGCTTTGCTGCAACAGGGCAACATGAAAGTAGTGCCCAAGGAAGTGGACATGGAGATTGTGATATTTATGTATATCGTTTGGATGTTTGTGGAAACATCCTTTGGTTTAAATTATATGGGACACCTGGTCAAGAAGGTGGAAAAAGTATTATCCAAACAAGTGATGGCGGTTTTTTAGTATCTGGACTTTATGATGGCGCAGGTACAAATCGTGCCTTTAACATGAAAATTGACGCCAATGGAAATGTGCAATGGCTAAAAAAATATACCTGTGAATGGATGATGTATGCGGAAGAATCCCCCACTGGTGGTTTTACCTGCATCGGTCGGAATACGAATGTATTATACCTTATGAAGGTGGATAATTTAGGGAATTTAGTTTGGAGCAAAGCATTATCAAACATGGGCGACATGGGCTTGTATCTGAAAAACTTAACTAATGGAGATATTATAGTAACCAGCATTAGAGCAAATTTAGGAACTGATATCGTTGTCGGACGCTTTGACGGTTTAGGGAATTCCATCTGGATCAAAAGTTATGGAGGAACAGGCTATCCTGATTCAGACCATACCACATGGTCGTGTAAAGCGGCAATAAATGAAGTTGCTGGTGAAATAGTAGTTACCTCCCCCACTCTACTTGGTGGATTAGGAGGTGAGAATATTTTAGCAGCAAAATTAAATCTCAATAATGGCAATGTTATTTGGGCGAAAGCATTAGGTGGTGCAAATCGAGATCAATCGAGGGATATTGTAAAATATCCTAATGGATACGCTATTTTAGGACACTCCGACTCTTACCCAGTTGCCGCCAACTCTCAACCAGGAGTTACAGAAGCGATGGCTGAAAAAGACATTCTTTTATTTTCATTGACAGATGCTGGAAACCTCCAATGGGCAAGAACGTATGGGGGAAACGACCGAGACAAAGGAGTTGGTGTACGCTTTAATTTAGACAATGGCTTCACCATGTCGGCATTTACCACATCACCATTTTTTGGAAACTTGGATACCAGTATGGATCCTTTATTTATAAAAACGGACAGCGTGGGTATTGTTTCTTGCCAAATGTCGAGCCCGCCACTTGGTATCGTCAATATTGCATTAACAGCAACAAATACAGGCAGCGTTGCAAATGGAAATATTACAGCCTCTATTCCGGCCTTTGGTGTTATTAATTTCACCCCGAGCGATAGTTATTTATGTCAATCATGTAGTACAATCCCTATTTTCACACCAAGCGATACGATGGTTTGTACTGGCGATTCTGTTTTTTTTACCAATACAACTACAGTTGGATTAACCTGTTTTCAAGAATGGGAAATAGAAAATCAAAATTTTAGTGGCAGTTCAAATCCGGGTTATGTTTTTAACTCGCCAGGCGACTACACTATTTACTTATACTCCACTTGCGGTGCCCTCTCAGATACACACACCCTAAATATCCATGTTTTTGAACCTATCATTAATGCTCCACCAGCACTATGCATCGATGGAGGCAGTATTCAACTTAGTTCAAATATTCCCGGTGGAACGTGGTCTGGAAATGGCATTACCAACCCAATTTTTGGCAGTTTTAATCCAATGATTGGAGCAGGTACGCAAATAATTACTTATACAATTCCCCAATTGTGTATTGTGTTAGACACCATAATCATCAACTCATTACCAATTATTGATGCCGGACCTAATATAAGTGTGTGCTTTTCGGTGGATAGTATAATTGGAATACCCACCAATAATGCCATAAGTTATACATGGAATAATGCCAATGGCCTAAGTGCGATTAACGTTTCTAATCCTACCTTGAACCTTACCAATTTAAGCAATTCCACTCCTTTGAATGTGTCATATATCCTAACCGGGACAGAAACATTAAATGGCATAGCTTGCGACAATACAGATACCATGATGGTAGCCATTAATCCTTTGCCAACTATTGGTGCCGGTCCAGACATTTCAATTTGTCAATTTGACCCGATTACCCTTAATGGAACAGGAGGAGTTTCTTATACTTGGAATAATGGCGTAATCAACAATACGCCATTTAATCAAAATTCAAATAGTGTAACTTATACCGTTATTGGAGAGAACAGTTATAATTGTATTAATAGTGATTCTTTGACCGTATTGATGAATTTGTTACCAATAATTTCTGCTGGAAACGATACCATTCTATGCGCAGGAAACCTGCTAACTTTCCAAGCTACTGGAGCGCCCAATTTCACTTGGAACAATGGCCAAACGAACAACACACCTTTTGCTCCACCAAGCGGTATCAATAATTTTGTGGTTATCGGTACAGATCAAAATGGCTGCATGAATGCTGATTCACTTTTAGCGACTGTTTACAACGTTCCTGTCCCTACCTTTACCTATGTGGTAGACTGTTACTCGCACAACGTTACTTTTACAAACACCACCTTAAATAGTAGTAACTTAAATCCTACTGCTAACTTAGTTAGTAATTGGACATTTGGAGATGGTCAATTCGCGAATAACGTAACAAATCCACAACACCTTTATGGCACAATTGGAAATTACAATGTGACACTTTATACCAATTCATCAGAAGGTGGATGCAACGATTCCGTAACTCAGGTTGTAAATATCCCAATTATTCCTTCCGTAACGAGTACAGTTATCCTTGGATGTGATAGGCGTGCCGATTTTACGGGTAGTGTCAATCCAATAAACACGCCATTGAATTACATTAATTGGGATTTTGGTGATGGGAATTCACTAACATCTGCCAATCTAAGCACGACATACAATTACTTAAATTCAGGTGTATTTAATGCGAGTTTTAATTTTATTGATGTAAATAATTGTACGTATTCCTTCTTCCTACCACTAGAAATTTTTAATAATGAATTGCTTGATGATCAAGATATCCCCAATGTAATTACGGCCAATGGAGATAACGTAAATGATGAATTTTTACTGGATGGCATTATTGATATTTGTTTGGAGTATGAAATAGTTATTCTAAATAGATGGGGAAACAAAGTCTTCGAAACAAGTCAATTTGGACCAACCTTTAAAGGATTCGATCTCGGCGGAGAACTCTTATCGGAAGGGGTATATTTTTATATTATTCGAGCAGACTCTCAAGAAAGAGTTGGAAATATTACCATCATAAAATAGAAAACCCTATGAAAATCATTCTTATAACCATTTTGTTTTTATGTGCATTAACTGGCTATTCACAAAAACATACTAACTATGTTGTTTCAGCTCAGTCAAATGCGTTAATGTGCCCCTTTTTATCGCCGAAATTAATCGCTTTAATTGAAAAAAATGGCGGGAAATCAGTGGTAAAAACCAAAGAGCTGACCTTACTATTTTATTGTGAGCAGAGCAATGTCTTAAGTGAAGCACGCATCCTTGAATTAGTGGATAATCTAGGATATGATCCACGCATGTTTAAAGTGGAAATGAAGGAAGAAGAATAAGAAAAACTCCCACCGAATAAATTCATTCGTTAAATTTGCCTATGTTATTCGAAATTGGCGAAAAAGTATCTCTATTAAAAGAAAGCGGGATCTTCATTATTCTTGAAATTCAAACGAATATAGCTATTGTTCGCGATGAATTTTCATTTGAACGCAAGGTCCTAAGAAGTGAATTGGTCAAAAGACAAGAGATTCCTTTGCATGGAAATATTCCTAAAAAAGAGTTTGATCTTCAGCAAAAAACAGTTAAAGATAATAAGGGTCAACTGCCTCAAATTGATTTACACATTGAACATCTTATTGAAACAGATTCCTTGTTAAGTGCTCATGATAAATTTTTGTTGCAAATAGACACCTTCAAACGCTTTACCAACCAAATGATTCAAAAAAAGACCAATCGGTTTATCGTTATTCATGGGGTTGGAGAAGGTAAATTAATTCAAGAAATAAGATTCCTCATTCAATCAAAAGAAGGCTTTAGTCTTCACGATGCCAACTATTCGCCTCGAGGAGTTGGTGCCTCTTTTATCGAAATACAATTATCAAAAGCTACTCCATTTTAAACCAGCTAGTTTCCTTTTACTGCACCAGATTGACCACGAGGAATATCAAAGATCCATGTAAAGTTTCCAATAAAATGACTCGCTGAAAATCCCCTGAATTTATCTAATTCACTAGGGAAATGAATGATATTAGTTGGAGAAAGCCCTTTCACGTTAAATTGAGGAGCAATACCATCCTGTAAACATGGAGCATCTTTTGGCAGATTTGTGAGGTTGGATCCGTATTGCCAAACTTCATCCCATTGCTTACTGTCTACCCTTCCTGATGAAGCATTTTCGGGCGCGAAAATATAAAAGCCGCCAAATTTAATATTTTTACTCAGCACCTCTATTATCCCCAATGCATAGGCATATCCCATACTATGAGCCACTATATAAATTGTATCATTATTCGATCTGTTCGGAATATCATTTAACAACTGCAATAAATTTACTCCAGCCATTCGCCCGTTTTTCCGACGAATGTTAAACCCTTCAATATTAGGGATCGTAGGCAACATATTTAAACTATTCACCATAGTATTGCTGAAATTCGCAGCCTGGTAACAATGATGCGCGCTTAAATTCTTACAAGGCTTCGGATAAAAAGCCATTGCATTCGAAAAGTTAATTAGTGTACCGTAATTTGACGTGGAAATCGAATGGTGCCCATCCGCATAATAAACATTGTCCGCTTGGATTCTATTTTCAAATAAAACATTAAAATTTTTCCATGGTGACCAATACGCAAAACGGTCATTGTCATAAATATAATGGCTAGATGCTGGTATTTCTAGTCCTTTCGCTTGGATGGCACTAAACGTTTTCTCTAGATCACTCGAAGTAGATACAGGCCGGTAACCATTAACAAACAACAGAATCCGTTTACTGGGATTCTTAGCAAAAAATGTTGGCTCAATGACTTTACCCTTAAAATCATAAATCGTCTGAGAAATGATTGAACCAGCAACGGACCTACGTGTAAAGACAAAATAATGATTAAATGTAGGATAATTCCTGCCTTTTATGATTAGTTGATTGGTAGATTTCTTGAATACCATAGAGGCCTTTCCTTTCTTGTTTTCTTGTATATCAAAATACAAAACAGCTTTCACTTTTCGAGAGGCCCAATTACCTTTTTTACAAATAAGTATTTCCGAGACATTTTTACCTTGATTCTTTTTGATTAAATCTGGATGAGAGCCTAAGCCAAGAAGCACCTTTTTAGATGAATAATTCTTAAACATGTCAAATTGATGATTTTCAAGGAAATGATACGTATAATACTTATTCACGAAATAGAAAGCACTACCAATAATCGCAATGGATACAAAAACCATTATGAATTTAAAAATTCTAAAAAGCCATCTTTTATACCAGCTACTTTTTAGGATCCGAGCATTCACTTTTTTTCTCAAATAAAGCAATAAAATCAAGACAAGGATTAGCACTAATAGATGCATTGGACTTATCACAAAATAGGAATTGCTGTATAATTGCCAGAAAAGTGGATTGACAATTTTAAGATGAACGATCGTATAATTACGTTTAAATGGCCTTGTAATACTAGTAATATAATCGCCATCTTTCGCTAATATGATGTTCCCATTTCTATCTTCATTCCATAAATAATAGGCGACAAGTCCATTATTGGAATTCACAAATTCATAATCATCCAAAATTTTAAAAAATGAGGTTGATTGTCTCAATTCTAAGCATTCTTTCCACGTCAATAATTTATTTATATTTTGGACCGCTAATGCTGATGAATCCGATAAAATAGAAACGCCTCTAGCTTTCATTAGACAAGAGGAAATGGATTTGCTGAAATTTGGTAATTCGCTATATTTAATAAAGGAAACATGTTTGTTGGGAATAGCAAATCCAAGTGTGCTTTTATCCGAAAAGTCCCCGACAAGAAAAATATAATAATCATTGTCATTTTTCTCGTGCTTATCCTTAAAAAAGAGGTCTCGACAAGTACGCATCTGACGTGTATAACTGTAAGAGTTTGCAAGCGGGGAAGTAAATATTTCAGGGGTGTTTTTGTCAGCGAAATTGTACCTTAAGAAGCGAATATCAATCTTGGCATTCTTAAAAACTTCCGATACTTCTTTGGCAACTTGATTGGAAACCAATTGATTTTTTAGCGTGGAGACAAAATGAATATTTACCGTAACTCGTTTAAAATTACTATTCGAAAATAAGATGGAATCAGGATCTTGACCAAATAGAAAACTTCCTAAAAATGAAAAAAGAACTAAACAAAAGGTTAGTAAAAATTTCATCTAGAAGAATTTAAACATGCATGAAATTCTTTTTGGCCAACAATTCATCTTCTGACTCACGATAGTCTGGATCATCCACACAACAATCAACAGGACAAACAGCAGCACATTGAGGTTCATCATGAAATCCAACACATTCTGTACACTTGTCATGCGTAATATAATATACATCCATATTAACTGGCGCAAATGCCGTATCAGCGTCAACAGTATTTCCATCTAAAGTAGTAAGTATTCCTTTAAGAGAAGTACCATCAGCATATTTCCACTCGGCTCCTCCTTCATAAATTGCATTGTTTGGGCATTCTGGTTCACAAGCCCCGCAATTTATGCACTCATCTGTAATCGTAATTGCCATTTTTACTTTTTTTTACAAATATAAGGAGCTTATACGAAACTGCCGTTTGAAGTACATGGAAAAAAGAGATTAACTTTACCACATGAACCAATATGAATTGATTAAGAGTTTTACCCGATTGGGTGAATTGATGACAGCGTTAGGGGAAAATAAGCCGCATTTAGCAAGCCTGCCCTGTGATCAGACAAGTTACGAGCGCTTTAATTTGGCCATTCAAAGAGAAATTTTTCATAACGGATGGTATTCAGAAGAGTTAGTACGTCTTTCTCTCCGCAACCTAGCGAGTTGGCTAAACGAAAAAAAGCTGGAGCAATGGCTAAGCAACTACCCTAGTGCTGAAAGGGATAAAACCATTGCTGTAATAATGGCAGGAAACATCCCATTGGTTGGATTTCATGATTTTCTCTGTGTGCTTTTTGCAGGTTTTCAAATCCAGGTAAAATTAAGTTCTGAGGACAATCGGCTTTTTCATTTTATCCGTGATGCATTGCTTGATATTGATCCACGATTTGAAAATAAAATCCAATTAGCCGATGGTAAATTAGCTTCCTTTGACGCTGTAATTGCTACCGGAGGAAGTGCATCCCTCCTACATTTTCAGTCTTACTTTTCAAAAGTTCCACACATTTTTAGAGGAAATAGAAGTTCCGTCGCCATACTTACTGGTAAAGAAACAAACGAAGAACTATGCGCACTCGGTGAAGATATATTTTTATATTTCGGACGAGGTTGCAGGAATGTAAGTCATTTACTACTCCCAAAAGGTTTTTTATTAACTACCTTCTTTGAACAAATTATTTCCTATTCAGATGTGATAAACAACAAAAAATACGGAAACAATTACGACTATCATAAAACGATTCATTTAATGAATTTAGAAGTTTTTCTTGACAACAATTTTGTATTATTAAAAGAAAGTGAAGCGCTGCATGCACCTATCGGCATGATTTATTATCATTATTACGAAGATCCTGTAGAAATAACAAGCTACCTCGAAATTCATAAGGAAGAAATCCAATGCATCATAGGAAATGATTATCAACCTTTCGGGAGTTCTCAACAACCTCAAATCGATGATTATGCAGACAACTTGAACACGATGGATTGGCTACATAATCTAGGATACGATTAGTTTCATTACCTTTGCAACTATGTCATTTTTAGCTAATAATTCGATCAAATACAAGACCCTTGATGAGATAAACATCATGCGTGAAGCAGCACAGATTGTGAGCAGAACTTTAGGGCTTATTACCAAGCACATGCATGCGGGAACCACTCCAAGGAGTTTAGATAAAATGGCGGAAGCTTACATTCGATCGCAAAATGCCATCCCGGGATTTTTAGGTTTATATGGATGTCCAAGTACTTTACTAATTTCTGTAAATGAACAAGTAGTGCACGGATTACCTACTGACCGTCCTTTTGAAGACGGCGATGTAGTTTCGGTTGATTGTGGATCAATATACAAAGGATATTATGGAGATCACGCTTACACCTTTGAAATAGGAGAAGTCGCGCCAGAAATAAAGAAATTACTTGACGTAACAAAAGAATGCTTGTATTTAGGAATTGAGCAGTGTACAACAGCAAATAGAATGGAAGATATTGGTTTTGCCATTCAACAGCACGCGGAAGCACATGGTTATGGCGTGGTGCGCGATCTAGTTGGCCATGGACTTGGCAAGGCATTACATGAAGAGCCACAAGTTCCTAATTATGGAAGACGTGGAAGAGGAAAGCGTATTCAAAATGGATTAACCATTGCCATTGAACCAATGATTAATATGGGTACAGAAAAGGTGAAAACATTAGAGGATCAATGGACCATTGTTACAGCTGATGGGAAGCCAAGTGCACATTTTGAACATAATATTGCTGTGGTTGAAGGTCAACCAATCATACTATCCACTTTTGATTTTATCTACGAACAATTAGGTAAATAAATGGGACGAGAAGCCAGAATTGTATTTCTAAGTTTACTTACGATACTTTTGTATGGCATAATCATCTTGATAGAAAAAGGCTTCCTTGTGCTGCCATTCCCCTTATTTGATTCCATTGTTTTTATCGTCGGTTTACGCTTTCTTTTCTGGGCTGACAACCGAAAAAAACGCCTTGTTTTAGGATTGTTTCTCAGCGCTCTACTTTTTGCTATTGCCTCAAAACCATTCGTGTTGGAAATATTCATTAATGGTCAAGACTTAGAAATTTTCCAAGCTTCCATTTGGCCAGATGTATTTAAGTTAGTACAACTTCTCCTATTAATCGTCTTTTTTGGTGCGCTGATTCGTCCGAAAAAAATGCAGGAATGGATTATCTTTTCCCTTCTTTTAGGACTGCTAGTTGCCAGTCAAATTCCAATGATTGCTTTTCTAGCATACCTACCCTTCAGCGTTTTGGTAATCTATCTCTACCTTAGAAAAGAAATGCTTCCGATTTATTACCTATTTATCTTAAAAGCCTCACTTGATCTTTTAGAAGGAGTAATGATGTTGTTTAGTACTTATTAAAAGGAATATTATTCTCTGTTCCGCAACATAACCAATAATGTGGAGCCACTACCAGTAAACAAACACAAAATTATTTTTGAATAATTAACTTTTGAAAGGGCGATTTACTTTCTCCCCTCAATTGCACATAATAAATACCTGAGGGCAATAGATTTGTTTCTATTGAATTGTATTTTAGTACGCCGGTCAAAATCTCCAAGCCCAAGGAATTATATACGACATACGATACAACTTTATCTTCTGGTAAATTAGAAATCCTAACGCTACTACAACTAACGCAAGGATTAGGAAATAAGAGCGGTTTCTCAATGGTCGTAGCAAAATCGTTGAGTCCAAGATTGGAGCAATTAAGCTTATATTCAATAGCACCAACATTGGTTGTTGGACTAGTTCTAGGTTGCCCTAAATAATCAATAGTTAAAAAAGGGAATGATGCGGGAACTGACTTTACCCAATACATATGATCAGAACACGGAGTAATCGAATAGACAGAGTCCAATAATGAATAAGTTGATACGGGCATCGTTGATCTCACCTCATCCCCAAGTCCCAATGAACTATGAGATTTAATCCATAAATTATTGGAACTGAAAATAGCATTAGGTGTTGGGTGGAAGGCATTAAGCGTTTTTTTTAATGGCTGCATAGTAGCGTAAGCCAATGTGTCAAAGGTGAAAATATTATTAAAAATTTGTATGTTTTCCATACTTCCATAAAAGCTATTAGAAATAAGGTTATAACTTGGAAAGTAAAAATTTACATGTCCAATATTACCAGCTCCAGGCATTCCCATTGTTTCTATGAACGTGTTGTTAAAAACAAAGACATTTTTGATACAATTAAATCCGACAATATTTGTTACCCCCTCCCAAAAAGAAACCCCTGAACCTACTTTCTGTACGATGTTATTATAGATAAATATACTATCGACATTAGGGAAATAAGCAGTTGGTAAGCTACATTTTGTACTACAATTTTCAAATACTGGATTTGATCCCGTTGAACATGACCCTTCATTTGCAATTAAGATTCCATCTCCCGACCAAATAGCAGATGTATCAGCCAGACAGCCACGCCAATATTGCGATCCGATGTTAGGGGTATTATAGATCATATTTTTATGAAACATTATTTTAGATGAATTTTCATCATAGAAATTCAAACTATTATCATGTAATTGATTGTTGTATGCATTGCAAAGGGTGCTATTTTGAAAGTTTAATCCTTCCCCACGGGTATACGCTACTTCACAATTGTTTACAATGCAATTTGAATTATCTAACAATTTAATTCCACTAGGCCACTGGCAAGGAGAAGTCGAGTTTTCAAACCCAATTCTACTTGCATATAGGGACTTTGAATTAATGATGGATATCGTATCGACTGCTTTGCTTAGCATGGAAAAGGAGCCAACATGGTCTACCGTCACATTATCGATTAATATATTTCGTTGACGAGGATTTACTCTTGAAATTAAAAGCCCAGTTCCTGAAGAATATTGTAATGTGATATTTTTTACAAAAATATGGTCACCGCTTAACTGCAGTAAGTGCCCAGTTGACAAATTGGCCGCTGTGCCACCAATGATAACGCTACCTATTCCTTCGACGCTAATATCTTTATAGACCCCATTATTTTGCCAGTTATTAGCATATTGCTGAAATCCTGATGTGGTCTGATAAAACCCTGGCTTCAACATAATTACGCCATACGCATGCCCCCCATTAATTCCTGCCGTTCCCCATGGCAACATTTGAACAGCGGCTGCAAATGTTTGTAAAGGAGAAGAAAATGTCCCAAGGTTAGCATCACTGCCTTGAGGATCCATATAAACGGTATCAGTGATTATATAATTCCCAACATTTATTATGGGTGATGGAATAGTAAATTGGCAAAATACGGGTAAGTAAGTAAATACAATTATTGATAAAATCAGTGATTTCATAAACCTAGAATTTAAATTAATAAGTGGCAGATCCAACTTACCTTCTGTAATACTTTTGTGAAGATAATAAAAAATTGAAATGTTGGATTTTTGCAGCAATTATCAAGATTAGGCGATCAACTAAATATCCGCAGCAGAGCAAGTGCAGGAGTGAAGAGAGGACATACGCTTAAAACACTAATTAATCAAAACTTTGCACATAGATTGCTTGTGTTGTGCTTTTAGTTGCAGATGAGATACTTAAAAAATAAACACCTGTATGCCAATTTTGAGTACTTATTGTATTTTCAATATTGTTCAATACAACATTTGCCAATTCCCTTCCTTGACCATCTGTAACTCGAACAAATAGTTCTTCATCTTGAATTTTAAAAATCAAAGATGCATTCGAATTTATAAATTGAAAGGTGGTATGTTCTGTTATCTCCAAGGAGTTTTGCATGCATTTATCAACTGAATACACGATTAAAGGACTTGTACTCGGCATTGGAGTTGCCGTGATATAGCTGCTCATTCGCGTATAAAATTTTGTAAGCGGAACAAGTGCCACATTTTGTGAAAGGGTGCCTATCGTTTGAAAACAATCCGAATATCCATCAGTGCCTGTTTGAACAAGCCAAGCGTCTGGTTGAGTCGCATTGCCATATGCCTTAATGTGTTCTCCGGCCCAAACAATTCCCAAACTTGGATGTTCCTTGATACTCTTCCCAGTACCAAAATGCTCATCGTATGATTTAGCCCATAAAACTGTTCCAAGGTTGTTTGTTTTTAAAAGAAAGGGCCAATCTCCTGTATAAGAAGTTTTATTGTAATGATATCCTGTGATATATAGATTTTTTTGAGCATCTTGATAGGTAGAGCGCACATATATTTCACTCGCGGGAAGGTCCAAGGTTAGTTGTTTTGACCAATTTACTGCGCCTACCCCATCTACATTTAATAGCGTCAATACATAATAATTATTGACCGGATTATTCGCTACAAGCGTTAAGGATTGATCGGCTTGCTCGTACATTCCATAAATTCTACCATAATTTGCATACGATTTCGACCATAAAAGATCCCCATTACTTGTTAATTTTGATAGTATCATTCCGCTTCCATTCGATGCCGTCCCACCAACATAAATTTCGCCATTGGTCCGTACACTTAATGTTTGAATCAATTGTTGGCCGCTTGTTGAACCAAAACTCCTTGTCCATAAGGTGTCTCCATTTAAATTCAACTTACAGATGAATGATTTTAGATTATACTGGGTATTATACACTTCCCCAGCAACAATATAAAAGCCTAAATTATCAGGTTGAATATCAAACGCAATATCATTTCCATCATTTATAGCATTTCCAAAGGAGCGCCCCCAAATTATGGTTCCACTTGGAGAAATTTTAGCAATGTACATGTCCTTTTTACAAACCCCATTGCACAATAATCCTGTACCACTTCCGATAATGATAAAATTATTATCGCTTGTTGGAATTATCTTATTTATCTCCTCAAAGTTCAATTTCATTGCCTGCAACACATTGCCCGAAGGATCTATTTTCATCCATAATCCATAATAATAAATCGTTCCACCAGCCATGCTTAGTGTTCTATCTGTTCCACCAACGGCATAACAATTTTCATTTGCATCAAAGGCAAAATCATTGAAATAATCTCTTGCCGCTAAGGATGTTGTGGTATCAGAACCATAGATACCTGTTAGTTGTCCAAATGAAGAAAGTTTAACTAAACAAGTTGCTAAAAAAAGGAAGAAATATTTCATACGCTATAATTTAGGTTCAATTTAAAATACACGAATGGCCCTTACTGACAGTAAACTTGATTTATCATAATAATTACTTGGTTTGCCATCAAAATAACTAAAAAACCATGCGCTTTTATCGTTCGATTCAGTTGATGACCAATATAAACCAGGATATAAGACCGCAGCATCTTTTGTTTCACTTAAAACACGATTTATATCATATAGGTTTCCCCATAATGTATTCAATTCCAAGATAGATGGTAAATACCAATCTTCAAATTCTTGTGTTTTATATACATCACAAATACCCGCTGCAAAATTTGTATCTCGAATAGACATCATGATAGCCGAAGTATTCGCTTGCCCATCCCATGAGTTTTCAGAACTTTCAACATCAATATCGATAGGTCCCCATTTTACTTCCGCCTGTAGGTCATTTAAGCTTAAAATTAATCCATGAGTAGAGCCATCTTTCTCTTGGTAGGTATGAAAAACGATTCCACCACCATACAATTCACCAATAAAATGAGGGTTGGAAGGGGTCGTGTTTTGCGCATAATAACCATTTGATAGAATCAGCAAGAAGGCTAGCAATTTAGTTGGTGATACAAATGTCATAAGGGAAAAATTAGTAAAGTATAGAAGTTTTGTTTAGCTTAAAAGTAAACGAAATAATGAAGAGTAATTAATTATTTACCAATTAATCAGAAAATTAATTCTTTTCAATAATATAATTTAACACCTTTTCCATCAAATGTACTCTGTCTTTTCCAATTACATTATGCTTGTGCATTGGATAGGGAAAGAAATCCATTTGTATTCCTAAGTCCACGAATTTCTTAATTAAAGCATAATTATGTTGCATCAAAACAACATCATCTACCGTTCCATGAATGAGTAATAAATCACCTTTCAGGTTACCTGCATAATTTAAAAGCGAAGCTTTTTCATACCCTTTTTCATTCTCACTCGGACGATCCATGTAGCGTTCTCCATACATTATTTCATAATACTTCCAATCTGTTACTGGGCCGCCTGCCACACCAACTTTAAATGTTCCAGGTTGTCGCAACATAAGTGAAGTCGTCATAAATCCACCAAATGACCAACCATGAACTGCCAAACGATTAGTGTCGACATAAGGCAAGGACTTTAAAAAAGAAACACCTGTCAATTGGTCCTGCATTTCTACTTCTCCTAACTGTCGATGTATTTGGGATTCAAAGGCGACGCCTCTTTCCGCAGAACCTCGATTGTCTAAGGTATAAACGATATAGCCTTGTTCTGCCATCCAAAACATCCAAAGATTGGCACCATACAACCAGGAGTTAGTAACCATTTGAGCATGCGGCCCACCATAAACATAGACAAGAACCGGATACTTTTTATTGGGATCGAAATTACTTGGTTTTATCATACGATAATGCAAGTTGGAACCGTCTTTTGCGGACAATACGCCAATTTCAGCCTTTCCTATTTGTAATTCATTTAATTTTTCCGAACTAGCAACAAGTAATTTTGCCATTTTCCCATTACACGTCCAAATTAATGCTTTATGCGGTACAGTGCCACTACTAAATGCATCATAAATGTACTTCCCATCCGTTGAGATAGCAATCGAATGCGTTCCTTCTTCCTTTGTTACAAGTGCCGTTTTTCCTGTTTTCATGTCATAGGAATACGCCATGGTGTTTAATGGATTCTCCCCTGTAGCTGAATAATAAATTGTGTTACCATCTTTGCTAGCACTGATAATATTTTTGATAACAAATTTATTATTTGTCAATTGCTTGATTAATTTCCCTGACAAGTCATAATAATATAGGTTATTATACCCATCTCTTTCGGAAATCCAAATAAAATTAGAAGATAACTCATTCGGAAAAAAAGCAGGATTTTCTGGTTCCGTCCAAGTGTTGCTTTGCTCCTCAAATAAAGTCCTAATAAAATTCCCGGTATTTGCATCGTAAAGATTCAAGTGCATGTGATTTTGGGCACGATTTACTTCAGCAACTAACAAATAGTTATCGTCAGGTGTAAAACACACATTTGTTAAATAATCATCCACATCACCTCTAGGAGAAATATAAACAGTGGTGTTTTTAGAAATATTATAAATCCCAACTTTCGCTTGTTCCGACGCTTGTCCTGCCATCGGGTATTTAATAGACATCAAAGAACCGGGTGTGTCATTGATATTTAAAAGTGGATAATCGTGTACTTTACTTTCATCTTTTTGATAAAAAGCGACTAATTTTCCATTATGTGACCAAAAAATGCCACCTGAAATACCGAACTCATTTCGAGCAATACTTTGACCCGAAACAATATTTTTATCCGTACTACTCGTAATGGCGAGCGCTCCATTTGTCCCTTTCTTTATGTAAAGATTATTCCCAATGGTATACGCCATTTGTTGCGAATTGGCATGAAAATCCATGTTTTCAGCTCCATCATCTAAGCGCAGGAGCTCTTTACCTGTTTTTAATTTTAGATCTAAATAATAATATTTTTGACCATCATTTATATAACAGTGAGATTCATCGATCCATTGTAAACCAGAGAAATAAGTCAATTCCGTGGAAAGGATTTTATTCACCTCAGCAATTGTCATCCATGCTAAAGGCGGATTAGCAGAAGATGCTTCCGTTACATTGGATTTGTATAAGGTTTGCATGTTTTTACTCAGAAAGGAATAGGAACTAGAATTGGGTAGCCATTGAAAAGATGTTATCCGATCTGGGCCATATGTTCTGTATTGTTGCATAACGGCATCCTTGAGTGTTAATTCTTTAGCTTGACCAAAACAAATCGCAGCGTTCACTAATAAGAATAAAATAGAGTGGTAGACTTTCATAATTATATAAATTGATTTAAAAATTGTTTAATTGGGATCGCCACGTTATAGGCATGAATTAATTTATTCAACACATCCTCTTTTAGGATCTCGTCAGCCGGATATTGTACAAAAAAGTACCATTGTTTATTGTAAATTAAGGCTTGATCATTGGCCGCTTCTCTAAATTCAGGTGGAATAATTTTGTTTTTCTCACCCCGTATATGACCATACACTTTTTTGAATTCAGCATCCTCCAATAAAGCAGTAAACTCTTTTAAGTTGGCCACTATACCAGCTCGAACTGCATATAAATCTTCTTTTTCTATGGAATAAATTCCACCATAAAATCGGACATGCTCTGGTGTAAATTCGAAATAAATCCCATTGATAGCCTTTGATTTTTTGCCATTCGGTGAAATCAAGGCTGAACACATGGTTTTATAAGGAATTTTTTCTTTTGAAAACCGAATGTCACGGTTAATTCGAAACACACAATCTTTCGCAAGTAGGTCCTTAAAAAGTGGGTCAGACTTAGCAATAGTATCAATTGCCACTTGCGTAAAGTCACGAAAAGGTACCTTTACATTCTTTTCATAACGAGGACGATTAAGGTCGAACCATTCTTTATGATTATTTTGAGCTAGCTCCTGAAAAAAAAGCAAGTAATCTGAATTGAAGAAGGCCATGAATGCTATTTAAGAGCAAACTTACTAAAATAGCAGAAAAATAAAGCTTTAATTTGCTTCAAAGAAATAAATGAGTATCTTTGCACCCCTAAATTATTAACCAATTAATTGTTAAACGTTATGAATTCTTACGAAACTGTTTTCATTTTAACTCCCGTTTTGTCTGATGATCAGGCAAAGGAAGCAGTGCAGAAATTCGAAAGCGAGATCAAGACCTTTGGAGGAAAGATCAAGCATACCGAAAACTGGGGTTTGCGCAAGTTGGCGTACCCAATCCAGAAAAAATCGACTGGCTTCTACTATTTAGTAGAATTTGAAGCTGAAGGTACGGTGGTTGCAAATTACGAACTGATGATGAAACGCGACGAAAGAGTGTTGCGATTTTTGACAGTGAGAATGGATGTAGACCATGTTACTTATGCTGAACGAAGAAGAGCAAAATCTGGTCAATCAGCCACTGCACAATAATAGTACTAACCCAGTAAAAAACTTAAAATGTCAAACGATATCCGTTACCTTACCCCGATTAATATAGATATTAAGAAGGATAAATATTGCCGATTCAAAAAGAGCGGCATCAAGTTCATCGATTATAAGGATCCGAACTTTTTGTTGAAATTGATCAATGAACAAGGTAAAATCTTACCTCGTCGTATCACTGGAACTTCTCAGAAGTATCAAACAAGAGTGAACAAAGCGATTAAGCGCGCACGTCACTTGGCCATTTTGCCATATGTTGGTGACATGTTAAAATAATTGATTGTAAACAAAAAATATTTTGAATCATGGAAGTAATTCTAAAGAAAAATGTAGATAAACTTGGATACGCGAACGATGTTGTTAGTGTAAAACCAGGATACGGCCGAAATTTTTTAATCCCACAAGGATATGCGGTTTTAGCCACAGCGAGTGCAAAAAAAGCACACGAAGATATGATGAAGCAAAAGTCTCACAAAGAGACTAAATTAGTGGCGGAAGCAGAAGTAATCGCCTCAAAAATTGCTGAATTAACTGTAACTATTTTAACAAAAGCTGGAGAAAACGGAAAAATTTTCGGTTCAATCAATACAGTACAGTTAGCTGAAGCATTGAAAAAAGAAGGTTTTGATATTGACCGTAAATCATTGAAAATAAAAGATGAGCCTATCAAAGAAATAGGATCTTATGAAGCAGAAGCAATTTTGTTCAAAGGAGTTAAACAAACCTTCAAATTTGAGGTAGTAAGCGAATAAGCTTAAAAAAATAATTATCAAGCCTCTCGAAATTTCGAGGGGCTTTTTTTATGCTCAAAAATTAGTTAAAATAGTGATCCACTTCATCCATCGCCCTAACGCCAAAACGATCGTTATGCCATGCTTTTATGGCCTTCCCATTTTTCGAGAGAACAAAAGTGGGGAATTCACCTTTGGTGATGCTAATTACTTCTTTTATCTGGACTCTCTCTAGGGAGTTATGCGAAGAATTCATAGTAACAGGGACTAAATTGTCCATTAATTTAACATACTTGAGACTATCCTTAACAGTATGTCCCATCACCCTTATCACTAAATTGATCCGCTTGTTTTTGCGAACCATGGATGTAAGGACCGCAGTTGAAGAAACACAATACTTACAATTTGGCAATACGTAAACAGTAAACTGTTTCTTCTCCGGAAATCGATTCTCACTTGACACAGTGTACCCAACATTTGAAAAGTCACCTTGGTAGATGGGAGAAAATACAAAATAAAGTAAGAATGGCAAAACGAGTATTGCCAATGAAACAATAATCTTTAAAGGCTTTAAAAGTTTAAATTTCTTATAAAAAATAACAGAAAAGGAAATCCCAATTATAAGGAATAGAATATAAGGCAACAGCTTAGACAATGTCCAAGTTAAGCCAAGGGAAGAGAGGGAGATTTCAAATAAATTCATAACATACAAAAAAAGGGGCTATTCGCCCCTTAAAATTAAACAATTCAATTTGATTACTGAATTTCACAATCAACAGTAATTCCAGCAATTGAAGCATCACCTTCATCACAAGCAGCTGTAACATCATTCTTTTTTCCATTGAGGGTTGAAGAAGACGACGACTGAGCTCCTGACGCATCCGTTGCAGTGCACTTACACGTGTAATCTTTTACACAAGAAGACAAACTAACAACAGCAATTCCTACAATAAACAATACTTTTTTCATACTCTATTTTTTTATGTTTAATCAAAGGTAAATAAGATTTTTGAAATTAAGTTATTGGAATTATTTATTTTTTATCGTTCAATTCATACGCTATTGAAAAGAGGATAAATCAATAGAAACAAAAGTCACCTTAATATTTTTATTACTTTTGACAAAAAAAAAGACCATGGCTAATAATTTATTAAAAGGAAAAAGAGGAATTATTTTTGGTGCATTAAACGATCAATCTATTGCTTGGAAAGTAGCTGAACGTGCGCATGAAGAAGGTGCTGTATTTGTTTTAACAAATGCACCAATTGCCATGAGAATGGGCGAAATTAACAATTTAGCCACAAAGACAAACAGCCAAGTTATTCCCGCTGATGCGACAAATGTGGAAGAAATCGATCACTTAGTTGCTCAATCAATGGAGATATTAGGTGGTAAAATTGATTTTGTCTTACATTCTATTGGAATGTCACCCAATGTTAGAAAAGGCAAGCACTATACAGAAAGTAATTATCAATATTACAACCAAACAATGGATGTTTCGGCTATGTCGCTTCATAAAACCCTCGCTTCTTTATACAAACAGGATGCGATGAATGAATGGGGTTCTGTTGTAGCATTAAGTTACATTGCCGCACAACGTATTTTCCCTGATTACAATGACATGGCGGATGCTAAGTCCTTACTGGAATCCATCGCTCGATCTTTTGGTTACCATTATGGTATCAAAAAGAAAGTCCGTGTTAATACCATTTCGCAATCTCCAACTGTAACTACAGCAGGACAAGGAATCAAAGGCTTTAAGGAGTTCATTAATTTTTCGGAACAAATGTCACCTTTAGGAAACGCATCCGCTATTGCATGTGCTGACTATTGTGTTTCTATGTTCTCTGACTTAACTCGCTATGTAACCATGCAAAATCTATTTCACGATGGAGGATTTTCAAATACTGGCGTAACTCAAGGTGTTATTGAACGATTTGGAGAAGAATAAGAAAAAATTGTCTAGATATAAAAAAGCCCTAAAGAAATCTTTAGGGCTTTTTTGTTGGCCATGAATGACATCTTATCTTAAGTTTTGTAAAATCTATGTTGTAAGTAGTAGAAATCTACCTGTTTAACTTTTCTTTGCGTACTTAAGGCCTTCAAAACAAGAACGATCCTCACGAATAAATCCTTATCGTTCAATTTCGGTTTACCCATACCGACAAGATAATGATTTAATTATTGTTTAATGAAAATTAGATATATTTGTTAAGGCATTTAAGCCTCATTTGCTATATTTTTGATTCTTATGAAAAAATTCATTCTTTACACTTTTATTATTGTTTCTGTTCAATCATGTGGCATAAATGTATTTACCAAACCACATCTAGATACTGAAGAGAAATTGAATAGTGAAAATCAAAAGGAATATGAGGAATCAGAAAAAAATTGCAAAGAACTATACACAAGACTTTATGACAGAATCGTTGGCCAACAATCGTCAGTATTTACGATAATGATAGGTTTTCACGATTCAATTGAAGCTATCAATGATGTTAGATATCCTCCAAAGCCATTATTTTATGACTTCTATTACGAATTGGTAGAAATTTCTAGAAACTCAGATCCTAATCTTTGCGCACTTGATAATATTGTAACGAAAGAACTTGCCCAAGAAATAATTTCTAAAAATCTAATATACATTAATTTAGGAAAACCAAACTCAAATAAAGACCATGTAAATTTTGACTCTACATTCTTTCAAGAGAAAATCGAACCCGCATTAAAAAATCAAAAATCGAATAATGGTTGGTTTATCGAAACACCGGATATGAATTTGCAAGAAATGCCCTTAGAAGTGTGTGGATGTGGGATGGGTAATTTTACAACAATTAAATTAACGGCAAGTGAGCTAAAGCTAATAAACGATAATTATTACAAAACTGGCCAAGAAAAAAAATGAAAATCCAAAAGGGCTGAAAAAAAAAATGTACCGAGCAAATTCTGCACAACAAAAGAGAAACGAGGAATCTGAAAAAAAATTGCAAAAAACGATACACTACGCTTTATGACAGAGCATTTGGCAAACAACCTTCAGGATTTGTAATCACTGTAGGACAAATCGATTCAGAATTTGCCGATTATCATCGATATAGAGATAGCTTGGACACAATCCTAGAAGAAGAAGAAACAAATCAAATGTATCTACCCAACCGCTCCCTCTTGAATAATTTATATTTTGAATTGGTAGAAATTCACAGAGATGATTCCCCAGAATTCTGCAAACTGAGATATATAGTTTCGAATGAACTAGCCCAAGAAATAATAGCAAAAAACGCAATCTGCATTAACTTGGGTAAACCGAATTCAAATGAAGGCAAAGTAAATTTTGATATGACCTTTTTCAAAATGAAAATCGAACCCTTGTTAACTTATCAAAATCCAAAAGATGATATGATAATTTACCCGAATAACTGGACATCAGAGGGCTACGAAGACTGCGGATGCGGAATGGGTTATTGCACTAAGAAGGAGCTAAGAAAGGACCTGAAACACCGTAAATAGCACTAACCCCCTCCCCCCTAATCTTTCCCGAAGAAGTGAATGTCGTTGTGGTTTTCTTCGATTCGGTCTTTCACAAATTACATGCTTTTGGCGAAGATGATTAAGTCTGGGGTTGCGTGTTTTGCCAACCATTCAAAACTGTCTGTCTCCTGGTCTACGGCCCGCCAAATGTGGTAAAGCAACTCCATCTGATGCATCAACAACATTGTTGCGCTTTCTCTAACCCTTCCGCTGCATTGATCATCGCCATCAAATTATCATACAGGTACAATTGCAAATACTATACAAAAACATGTTTAAAAGCTTATAAAAAGCCCTAAAGAAATCTTTAGGGCTTTTTTGTTGGCCATGAATGACATCTTATCTTAAGTTTTGTAAAATCTATGTTGTAAGTAGTAGAAAGCCAAAGCGTATGATTGCGCTCCACTTTAATGCCATCTGATTTTAGTACCATCTGATTTAAATAACCCAATTGGATATTAAAATTTGGACTAAATCGCCAACCTAAGGCTGCAATAAATCGATTTTGATCTAATACATTTTTTGCGATACCCTTTCCAAAACCTAAGAAAACCTCATCATTGACATTTAAAAACAGGGTGTTATTTGCCATTTCCTTTCGACTCAAAGGGACATTCACCATCATGCGATACCTTACACGATTTCGATAATTATCTTTTCCCTGAATAAAAGATCCAGTAGAATTACTCCAATTATCAATTAATCGTTGTTCCATCCGGTAGCGATGTTGCAAATCAAAACGGCCATACTTGGATTTCAAATTAACCTGTTCCCAAATACGATTTTCATGTGTTTGATGACTGATAGGCTGTTCACCGTATTGATAAGAAATAATAGAAGCATAGCCAGCTGTGAAAGTGATAGTTGGATTATGATAATAATCTAAACCAACCCTAACTAAAGATTGTTGCCAATCGTTGAAGAAATCAGCTCTACGCCATTGGTACTCCGTATGGACGCCCAATTTCTTGCTGATCTTATGATTTCCAGTATACAAAACCCAGGCATTATTTTGATTTGAAATTATTTTTTGGGACACTCCCAAAAAGGAAATGCACTGAATAAATAAAACAAAAAGCAAGCTATTTCTAATTTCCATATTTTTCATCGAAAACAAAAATATATTTTAATTAGAATAAAATGAGACCACAATAATAAAAAGTACTTAATTCTTTATCTTTGTCCCATGAATGAAATGCTAAAGTCGAAAACTGTCGAAAATTATATTGAATTAGAAGATAAATATGGCGCTCATAATTATCATCCACTTCCTGTCGTACTGGCAAAAGGAGAAGGTGTCTTTGTTTGGGATGTGGAAGGGAAAAAATACTTCGATTTTCTATCTGCTTACTCAGCGGTTAATCAAGGTCATTGTCACCCAAAGATTGTGGAAGCATTAATTTCACAAGCGCAAGAATTGACGTTAACATCCCGAGCTTTTTATAATGATTCCCTTGGACCGTACGAAGAATACATGCACCAATTATTCGGCTTTGACAAAATGCTACCCATGAATACTGGTGCGGAAGCGGTAGAAACAGCTATCAAAATTTGTAGAAAATGGGCCTACGAGAAAAATAACATTGAGGAAAATAAAGCGATAATAGTGGTTTGTGACGGTAATTTTCATGGCCGCACCACTACCATCATTTCATTTTCTAGTGACCCAGACTCGAATAAAAATTTCGGGCCATATGCGCCCGGTTTTATTTCCATACCTTATGACGATCTTGAAGCACTCGAACAGGTGCTATCATTACCAAATATTGCTGGATTTCTGGTTGAACCAATCCAAGGTGAGGCGGGTGTTTATACTCCGGCAACTGATTACATCTCCAAAGCACATCAATTATGTAAAGAAAATGGTGTATTATTTATTGCGGATGAAATTCAAACAGGCATCGCTCGAACAGGAAGTCTTTTGGCTGTATGTGGGAATTGTACCTGTGAAAGTCAATGTGAAAGACAAGCAAGCTATGTAAAACCTGACCTCTTAATTTTAGGAAAAGCGCTTTCTGGTGGCGTCTATCCCGTTTCTGCTGTGTTAGCAGATGATGAAATCATGATGGTGATACAACCAGGTCAACATGGTTCCACATTTGGGGGAAACCCAATTGCAGCCAAGGTCGCAATTGCTGCATTAGAGGTGGTAAAAGAGGAACAGCTAATTCAAAATGCACGCGTATTAGGCGAATTATTCCGACGGGAAATACAGCGAATTATTGATAAAAACGATTTGTTGGTACTCGTCAGAGGAAAAGGCTTACTCAATGCAATTGTAGTAAATGACTCAACCGAAAGCTCGACTGCATGGGATATTTGTGTCGCATTAATGCATAATGGTTTATTAGCAAAACCAACACACGGGAATATTATACGCTTTGCTCCACCCCTTACCATAACAGAAGCACAATTGATGGAATGCATTGCAATTATTGAAAAAACGGTTCTTAACTTCACAAAAAAATAACTATTTTGGCAGAGAAAATCAAATTCGGAACAGATGGATGGCGTGCAATAATCGCGGATCAATTTACAGTAGAAAATGTGGCTCGTGTCGCTGAAGCTACGGGTTTATGGTTATTAAAGAATTATTCCTCCCCAAAAGTGGTGATTGGTCACGATTGTCGTTTTGCAGGTGAATTGTTTACTGAAACGGTAGCAAAAGTGTTTTTAACACAAGGTATTCCTGTGAAAATGGCACGAGGTTTTGTTTCTACTCCAATGATTTCATTAGCCGCTTTTCAACTTGAATGTGAAATCGGTGTGATTATTACCGCAAGTCATAACCCCCCGAGCTATAACGGATTTAAATTGAAAGCCTTTTTTGGAGGACCACTATCACCCGAAAATGTGCAAGAAGTAGAAGATATTATTCCTGAATCATGCAGCCATGATTATAGCAAAGTTTCAATTGAGAATGCTATACATTCAGGCCAACTAGAAATCGTCGATATCGAGACGCGCTATGTCGAACATGTAAAGAAGAATTTTGATTTGGATGCCATCAATCGTTCTGGTCTAAACTTAGTATATGATGCAATGTATGGCGCTGGGCAGCGTGTAATGCCAAGGATTTTACCAAATGTTAAGCTCCTGCATTGCGAATACAACCCAACCTTCATGGGACAAGCGCCCGAACCTATCGCGAAAAACTTAAAAGGACTAGAAGAATATATTGCGCTAAACCCAGGAATTCATTGCGCTTTAGCTACAGATGGTGATGCTGATCGCATTGGATTATATAATGGAAGCGGTGAATTTATTGATTCGCACCATATCATCTTATTGTTAATTCATTACTTGGTTAATTATAAAAAATTAACGGGTAAAGTAGCTATCGCTTTTAGTGTTACGCCTCGTGTAGAAAAACTTTGCGAACATTATGGACTTGAGGTAGAAATAACCAAAATAGGCTTCAAGGAAATTGCATCTATAATGATTCGAGAAGACGTGCTACTAGGCGGAGAAGAATCTGGCGGGATCGCTGTCAAAGGTCATATTCCAGAACGTGATGGCATCTGGATGGGCTTAATCATTTGGGAATTCATGGCCCTTTCTGGCAAAACCTTAGACGAATTAATTAATGAAGTTTATGCAATTGTAGGCGCCTTTAAATTCGAACGAAGTGATTTGCATATAACAGAAGAACTTAAACAAAAGATCATAGCTAATTGTAAATCGAATAATTATAAATCTTTCGGAAAATACTCGGTGCGCGATTTAAAAACCACAGATGGATTCAAGTACTTCTTCGACGACGAAAGATGGGTGATGATTAGACCTTCCGGAACCGAGCCAGTGCTTCGAACCTACGCTGAAGCACCCACATTAGCAGAGGTAAGGGAAATCCTTAAAGCAACAGAAGAAACGATTTGCAAGTAATTGCGATTAGTAATAATTCATTATATTTATCTTTAATTATTAACAATTAACTAATTTAACTATGCGTATTTTATTCATATTGCCGTTTATTGCACTCCTTTTTGCATCACCAAATGCTCAAGCACAAAAAGTTTTCGCTGGGGTAAGCTTCTTATCTGACATGTATCTTGGGGGAGAAAAATTAACCCTGAATGGTGGTGGCCTTAGAGAAAAATATTACATTGATTTATACGTCGCAGGACTCTACATCAAAGCAAAAACAAAAGATGCCGGAAAAATAATCAATGGAGATGAGCCAATGGCCATTTCGATCAAACTTGTTTCCAATAGTGTTACACGCGAAAAATTCACCGAGTCAGTTATCGAAGGATTCAAAAATGCAAGCCATGGTAAAGCGACAAAAGAAGAAATTAATAAATTCACAGGAGCTTTTACCAATGCCTTTAAAAAAGGAGATCAAATTAATTTGAAATACACACCAGGAAAAGGAGTAGCTATTGAAAAGAATGGGACACAATTAAAAGTAATTGCTGGCTTAGAATTTAAAAAAGCATTGTTCTCCATTTGGCTAGGAAAAATCCCTGCCGATGCAACGCTCAAAAGCGGCCTGCTAGGGAACTAATTCTAAAATCACGTTAGGTGCCTTTTTACTTAATAGAGAACTTTACATAAATACTTGACTGAATTTTTATTTTTTGAAATTGAATTTCATTTTCGTCACTGTCTTTAACTTTTATCCCATCAATATAATAGTAGGTTTCGTTTGAACGTGATCCACGAAAATTTACATTCACATTTGATGATATATTATTTTCTACTGTCTCTTTTATTATCAAAGGTTTACCGGTCAGTTCTCCAATTGCCGTCAATAAATAATCAGCCTTGTTTTTCGCAGCTTTAATAGCTGCTATTTTTATTTCTTTTCTTAAGCTATCCATTTTTGAGTGGTTTACGCTTGAAATAAAAGCATCGGTAATTTCTAATTTATCGAGTTCCTGAAATACCAGTCCAACGGTTGTGGCATTTGACACTTTTAATGTATAATCTTTTTTGGTCAGCACGTCTTTATTCTTCCAATGAATTTTTACATAATCAGCGTTTGCGTCAGTAAGCGTCAAGTTAGCCATATCAATTCCAAGCAACTGAATTGTATTTTTAAGTTTTTCTTCTTGTTCTCCAATGGTAACTTTCACTTTGTTTAGATACTTTTCTCGAATAATTATTCCGATGTAAATTTCATCTGGAATAACTTCTTTTTCTGCTGTACCAGTCACTTCAATATACGGATCTTCATTTGTGATTGTGGTGGTAGTTTGTCCAAAGGTCAGCATTGTTGTTAATAGTAACGTGCCTGTTAAAAGTAGTTTTAGATTATTCATATTTTAGCTGTTTTTTATGTTTAAGTTGGGTTGGGTAAAAATAGATGTGCTTTTCTACTCCTTTTTATTATTTAACTCGTCAAACTTCGCTTTCATTGTTGGGTTTCCTTTTGTCAATTTTTTAATTGTTAACTCCTCGGTTTTATCGTTGGCAAGACGAAGATTGTTAACGGATGCTAATAGGGCTTCTTTTGTTTTTTGGAGCGAGTCAATCGACTTGTCAATCCCATTAATAGCTGTGGTAAATTGTCTACTAGCAAGGTCATATTTTTTTGCAAAACCCACCTTAAAATCGTTCATGGTATTCTCAAAATTAGTAATGTCAACATTTTGACTTTTTACTAAAGCTAGTTCTGATTTATATACCATAGAATTCTTTGCCGCATTTCGAAGCAATGTAATAATTGGAATAAAAAATTGAGGTCTAATCACATACATTTTTTCGTGTCTGTATGAAACATCTACAATCCCTCCGTTATATAACTCGTTATCAGCTTCTAGGAGTGACACAAGAATAGCGTATTCACAATGCTTTGCCGCTCTATTTTTATCTAAATCTTTGAAAAATTCTTCATTTTTCTTTTTGGTTGCCGTGCCATCCGCTTCATTTTTCATTTCAAACATGATTGAAATGATTTCGTTTCCATGCTCGTCGTTTTCTCTGTAAATATAATCCCCCTTGCTTCCTGGTTTAATATTGTTGTCCTTTTCAAAATGTGCGTTCTGGAATCCTGTAGCACGAATTTTATTGAATTCATTTTCACAATGTTGTTCCAATGATTCACCTACCATTTTAGTTGAAAGTTTGAGCTTCATATCCTTACGATAATCAAGTTCTTCTTCTTTCATCTTTATGATGTCATCTTTGGTCTTTAATTCTGCCGCAAACTTTTCACTTAATGCCAGTTGTTTTAATTGATTTTCTGCTTCTTTAAGTTGTACACTATTGGCAAAATCATCCCTTTCTTTTTCCACTTTTTGGATGGCTTCCGCAACAGAAAGCTTCATTACTAGTTCCGCATTTTCAAGTTTTGCTTTCATATCAGCTATTTCAGCTGCTTTTTTCGCCAACTGTTCCGCTTGTTCGCGTTCATTTTTAGCTTGTAACTCGATAATTTCCTTATCCTTTTTCGCAAGGTTCTCTTGTAAGGAATTTCTAAGATTTGCCTCGGCTAACTTTATGGCATTTTCCTTTTCTTTTTCGGCAAGACCTAACCTACTTTGTAATTCTTCTTCAAACTTGTCGTCTCTAACTTGTTTAAGAATATCTGCAAAACCAGCTTCATCCACTTTAAAAACTTCCTTGCATTTGGGGCATTTAATTTCTTTCATATAATAAAGTTAAAATTAATTAGGGATTCGAAAGCAATTAGTTGGGAGGAATTAGCTACTCAACTAGTAATGGATATGAGAAATATGTAATTGGTTTTTTATCCTAAACCAACATCCAGGATCATCATCACTAAAAAGCCTCCAATAAATCCCATTACGGCTACATCCGTATATTTATCACGCTGCGTTTCTGGAATAACTTCCTCCACAACCACAAAAATCATAGCGCCTGCAGCAAATGCCAAGGCATAGGGCAAAATAGACTGCATGTAAATAACGGAGACAGCACCTATCACTCCCGCAATTGGTTCAACGATCGCAGAAAGTTGTCCGTACCAAAAACTCTTAAGGCGACTTGCCCCCGCCCTACGCAAAGGCATAGCCACAGCAAATCCTTCGGGGAAATTTTGAATCGCAATACCAATTGTTAGGGCAATCGCTCCTGCATAGGTTGCTCCTTCCATGCCATTCGCAGCAGCACCAAACAAAACACCAATTGCCAAACCTTCTGGTATGTTATGAAGTGTAATAGCTAAAACTAACAAGGTAGTTTTATGTAATTGTGTTTTTACACCTTCGGTTTCATTATCATTAAAATTGATGTGTAGATGGGGGAGTAATTTATCTAAACCAAAAATAAAAATAGCGCCAAGACCAAAACCAAATGCCGCGGGAAAAACTTTCACAAACCCCTCTCCTGGACTCATTTCTATTGATGGGGCTAATAAACTCCAAAAACTTGCCGCAACCATAATTCCACCAGTAAATCCAAGCATACCGTCTAACATGCCGCGATGCATTGACTTAATCCCAAATACCATTGCCGCTCCTGCAGCGGTTACTAACCAGGTAAAAGTAGTTGCTAAAAGCGCGGCGAGAACAGGATGTATCGTTGAAAACCAATGAATAATATGATCCATACTTTATTTATTAGTTAAAAAATAATAGTGCTAATTTCTCAAAAGTAATTCAATTCCGTATATTTGAATCGAATTAACAATGATTAGTATGAAAAGTGCTCTAATTTTATCCTTATTAGTTATTCTAACAATTACATTAGGATGCAATAAACAAGATGATACGATATATCGTGTTTATGTTTCCCTAAATGGCCAACCAAAGGTTAATTCAAAAGTTCGTATTTATGGGGTAAACGCTGTTAATCCACCCGCAATTGATTTAACCGAATATACCGATGCCAATGGCTTGGCAGAATTCAATTTAAAAGATTATATCAAAAATGGATCTTCTGGTGGTTTAACCGTAGATTGCTATGTTCACCTGCTAAAGTTTGGCCCGGTAGATACAGTTAAAACGGTGTTTATTGAAGGCTTTAAGACAAACAAAACAGATTTTAAATTTTAAGTAACGCTTACTTAAAGAAAAAGCGTTTCACATAACTTTGCCATACCTATTTTACAAAGATGTCACAAAAATTAACGAGCCGTTCGGAAGATTATTCCAAGTGGTACAACGAATTAGTAAATAAAGCCGACTTAGCAGAACATTCAGATGTAAGAGGTTGCATGATCATTAAACCTTATGGTTATGCCATTTGGGAGAAAATGCGGGATATTTTAGATGTTAAATTCAAAGAGACGGGCCACCAAAATGCTTATTTCCCATTATTTATTCCTAAATCTTACCTCAGCAAAGAAGCAAGTCATGTTGAAGGATTCGCCAAAGAATGTGCCGTTGTAACCCACTACCGATTAATGAACGCTCCAGATGGCAGCGGGGTTATTGTTGACCCAAGTGCAAAATTAGAGGAAGAACTAATTATTAGACCAACATCTGAAACGATCATTTGGAATTCGTATAAAAATTGGATTCAATCGTACCGTGATTTACCCATCTTAATTAACCAATGGGCCAATGTAGTGCGCTGGGAAATGAGAACACGCTTGTTCCTAAGAACCACTGAATTCCTATGGCAAGAAGGGCATACGGCGCATGCTACCAAACAAGAAGCGATGGATGAAGCGGATCAAATGTTGCACGTTTACGCGGATTTCGCAGAAAACTATATGGCAATGCCCGTTTTATTAGGTCGTAAAACGGAAAGTGAACGATTTGCTGGAGCAGAAGACACACTTTGTATTGAGGCTTTAATGCAAGATGGAAAAGCACTACAAGCTGGAACTTCCCATTTTTTAGGTCAAAATTTTGCAAAAGCCTTTGAAGTAAAATTTGCAGATAAAGAAGGAAAACTAGATCACGTTTGGGCTACTTCTTGGGGTGTTTCCACACGGTTGATGGGCGCCTTAATAATGACGCATTCGGATGATGAAGGACTCGTTCTCCCTCCTTCCCTAGCACCTATTCAAGTGGTTGGTATTCCGATTTATAGAAATGATGACGAATTAAATGCTATTTCTGATAAATTTATCACACTAGGAAAATCACTGAAAGCGCTGGGTATTTCCTTCAAATACGACAATGACGACAACAGAAGACCAGGATGGAAGTTTGCAGAATATGAGTCGAAGGGTGTTCCAATTAGACTGGCTATGGGTCCAAGAGATTTAGAAAATGGCAACGTGGAATTAGCGAGGCGCGATTTGAAAACAAAAGAAATTGTGGCTTTTAATGGAATTGAAAGTATGATTCAGCAAGTATTAACTGCCATTCAACAAAACTTATTACAGCGATCAAAAGATTTTCGGACAAATAACACCTTCATCGTAGACACCTACGAAGAATTCAAAGAAAAAATTGATGCGGGCGGCTTCTTTATGGCACATTGGGATGGCACAAATGAAACCGAAGAAAAAATAAAAAACGAAACCCAAGCGACCATACGATGTATTCCATTGGATTTTGTTAAGGAAGAAGGAAAATGCATGGTAACTGGTGCCCCTTCGAAAGGTAGGGTTGTTTTTGCTAAAGCTTATTAACAATTGTCCACGTTTCATTTCAAGGAGTTTTCTTTAAACCAATTCGCAAATACACACAAAGTTGGTACCGACGCTATGTTATTGGGCGCAACTATCAATACAACCAATCATAAAACAGCCTTGGATATCGGTGCAGGCACAGGCGTTTTGGCACTGATGCTAGCACAAAGAAATCCAAGTATTCAAATTACTTGCATCGAAATAGATCAAAAAAGTGCGGAGGAATGCAGTAAAAATAGTAATTCGTCTCCATGGTTTAATCGAATAAACACCATTCACGCCGACTTTACGCTGCATGATTTTCACCAAAAATTCGACCTTATTTTCACCAATCCACCTTATTATTTTACAGATAATTCCTCCAACGAATCCAATGAAAGAACCAAGCATATTACACCTGATTCGCTTCTAACTTGGTTAAATAAAATAACGGGGCTGCTGACAACAAAAGGAGAGTTTTGGGTGATTTGGCCTAGTGAAACGTGTGATCAAGTAATCGAAATTGCCTCCAACAACAAACTTTTTGTCTCAAAAAAGATAGACCTATATAGTAAAGCAAACAAGTTATCGAGAACTATTCTATGTTTCAGTAGTAACAAGAAAAACAGGTTGGAAGAAGAAACTTTTATCATTCGCAACGACGATAATTCGTATACCAATGATTATTGCACCTTAACAGCGGATTATCATTTCAAGGAATTTACTCCTTAGACAAATGATTACGCAACTCGCATTTTATTAGTTTATCTTTTCAAATTTTATTGGGGCGATTTCACTAGAAAAATGGATAAAATAGTACCCGTTTTCAAGATGTTCAATGGAGATAGAAAATTCACTATCGATGCCACTTCCATTACCGATTTCTCTCCCAAAAGAATCGAATAACTGGTAATCTACAGCATTTAATTCGCCCATATCGACGTGTAAAACTCCTTGGCTTGGATTCGGATAAACAATGAGTTTATTCGACATAATTTGATTAGTAATTTCGGCATAATTACCCACCATTTTCACTAAGCCTTGGTTGTAAGTCCCTAACCATAAAGTAGTATTATCCTCAACCGCCAAGGATAATAAATGAGACTCTGGCAACCCGGAATTTCCAAGGTCAAAATTGAACCAATCATTCTCATATTTAATGATCAAGCCATTTTGTTCGGATCCTATAAATATCGTTTGATCTTGACTAATTGCGACAGAAGTCAGTCCGTTACTTGGCAACATTGAATTAGAGACATTAAAATTAGTCCAAGGTCCTCCGAAGGCATTGTCTAAAAAAAGTCCACCTGCTGGGGAAGCAAACCATGGATTTCCCAACGAATCCACTGCGATGGAACGTGAAGAATTATCAGGAAGGCCAGCATTAGCAATCGTAAACACGCTTAAATTATTCGCTTGGTCGAAATATACGACTCCTCCATTTATAGTACCGAAGTATTTTTCCCCATCTTTTCCCATGGCAATTGACGTTACATTATTGGTCATCATACTGCTATTCGAAGTGTTCCATTGCTGCCAAGAAATCCCATTAAATAAGCTGATACCTTCGGTAGTTGCTAACCACATATTAGCTTCTGTGTCGAATTCAATCGCGCGAATATAATTATCTTGTAATCCACTATTAAAATTGGTGTAATTTACCCAATTTGAGCCGTCAAAAGAAAACAAGCCTCCGTAAGTCGTTCCTACCCAAAGCTTACCCAAGCCATCTAATTGAAGCGAGCGAATAGCATTGTCCGTCATGGCAGAATTACTAGAATTGTAGACTGTCCAGGTTGTTCCATCAAAACTTGCCAAGCCGTTATCAGTCCCTGCCCAAATGAGTTGTTGAATAGTGTCCATTTTCAAACAACGAACCGTATTGAATGGCAAAGCAGAATTTGATGTGTTGTACACTTGAAAGGACAATTGCGAATAACAAAGAACACTTACTAGAGATAAAACAAACGAAAGAGCAAGCCTTACAGGAAACACCATTATTCAATACTTATTCGCTTGGTGTACGTGTTATTATCAAAAGTTAGGTTCACAAAGTACAAACCTGTTTTCAAATTAGAGGCATCAACATCCACTAGTGATTGACCGTATATTTCATTAATGGCTTCACGGTAAAGTAATTTGCCATTTATATCAGTGAGCGTAAATGACAAGCGACCTTTAACGAAAGGATTAATTTGAAGTTGAAAATGACCCTCCGTAGGATTTGGGAACACATAAAAGGAGTTCAAGAAAATAAGTGGGTCAACAATTCCTGCACACGGATTAACGACAGCATTTACAGCCACCGTATCACTGGTGCAAGATCCATCAACTGCCTGAGCATAATAAATTTGGGAACTAGTCAAAATCGGGGTGATAAAAGTATTACCAGTACCGACAAGTAGACCATTAGAATCGTACCAATTAATTGTTCCTGAACCACTTGCACTGAGTGTCAATGAACCAGCATCGCAAATAGTATCCCCAACAACCATAGGATTTAATGGGCCATTTACAATGACATCAACTGGAGAAGAAGCACTCTCACACGTTCCATTCGGTGTAAAAATCTCCCAATCGTAGAAATAACAATAGAAAGAAGCTCCCGCAGAACATCCTGTAATAGAAACTAATCCAGGAATTTCATAAGGATAGACAGCCGAATTATTGTTGCGGTACAAACCTCCACTAGGCATACTGGTTGCTTTTAATCTTAAATTGCTATCCAAAGGAACAGCAAAATTTAGATTTACACGGCTTGCGCCAGAAGGAACGCTAACAGTTGTACTCTGCAAAATAGACCCATCAGAAGCTTGTAATTCAATCGAAATATTACCCGCATTGAGGGCATACACTTTCGCAGATTTCAATGTAAAAGATTCATAACTATTAAAAATCTCGTATTGGTTAACCGTAGAATAACCACCTCCACCAATACCATTTGTATGCGGCTCCGCATTCACCGAATCTGAATAAGACTGTGTATTGGTGACATAATAAGTTTGTGAAGTTGTTAATACAGGCGTAGTGTATGTTCCCCCAACAGCCACTTGGATTCCCTGCGCATCATACCATGTTAATTGACCGGAACCACTAGCGCTTAGGTTAGCCACATTCTCTGCACAAATAGTAAGTCCTTGGCCACTCGCCATGGAAGGCGTAACTGAATTTACAATAAATGGTAACGAAGAATTCGTTCCACAATAGTTGGTAACTGTACAAATATAAGAACCAGATTGATTTACTACAATAGATTGAGTAGTTGCTCCAGTTGACCAAAGAAAACTAGATCCTCCTGTTGCAGTTAAGTTAATAGATCCTCCTGCGCACAAATTACTCGATCCATTAGAAGTAATCGTTGGTAAAAGATTTGAATTGGCAGGACTTTGCATACTCAGTGTTACAGGAACAGCGGTGTAATTATTATTCTCATTTTCTTCTTGAAAATTATTATTTTTATCCACCTGCATTACAATGTAGTAATTTCCATTACAGGTATTTGGCGGAACATTGATCCACATTCCGTCCAAATGTTTTCCGTAAACATCCGTCCAACCAGATGAAATTCCTTGCTCAACAACAGAACAATCATAATTCCCTCCTCCTAAATTCCAATTTGGGAAGTTCACATTTAAAAGATTGTTACCACCCAAATAAACGGTATTGTCATCACGACAATGTCCATCATACGTAGATCCAGGTGTCCCACATTGACCATAATCCATTAAACAAAATCCAATTTTTGCTCCTTCCCCTACTATGGGCCAATTTAATGGGTTGGGATCAAGCGTTTGAATACGGAGCGTCATGACCGCCCAATCATTGACATGATTATGACCATGGGAAGGATGATAGGTCATACTTCCAGTCCAAGTATCCACAAAACTCATCACCCCTAGATCCTTTTTGTAAACACGTTGAATCAATAATTGATTTGGATTTTGCGCCCCATTTGGACAGGTAAAAGTCCCTGTGCCGGGAACGTTAAATATTGTATCATTACCACATAAAAAAGCGCGTTTCCCATTGACATCTTGTCCACGAACCGTAAAACTTCCGTGACCAATATTGGGGGTAGAACCCGTAACTCGAATACGACCATCATCAGGTCCTTGTCCGGCATAATTGGTACCTGCACCACTTTGGGGATATTCTATCCAACCATTATTAATAATGCCTTTCCACGAAGCAGTTATATCTGGAAGTAACAAGCAATTTTGAGAACCATCAGCGCAAACACATGAAGTAGCATTCGTGGTTGTGCATTGACTTTTAGCAAAAAACACAAAACACAAAAAGACGGAGAGAATGTAAAATTTTACCATAATTATTATTTATATACTTTAAAGTTAGAAAAAATTTATGGTTTTAAGACACCTTTATTAATAAATTATAATCGAAGTTAACATTTAGAATGTTAAATACAAGCTATCTTTGTGCCCATGATAAAAGGAACAAAAATTTACAGCATTATTACCTTTAAATGTCCATGCTGTCATGAAGGTGATTTTTTTATTTCTCATCCTTATAACTTTAAATTTACGGGTGATATTTATGAGAACTGCACTGTTTGTGGAAAAAAATACATGCTAGAACCTGGATTTTATCAAGGAGCAATGTATGTTTCTTATGGTCTAGGAGTTTTATTGTTTGTGAGTATCTGGGCCAGTTGCAATCTGTTTTTCACATCCATCGGTGCTTGGTCACAAATCGGTATATTCTCATTTTTAATCATTTTTCTCAGCCCCTTGTTGTTTTCATTGTCTAAAATAATATATGCCAATATTTTTATGAAATTTGATGCCAATGCAAAATCAAATTATATAAAATCGAAAATTTAGGGGCGTAAATAAGTCAACTTTAATTTTACATTTGTAAAATGAATCAGGTTATTACGATCGTTACCGGTATTCCTAGGTCCGGGACCTCTTTAATGATGCAAGTATTAAAAAGGGCAGGATTAGACATCCATTCGGATTATAATCGAAAAGAAGATGATAATAATCCGCAAGGATATTTCGAATTGGAGGCCGTAAAAGGCATCGTGAAAAATAATTCATTTCTTCGTGAAGCAAGAAATAAAGTCGTTAAAATTGTTGCTCCTCTTCCTACTTTTATTGATTTATCAGAAAAGTATCGATTTGTATTTATGATTAGAGACTTAAACGAAGTATTGCAATCACAAGAGAAAATGGTTCAAAAAAACCAAGTGGACGAACGAGAAAAATTCAAGAACATATACCTCATGCACATTGAAAAAACAAAAGCTTTTTTAGCAAGTAACTCCATCCCATTCATTACCATTGATTATAACAATTTAATGAATCAACCTACGGTTGAATTAACGAAACTAATCGAATTTCTATCTTTACCTTGTAATTTAGATGACTTACTGCCTTCGATTAATCCAGCACTTTATAGAAATAAAAATGAAAATTAAAAAAGATAAAGAAAAAATATACATTGCTACACCACAAGGAAGTCTGGGACTTCTTGCCCTTGGTCATATTGGACTAATCAAATGGCGGGAAGCAATAGAAAATTCGAAAAGCACGAAGAAAAATCCTAAAAATGCAAAGTAAACAAAAGGTCATAGTTTTAGGATGGGATGCCGCAGATTGGAAAGTAATTTTCCCTTTAATAGAACAAGGGAAAATGCCCAATATGAAGATCTTCCTCGAAAAAGGGGTACATGGAAAAATTAAAACGCTAGACCCACCGCTTTCTCCGATGTTGTGGACGAGTATTGCAACGGGTGTTCGAGCAGACAAGCACGGAATTTCAGGATTTATTGAACCTACACCAGATGGTGAAAGACTTCGTCCCGTTACTTCCACCTCAAGAAGAGTAAAAGCAATTTGGAATATATTAAACCAAGAAGGGTATAAAAGTAACGTGGTCGCTTGGTGGCCCACGAATCCCGTTGAACCGATAAACGGCGTAATGGTTTCCAACTTATTTCAGATAGCAAGTAAATCAATAGAAGAACCATGGATTTCTCCTCCAGAATCGGTTCATCCTAAAGAAATGGAAGAAACTCTCGAAAAATTTCGGGTGCATCCGCATGAAATTACCTTGAGCATGGCACTGCCTTTTATTCCAAATTTGAATACTGATAAAGAATTAAGAAAAGAACAAAGAACCTTAAGTGTTTTAAAAACCTTGGCAAATGCCGCTACGGTTCACGCTATTTCTACTTATTTACATGAGGAAACCACTTGGGATTTCATGGCCATCTACCACGATGCCATTGATCATTTTTCGCATATTGCCATGCGATACCATCCCCCGAAAAGACCTGAAATCGAACAAAAAGAATTTGACGACTATAATTTAGTGGTAGAAGCTGCTTACCGTTTTCACGATCTAATGCTAGGAAGAATACTAGAATTGATGGATGAGCAAACAACACTTCTGATTGTATCAGACCATGGATTTCATTCGGATCATCAGCGGCCTTTATACATCCCTCGAGAACCTTCAGGTCCGGCGGTAGAACACAGCCCTTATGGAATTTTTGCCATGGCAGGGCCAGGAATAAAAAAAGGAGGTGTTGAAGTTAGCGGTGCCAGCATCCTCGATATCACCCCCACTTTACTGCATTATTTAAACCTACCCATCGGAGAAGATATGGAAGGAAAGGTGCTACACGCCTGTTTTGAAGAAACTAAAAATACCCAATTAATACCTAGCTGGGAAAGTGTTGACGGTGATTCCGGGATGCACGATAAAAACAGACAAGAAAATCCTTGGGATGCCATTGAAGCCCTTCAGCAACTTGTTGAAATGGGATATATTGATGCGCCTGACGACGATAAATTATTGGAAGTTGAAAAATCTAAACGCGAAAATTTATACTACCTATCAAGAAACATGATCAATGGTGGTCGCATCGTTGAAGCCCTGAAAATATTGGAAAAAATATTTCAGGAGTCAAAAATTATTCGATATGGCCAACGGCTAGCATTTACCTATTTAGCGTTAAGACACTACCAAAAAGCAAGAGATTTATTAGAAGAACTAAAAGAATTACACCTTAAGCAGAAAAAGGAAAAAAAGCTCAAATCCGATGATCCTTTTGGTAGTAATGATATGGAGGAACCGATGTACCTGCAATACTTAGAAGGGTTAATTTTATTAGCCATTAATCGGCCACGCCTAGCATTGCCCATACTAGAAAGTGTTCAAAAAAAGAACCCTGCGAATTTCCATGTCGCATTCAATATCGCACAAATTCATAACCAACGTAAAAATTATGCTTCGGCAGAACAGCAATTTATTTGTGCACTTGCCATTGACGAGGGAAATGGGAAAGCACATCATGGATTAGGCGTATCATTCCTTAGGAGGAATTTAATTGACCAAGCCATCGAAGAATTCTTATTGGCCATTACCAATGATTTTTATTTGCCGAATGCGCATTACCATTTGGGGGAATCATTGATGAAAAAAGAACAATACGATGATGCCGCTTATGCTTTTGAAGTAGCCATTCGCTTGTCACCGGGCTTAACAAAAGCGCATAAATGGTTGCACGAAATTTATACAAAATGGTCGCCAAATGAAGCGTTAGCATCAAAAACATCAAATTTTCTTAAGCATAACATTCAAGGTGAAATCACAATTTGTACAAGTATTGACGGCGTAAACATGGAAGAAATGTTTAAGTGGTTCAAGGCACTTGAAATTCTTTCCGAATATGATAATAAATCGATAGATGATGCAAAGAAATTAGCATCAGACACAAGTTGGTTGAAAACGAAAAGAAATCAGATAATTTATATTCCTTGCCATTGCTTGTCTTTATTACCAGTAGATTTAAATTATAAATTAATTGTACTCGAGGAAGATAATGCCCAGGTAATTGAAGCTCTAAAAAGGCTACACAAGCGTGATTTTAAAGAAAAAGAATTCCCACTTGAATTACTAAACAAATCAAAAAACGATCAAGATAAAATTGATACTTGGATAGCTTCACAAGCCACATTACCCGTGTTAATTCTTCATAGTGAAAGTGTAAATACCGAAGCGGAAGAGCAATCAGAAATCCTAATGAACTTTATTAATTTTGATCAATAAAAATTAGTGTCCGATAAAAATCACCGATATGTCTGTGCGTTTCGGTAGTTTTATTTAAGTGCTCTCGGCTCCGCTCGATTCACTTAAAGTGCAACGAGCGGAGCCGAGAGGCACGGTACACAAGTCAATCGAGACTTGATTTTTTCGTTCTTTTGTACTTGTGCTGAGCTTGCCGTAGTATCAAGACAAAAGGACAAAGAATATAAAGGCCGATTTTTTCCGCCGGGGCGGAGAAAAATAATGATCAATAAATTAGAACTTTAAAAAAAAAATAGTAATTTCACACAACAAACCAACTTATATCCTTGCTTATGAAAACTTCTACACCATCTAAACAGTCGAAATTAGCGCAATACACAGCAGTTGCTGGTGCTCTTATTGCTGGTAGTAATGTAAATGCACAAATTGTATACACTGATGTTAGCCCTGACGCTGTACTTGATAGTTTAAGTGCTCCGTACATGCTAGATTTTAACAACGATGCTAATCCAGACCTAGTATTTTCAGTACAACACCTAGTTGGCGCTGGATCAACAAGTGGTATTCAATTTACCTATGTTGGTGATGCTTGCGCAGTTGGTTTTCCAGCAGGTAATCAAGTGATTGGAGCTGTTTCCAGTTCATCTTTTGCTGTTTCTGCTCTTAACGCAGGTGACCCAATATCTGCAGCGCAGAATTTTGGCGGTTCTAGTTCTTCAGCACTTGCAATAAATGCATTAATTACTGCTCCTGGAGCTGGAACATTTCCTATTTCACAAGGCGCATTCTTAGCTGCATCTAATAAATTCTTAGGAGCTAAGTTTGTAGTTGGAGCAAATACCCACTACGGATGGGTGCAATTATCTGCCAATGGAACTGCTAGCCAATTAACCATTCACGATTTTGCTTTTAATGGGACTCCTTCTGGAGCGCTGAATGCTGGTCAAATGGTAGGATTAGAAAATGTAAACGTAGAAGATAAAGTTAGCATCAAAACTACCTTAAATAATGCAACGATCAATGTAACACCTGATTTAATTGGTGGTCTATTGCAAGTTGTTTCTATCAATGGTCAAGTAGTTAAATCAATCAACATTTCTGATATTAACACGACTATCGAATTTGAAGGAATCAATACAGGAATTTATACAATATCCGCACAATTTGAAGCTGGAAAAGTTTCTAAGCGAGTATACGTGAAATAAAAAAATTAAAACATTTTAAAAGCGAGAGAATTCTCGCTTTTTTTTTGAAAAAAAATCGCACCAAATGAAAAAAAAAGTAGTCTATGGCTCAATCGCTCTAATCCCAATACTAGCAGCGTATTTTCTATTAAACACAAAGAAAACGCCAAGTATTGTAGAAAAAAAAGTGAATCTTGAAAGAACCAACCTTCAAGATGATTCGCTAATTACGCTCATCGCCGTGGGAGATATTATGATGGGGACGAATTATCCCAATAATTCTAAATTACCACCTCAAGGCGTTAATTTATTGGATTCGGTAAAAAATTATTTAAGATTTGGTGACATTACCTTTGGGAACCTGGAAGGCACAGTACTTAATTCGGGTGGTATTCCAAAAAATTGTAATGACCCTTCTGTTTGTTATGCATTTAGACAACCGACCTACGTAGTAGACCATCTAGTAGATGCTCATTTTAATCTAATGTCGGTTGCTAATAATCACATGGGCGATTTTGGTGAAGAAGGGCGTAAGGCGACATGTTCTATTCTTAACAAGAATAATATTGCCCATGGAGGACTAGAAATTGCGCCATGGGACACCATGACAGTAAAAGGATTAAAAATCGGATTTACAGGCTTCTCTCCAAATTCGCATTGCCAAAAATTATCCAATTACGATTTACTGAAATCTACCGTAAAAATGCTGGATAAAATGTGTGATATTGTGATTGTTTCCTTTCACGGCGGCGCCGAAGGAAGTAGTAAAAGTCATGTGCCAAGAATGGAAGAAATTTTCTTGGGTGAAAACAGAGGCGATGTCTATAAATTTGCTCACATGGCAATTGATGCCGGAGCGGATGTTGTATTAGGCCATGGCCCGCACGTTACACGAGCAGTAGATTATTACAAAGGAAGGTTTATCACTTATTCAATGGGTAATTTTTGTACCTATGGTAGCTTTAACCTAAAAGGAATTAGTGGCATCGCTCCTATTTACCAACTTCAATTAAGAAGAGACGGATCGTTCAAATCTGGCAAGGTAATTCCAATTAGACAAATTGGTGAGGGAGGACCTTTGTTAGATCGGAAAAAAAGTGTGTTTAACGAAATACTAAAATTGACTCAAACCGATTTTCCCGAGATTGGTTTTACCATGGATGACGAAGGAAATTTCTTTTTCAAGTAAGTTACTTCTTCGCTGACAACATGAATTCAGAAGTTTGATGGAAGGTTATATCTGGGTAATCTTGCTCAGCCATCGTAAGTAAGAAGGGTGTTTCCGCTAAGAATATTAAATAACCGTCTTTGTCTGTAGCAATGCTATTAGATTTTGCTCGCTCAAAAGCCAGTAATTTATCCGGTTTTTCACTGGTCACCCAACAAGCCTTAAAGAAGTTGCGATGCACAAATCGACAATTTGCACCGTATTCATGAATCAAACGATAATTAATAACCTCAAATTGCAGTTGACCAACAGTACCCACAATTTTTCGATTACCAGGCTGTTGAATAAATAATTGCGCTACCCCTTCATCGATTAACTGACGGATACCTTTTTCTAATTGCTTAGATTTCATCGGATCCAGATTTTCTAATTCCTGGAAAATCTCTGGGGAAAAACTAGGGATTCCTTTATAACTAAACTTCTCCCCTGCCGTCAATGTATCGCCAATTTTAAAATTACCCGTATCGTACAATCCTACTACATCACCAGGAAATGCTTCATCAATGATACTTTTGTCTTGCGCTAAGAAAGAAGTGGGATTCGAGAACTTTAATTTTTTATCTAAGCGAACGTGGTGATAAAACGTGTTTCGCTCAAATTTTCCTGAAACTACCCGTAAAAAAGCGATGCGATCACGGTGTTTTGGATCTAAATTAGCATGGATCTTAAAAACAAAACCCGAAAAATCATCTTCACTTGGCTCAACTCTTCTGAGATCGGTATCTCTTCCAATCGGAGAAGGTGAGATTTCACAAAAGGTATCTAACAGTTCCTGTACCCCAAAGTTATTTACGGCAGAACCAAAAAACACAGGAGCAATGTCACCCGACAAATAATCCGATCGTTGAAATGGATCATAAACATTTTCAACTATATCCAATTCTTCCCGTAATTCATTTGCCGCCTTATCCCCAATATACGCATCTAATTCTTGGTCATCTAGAGAAGCAATTTCCAATACTTTTGACTCAATTTTAGTTTTGTTTGCTGAAAACAAATTCAAACTCTGCTGATAAATATTATACACACCTTGAAAACGATCACCCATACCGATTGGCCAGGTAAGTGGACGCACCTTGATAGCGAGAATTTGCTCTAGCTCGTCCAATAAATCAAAAGCCTCCTTCCCATCACGATCCATTTTATTGACAAAAACAATTACAGGCGTTTTGCGCATTCGACAAACTTCCATCAGTCGTTTGGTCTGTTCCTCAACACCATTCGCGCAATCAATCACCAAAATAACACTATCAACGGCTGTTAATGTGCGAAAGGTATCTTCTGCAAAATCTTTGTGTCCAGGGGTATCAAGTATATTGATTTGTTTGTCTTTGTATTGAAAAGCCATCACGGATGTCGCAACAGAGATACCGCGTTGCTTTTCGATTTCCATGAAATCGGAAGTAGCTGTTTTTTTGATTTTATTATTCTTAACCGCTCCAGCTGTTTGGATTGCCCCACCAAAAAGAAGTAATTTCTCCGTTAAGGTTGTTTTACCAGCATCCGGATGGGAAATTATCCCAAAAGTTCTTCTTTTCTCAATTTGTACTTGATTACGCATCCAATATTATGAGGTAAAAAAAACCGCAAATTGCGGTTCTTAAAAAATTATAGCTTGAAAATACATTAAAATATTTCGTTCATATTAAAATGGAATTCTCCTTCAATTTGAGCATTTTCATCCGAGTCAGATCCGTGAACGGCATTTTTAGCTTTGCTTTCAGCGTAAGACTTACGAATTGTTCCATCTGCTGCTTCCGCAGGATCAGTAGCGCCAATTAAGTTTCTAAAATCAAGCACCGCATTTTCTTTTTCTAAAATGGCAGCCACAATTGGACCTGAAGTCATGTAATCTACCAATTCCATATAAAATGGACGTTCTGAATGAACTTCATAAAACTTCATCGCCTGCTCCTTGGTCAATTGCGTGTATTTCATGGCTTTTATTGTAAAACCTGATTGGATAATCAAGTCAATAATTTTTCCCATATGTCCATTTTCAATTGCATCGGGCTTTAACATTGTAAAAGTTCTATTTGTCGTCATTTTTTCTAATTTTGAGTGCAAAGATAAGTAATTAAAAAAAAGTTTACTTTTATTTCTTTAATCATTTAGTGTATGACGCCAATTAAACTTATGTTTTTTCTTATCTCAGCATCTTTTCTAAGCTGCTGCAACGAAACAAAGCCTAAAAAGGTCGTAAACCAGCAAATTATCCCTGTCACAGATACAATTTCCCCAATTAAGAATACAGACACAACAAAAATCACCAACGAAATACCTCCAAAAAAAATAAGAAAAATAAACCTTGAGGTAAAAACAGCAAAAAAGAACCTTAACGATACCATTGTAAAAAGTACTTCGGACAACAAAATTCCTGAGGTTTGGGAAAAGACCTTTTCTTCCAACAAAAAATGGATGGAGCTTTATTCCTTAAGTAAAACATCCTTTATTACCGGTTGGAAAAATGAGTTTGATAGTAATCCCAATGCTTCAATAAGCGAATTCGAGTTATTGTATGCCTATCGAAGTAGAATGGAAAAGGCCTTTTATCAAACGCCGGAATTTATCGAATTTGGTGTGCAACACCTCGCAAGTGACAGTGACTTTATATCCTTCAAAAAAGAATATCAATTGCGCATAAAGCCAGATTAATTCACCTTTCTTTTAGCGGCAAATTCAATAATTATCCCAATGGTTGGCTGAACAATTCCCGAAGCATTTTCAATGTATTTCGTCAAGTAGCGCGTTGGATCATTTGGATCAGTTACAGGGGCGCCAGTAGCATCCGTAACTACTATCAATGTAGGGGCCAAGATCGTTTTACGAGCGTAGGCATTTTGAATGTCCAGGTAAAAATTCAAGTTGAATTTATCTAAAAACAATTTTTTATCCACCCTTACATTCAATTGATGGTAATTTGATTCCCGCATTGTGTTCAATTTATTATAATCCAACAAACCAATACCATTTATATCCCAATTTTGTTTTAAACTTGAAGTAGCAACGTCATAAGGTGTGTAAGGAGAACCTCCAGAAAACAGCCATCGCATGCCAATTTCCCATCCTTTATTGAATCGTTTTCCACCGGTCAAAGAAACAATGTTTCGGCTATCCCACGCGGTTGGGACATAATTCAGGTTTTTATCTTGAAATTCAGACTTTACAAATGTATAAGCTATTACAGCATAAAACCCTTTAAATAGTTTTTGTTGATACAGAAATTCAAACCCATAAGATCTTCCCATTGATATAGAACGAACCGCTTCATTTCCTACAATTCCGAAATCAGAGCCCACGTTGGCTAAACACAAAGAGTCTTTGGTAGAAAAAGGATAGTAGTTGTATTTTTTATAGAAACCCTCCACCGTAAATCGAGAACTAATATCGGTCAAGTATTCCGCACCAAGAACAAGGTGATCTGCTTGAATATATTTTAAGTCATTTGCCTTATTGATCAATACGCCTTGGGGATCGCGGTATCCGAGTATCGTATATGATGGAAGCTGGTGGTAACGAGCAATATTTCCATTGATGGCAATTTTTGGAGTTACCCGAAAATTCACAGAGAAACTAGGTGATAATTGCTTTAATAAATTGGACATGTTTTTTGAGTAATTCGTGCCATCTGCTCGTAAGCCAAAAGATAAATTTAATTTTTCATTAAACAAACCCTTGCTTAGTTGAGAAAACGCGCTGTATTTACTTAAAAACAGATCTGATTTATAATCAATCGTTACCGGTTGACCCTGAACGGTAATCTTATTATAAGTAGAATTGAAGTATCGGGCGTATTCATATCCGGCTCCCACATTCCAACGCCAACCATCTTTCTTGTAGGTATGCTCCACTCGCACTTTATTTTCCGCTTCAAAAGAAGCATAATCTAATATCTTGTTGGCCTGAATTTCTACAAAATCCTTATAGCGAGATGCTGTATTATTCAACATGTTTCTACTTACCACAATGTTTTGAATCCCGTTTTTACTAGAATGCATGTAATTAACACCTAGCGTGTAATTCCATTGTTGTTGCAGCGGTAAATTTCCAAGGATGTAATTATTTGCTTCAATTTGAGAAGAATCTGTCAAATTATCATTCGCACTTGTATTTAATCTAAAATCATCGATGGCACCAAGCCCAATCACACTAATTTTGCTATTCTTGTTAATCTTGTAATTATACTTAAATTGAAAGTCATTATAGGTAGGCAGAATGGGCAATTTAAGCGCAGCGAAAAGGAATTGTAAATAAGATCTTCGGGCAGAAAAGATGAAATTTGAATTCTTTCCTAAAGGTCCGTCGAGCGTAATAGCAGCATCACTTGAGCCCAAAGCAAAATTAGTAATCAAGCCATCACTGTTTCCCTCCTTCTGTTTGAAAGCAATCACACTACTCAACCCATTTGCTCGATTGGCTGGGAAAGCGCCCGCATAAAAATCAACTTCGCGAATAAAATTCACATTTAACAAGCCTACCGGACCACCACTACTTCCCTGCGTAGCAAAGTGATTGATATTAGGGACTTCTATTCCGTCTAAATAAAATTTATTCTCCCCTGGCGAACCACCTCGAATAATAATATCATTTCTAAAAGTGGCACGAGATGCTACTCCAGGAAGTGCCGCAATTACACGACTTACATCGCGATTTGCTCCAGGAAGCCTTTCTATTTCTGTAGCATTTAAGGTCTTTAATGAAACGGGGGATTCTACATTTCTTATAAATCTATTTCCTTTTACAATGATTTCTTTTTGTTCGTTAACAACGAAGTCCAAATTAAAATCCAATTCGATAGAGCGAGCATTGGTAACTGTAATTTCATTGATTATTTGATCTTTAAACCCGGGACATGTAGCTTTAAAAGAATAAATACCTGGTGCAATACCAACTATCTCAAACGAACCATCTTCCTTTGTTATTGCGCCTTTTTGTAGTTCGATAATGGTAATTTTTCCTAAAGCGACTGCTTCATTATTGGCAGCGTTGTATACATGCCCACGCACTAAACCATTTTGAGAAAAAGAAGTTAGTGTTACGAGAAGAAAAAAAAGGGAGTAAAATAATTTCATGTGATTGACATTTAAATAATTACAACAAAAAACAAATTATCTTGTTCACAACAACTTAGAATAATTAGTTAATCCTTGATGAGAATTGAGAACAAAAATAAATAATATGCCGCTTATCTACAGAAAGAAAGCGAGCAAAAATCAAGTAGCGAAAAATTAATTACGCTAAATCGATAAGCAATAGCGACTTGTGGATTAAACAGATTTAATGTTTTTTACAAATTGTATAAAATTAGTAAGCACCAGCTCACCGTGCTCTGTTAAAATAGATTCCGGATGAAATTGAACGCCAAACAAGTACTCATCACTGCTTTCAATCGCCATAATTACACCAGTGGCAGACTTAGCAGTTATAAATTGCTCCTCCAACCCTTCCACTTTCCAGCTATGATAAAGTCCCACATTGATCTTTTCTGGGAAATCTTTAAAAATCACCCCTTTTTTCAAAATGTCAACTTCAACCTTTCTTCCATGCATGACTTCGTTTTGATTTACCAAAACACCTCCCAAGACTTCAGAAATCGCTTGCATTCCTAAACATATCCCAAGAATTGGTAGGCTATTGCGACATAATGTTATTATTGAAAACATGTTTTTTTTCTCAGATGGCAATCCAGGTCCAGGCGACAAAACAACACAATCATAATCATAAACACCAGAAACATCTAGCTCATCTTCGCGAATTACATCGACCTTACACCCAATATTGACTAAATAATGTTGAATATTGTAGGTAAATGAATCATAAAAATCAACTAATAATACATGCATCTTCTACTTTTGTTTTTACTTTGCAAAAATACGAAAGAGAATAAAGCGCTTTCCTATTATTTTTAATTCTAAACTCATGACAAAGAAATCATTCAGTATTCCAGGTGCGCCACCACCGATCGGACCTTATTCACCAGCAATACTAGTGAATGACACCCTATACATCAGCGGCCAAGTACCCATTAACCCAGTTTCAGGCGAATTAGTAACAGAAAACATTGAAGCGGCTACCCACCAAGTAATGCAAAACATACAATCTCTTTTAGCAGAAGCGGGTTTCACCTTTGAAAATGTGGTTAAATGCACTATTTTTATGTTTGAATTCAATGATTTTCAAAAAATGAATGCAGTTTATGCCACCTATTTTGATGCGATGCCACCAGCACGAGAAACAGTAGAAATAGCTAGACTTCCATTGGATGCCATGATTGAAATTTCCTGTGTAGCTGTAAAATGAGTATAAAAAGAATTCCTGATTTGGACCTTTCCATAGTTATCGTTAATTACAACGTTGAGTACTTTCTAGAACAGTGCTTGAATTCAGTAATTAAGGCAAGTCAACAGTTAAAGACTGAAATAATTGTGGTGGACAATAATAGTTCGGATGGATCGATCGAAATGTTAAAGCATAAATTTCAAGGCGTTCATTTAATCGAAAACAAAGACAATGTTGGTTTCTCAAGAGCCAATAATCAAGGAATAAAATTGAGCCAAGGAAAGTATGTGCTTTTGTTAAATCCCGATACCGTAATCGAAGAGCAAACCTTAACAAAGATGGTCTCTCGGATGGATAAAGATGACACTATCGGTGGACTCGGAGTTAGAATGGTGGACGGAAAAGGAAACTTTTTACCGGAATCAAAGCGAGGATTACCAACACCCATCGTAGCATTTTATAAAATTTTTGGACTTTCTTCTCTTTTTAAAAAATCAAAGAAATTTGGGCGATATCATTTAAGCTATTTAAATGAATTTGAAGAAAATGAAATTGAGATCTTAAGTGGCGCTTTTATGTGCATGCGCAAAAAAGTACTGGATGAAATTGGCTTGTTGGATGAGGATTTTTTTATGTATGGAGAAGACATTGATTTATCTTATCGCATAATTAAAGCAGGATACAAAAACCTTTATTTCCCTGATACAACGATCATTCATTATAAAGGAGAAAGCACTAAAAAAAGTTCGGTTAATTATGTTTTTGTATTCTACCGAGCGATGATCATTTTTGCAAAAAAACATTTCCGAGGCAACAATGCGTTCCTCTTCTCAGTTGCTATTAATAGTGCCATTTACCTGAGAGCTAGTATTGAAATTTCAAAACGTATAATTACTTTCCTTGCCCCTAAATTATTCAATGCAGCAGTCATTCTTTCCGGTCTCTTCGCTCTGACCAATCAGTGGAGAATGAGAGATATTACCTTTCCAAACGAAGCCTATTATTTATTAATTCCAATGTATTATTTGATTTGGTCGCTAAATTACCTAGTATGGGGAGCGTTCGATGAACCCATAAAATTTATCAAACAAATTAAAGCGGTGCTCATTGGCACTTTTATCATTCTTGGATTATATGCCCTACTACCCAAAGAATTGCAATTTTCGAGGTTATATATTTTAATAGGCGCCGCCTGGGTTTTTAGTTGGAATTTATTAAATAGAGCGCTTTCCAATTTATTTTCGGGCAAACGATTCACACTAAATCGTTCTAATAAAAGACGTTTTTTAGTTGTTGGGGATGAAGATGAATATAAACGCGTAAAAGGAATTGTCGAACAAAACTTTCCCTCAATTGATGTGATTTACCCCTTAGCAATAAAAGAATCCTTCGCGGGATCAATTGGCGACATCCGACAAATTGAACAAATTATTGCCGATAACAACATCGACGAAGTGATTTTTTGTGCTAAAAATGTCGCCGCAGGAAAAATTATAGAGCTGATGACTTCTATCAAAAAAATTGATATTGATTACAAAATAGCACAGCCGGATGCGGAATTTATTATCGGGAGTAATTCCATTGATACCGGAGGAGAAATGTATGTGCTTAACCTAAATGCATTGAATAATCCAGGTAGTTTGCGGTCAAAAAGATTAGTGGATGTGGTCGTTTCAACACTCTTGATAATCGCATTTCCAATCATTACTTTTTGGTTTAAGAATAAGAAAGATTTCCTAGCGAACCTACTGGATGTCCTATTTGCAAAGAAAACATTGGTGGGCTTTTGCGAAAATGAAAAAAAGAACGATGCCCAATTGCCTCAATTGAAAAAAGGCCTGTTAAATTTTATGGACGACTTTGATAAGCTAAGTCCAGCTAATATCGACAAAGTAAATTTAATTTATGCCAGAGATTACAACCTTTTAAAAGACCTGAAATTAATTGCTAAACATTGGAAAAAATTAGATCGAAGAACTGCATAAACTTTGATTTTCTTAGATTTTTTGCCTAATTTTGCAGTCAATAAAATACAATGAAATGGCTGAAATAGAAATCAGGCTACCAAAAATGGGGGAAAGTGTTACCGAAGCGACCATCACAAATTGGTTGAAAAACCCGGGAGACTTAATAGCGATGGACGAGCCCTTGGTTGAAGTGGCCACCGATAAAGTGGATAATGAACTCCCTTCAGAAGTCGCAGGAACCCTAATCAAATGTTTTTTTGAAAAAGATCAAGTAGCGCAAGTTGGTGATGTAATTGCAATAATTTCAACCGATGGGCCTTCAGATAATGCAACTAATACCGTAGCAAAAGACAGCATTGCGGAAATTACTCCTTCAAATACAACAGTCACCTCCCCAATAGTTGAAGCAATAGTAGCGCCTTTGAACAATGAAGCGAAGGAAATAAATACGCCACAAGGACAGGGTAAATTCTTTTCTCCCTTAGTTAAAAGCATTGCTCAGAAAGAGGCTGTGAGTCTTGAGCAATTAAATAACATTACCGGTACAGGACAAGATGGTCGAGTTACTAAAAAAGATATACTAGCATTTCTTGAAAATAAAACAGCTACTCCTATTGCAACAAAATCGTCTGTTGCTGCTCCTGCTCTTACAATTCCCGAAACAAAAATCGTTGCGCCTGTAGCAATTGCAAGTGGAGAAGACCAAATTATTGAAATGGATCGCATGCGAAAATTAATCGCAGATCACATGGTTATGTCGAAACATGTTTCTCCACACGTCACTTCCTTTGTGGAGGCAGATGTTACAAACATTGTAAATTGGCGAAATAAAGTGAAAAGTAAGTTTTTTGAGACGCATGGTGAAAACATCACCTTCACCCCCATTTTTATCGAAGCAATTGTAAAAGCAATCAAAGATTTTCCAATGATAAATGTTTCAGTAAATGGGACAACAATCATTAAGAAAAGTGCGATTAATATTGGAATGGCAACGGCGCTTCCTTCTGGAAATTTAATTGTTCCGGTAATAAAAAATGCGGATCGACTCAATCTTTTAGGCTTAACAAAAGCAGTGAATGAATTAGCAAACAATGCACGAAATAACAAGTTAAAACCAGATGATACATCCGGTGGAACCTACACAATGACAAATGTTGGTTCTTTTGGAAATGTGATGGGTACACCCATAATTAATCAGCCGCAAGTGGCCATTATGGCCGTTGGCGCAATACGGAAAATGCCCGCAGTAATTGAAACCCCTCAAGGTGATTTTATTGGAATTCGTCATAAAATGTTTCTCTCCCACTCTTATGACCACCGAGTTGTAGATGGTGCGCTAGGGGGACAATTTGTACGTAGAGTGGCAGATTATTTAGAGGGCTTCGATATATCTCAAAATTATTAATTAAATTTACGCTTAAATCATTCAAAATGAAAAGACTATTATTACTTTTTTTACCATTAATGTTAAGTTATTCTGCAGTTGCTCAGCTAACTGAAACAGAAGTTAAAAACATGATTAATGGGGCATCAGAAAAGGACCTGATTGCAGAAAACTCGAGATTCATGCAAGAAAATTTCTTTCATTTTGCTAACCTAGTTGCGGACAAATTGCTGACTTACAGCAAGGATAACGCGAATTATAATTACAGAAAGGGGTATATTTTATTAGAAATGAACCTAAATCATGAAGCGGCAATTACTCATTTAATGAAAGCTGTAAAAAAGGTAAGTGTCAATTATGATTTATACTCAACAACAGAACAGAATGCTTCAGTAGATGCCTTATATCATTTGGGAAGAGCTCTTCACATGGACATGCAATACGATAAAGCAATTGAGAATTACAATAAGTTTATTGAGAAATCTACGAATCAATCTGAGTTAGTCGCTGAAGCAAAAATTAGAATCAAACAATGTGGCGTTGCAAAAAGATTAAGTGCTAATCCAGTTGGAAATGTCCCATCTGCAATGGGCGGGAACATAAACACGGCGTTTTCAGATATGAACCCACAAGTTTCGTTGGAAGGTAATGCTTTGTATTTTTCATCTCAACGACCTTGGGAAGATAAATCTTCCGAATCAGGAAAAGAAGTTATGTATAATACTTATCCTGACGATATCTATTATACCTCAAGAAATAAGAATAACGTGTGGTCGCCTTTAGTTGTTTTACCCTTATCGAAGCCTTTAGTTGCTGAGGAACTTTCCAATATTACTTCCGATGAACGAATGACTTATGTTTACTCCAACTCAGGAAATTACTTGTTTTCATCTGAATTTAAAGACAATGCCTACAGCGCAATTACAGCGATGAAAAGCCCTTTGACAGTTGATGAAAAATCTAAAGTACAGCCTTGGTTTACGCATTATTCAGTTTCACCTGACGGAAACATGGCATTTTTTGTGTCTAATGCAGCTGGCGGAAAAGGGAAAAGAGATATCTACTGTATCGAAAAGAAAAATGGGACATGGGGTCAAGCGCAAAATATGGGAGGTATGATTAATACACCCAATGATGAAGAAACTCCATTCGTTGGTTTGGATAATAATGTACTTTATTTTGCAAGTAATGACACTTCAAGTATGGGAGGCTTCGATATTTTTATGTCGATTCGAGACGAAAATGGCATGTGGTCTAAAGCAAAAAATATTGGCTATCCATTTAATTCACCCGCTGATGATATCTATTTCTCACATACTGCTGATGGAAAAGAAGCGTATGTTTCTTCAAATCGAAAAGGTGGACTTGGAATGTTTGATATCTACAGCATTGAATTCGCTCAGAACCAAGTAGAAAATGTTGCTTTTCTTGATGGTAGAATTATTAATCCAAAAGGATTAGCAATTCCTGAAGGCTCTTATATTACATTGAAATGTAGTAATTGTTCAGATAATACAGAACAAGTAATTACCCCAAGAATGAGAGACGGTGTTTTTGTTAGTAAATTAGAAAAATGCAAGGAATATGAATTGGCTTATTTCTATAGCTCAGCCACAAAAAATCCATACAGAAATAAGTTTTCTACCAATTGTGATGTCGCTTACCAAGTGATTACGAAACGCGTATTGATCGACGATGCTAATCAAAAAATCGTTCCATTTCCTAAATACCATATCAATGGAATTGCTACCGACAAAGAATCAGGTCAAGCCATTGCAAATGCATCTATCAAGTTAACAATAGATGGGAATACTGCTAATGAACTTACAGCGGCAAATGGCAAGTATTCTTCCGAAATCTTGAAGGATTATTTATTTGAGTCATCAATAAACGGACAAATAATGGCGAGTGCCGAAGGTTATTTAGCACAATCCATTGATGTGAAAAGTGATCTTTTATTTGATTCTGTCATAACTGTTAATTTCAATTTGGAAGCTACAGCTCGTGGATTCTTAGGACCTTATGTAGTGAATTATCAGTACAACAAATCTAATTTAACAGATTATTCTAAAAATAAATTAGTGGAGGTTATTAAAATAATGAATGATAATCCAAATCTAAAAATAGAAATTGCTTCTCATACGGATAGCAGAGGTGGTGCTGCATTCAACCAAAGACTTTCCGAAATGAGAGCCAAAACAGCGGTTGCTTACATAAAATCTAAAATTGTTAATCCAGATAGAATTGAAGCAAAAGGATACGGTGAAGAAAAATTGTTAAATGACTGTACAGATGGTAAACCATGTACTGACAAATTACATATTCAAAATAGAAGAACAGAGTTTATTATAATTAAATAATCTCTTCTAACACTTTATTAAGTCCCCTGTCTAACATGGGGACTTTTTTTATCTATACTATATCATGAAACTACAATTAAAACGCCCACTTTGTGTTTTTGACCTTGAAACGACAGGTATACAAATCACAAAAGACAGAATTGTGCAAATTGCAATCATCAAAATCCACCCCGATGGTAGCGAATTAGAATACAATGAAATAGTAAATCCAGAAATGGAAATTCCGCAGGAAATTTGTGAAATCCATGGTATAACAAATGAAATGGCTAAGCAAGCCCGGACATTACGAGAACTCGCCCCGGCAATCATGGAATTTATTGGAGATGCTGATTTAGCTGGTTTCAATTCAAATAAATTTGATATTCCCGTATTAGTAGAAGAACTTATTCGTGTTGGTATCGATGCTGATTTTTCCAATAAGGCCTTCGTAGATATTCAGAATATTTTTCACAAGATGGAACAGCGTACTTTATCTGCCGCGTGCTTGTTCTATACTGGGAAACCTATGGAGAATGCACATAATGCATTATTCGACACAAGAGTTACCTGGGAGGTGCTTAAAGCGCAACTAGAACGATACGAACAACTTGAGCCGGATGTAAATTTCTTATCCAACTTTTCAAGAAATAGTAGTTTTGAAATGGTCGATTATGCGGGCCGTTTAGCAAAAAACGAAAAAGGCGAAACCATCTATAATTTCGGTAAGCACAAAGGAAAAACAATCCAACAAGTAAACACCAATGAACCTGGCTATTATGGCTGGATGCTCGAGGCTGATTTTACGAATCACACCAAATTGTGTCTTAGAAAAGAAATGGAAAAGATAAAATTGGAGAAAGAACAAAAAAAAGAAGAAGACCTTTCCAATAAACTAAGTTCCTTAGCGAATAAATTTAATACAAAATGAAAATTATTTGTATTGGTAGAAATTACAGCGAACATGCGAAAGAGATGGGAGCTGAAGTACCAAAAGAACCCGTTTTTTTCATGAAGCCCGACACGGCATTACTTAGAGAAAAGGATTTCTATTATCCAACATTTACAAAGGACTTGCATTATGAATGCGAGTTGGTGGTTAAAATCAGCAAAGTAGGGAAATGCATCGATCAAGTATTTGCAAGCAAATACTATCATCAAATTGGATTAGGAATTGATTTTACTGCACGAGACTTACAAAGCGAGTGTAAAAAAAATGGACTCCCTTGGGAAAAAGCAAAATCATTCGATAATAGTGCTGCTATCTCTGAAAAATGGCTGGACATCGCAAGTCTGAATCAACCCATAAATTTTGAGTTTTTTCAAAATGGGGAGCTGAAACAAAAAAGTAATTCCAATGAAATGCTTTTTAATATCGATCAAGTAATTGCCCATGTATCAAAATACATTACCTTAAAAATAGGCGACTTAATCTTTACAGGTACTCCTGCAGGTGTCGGACCTGTAGCTATAGGAGATATTCTTTCAGGAAATATCGAAGGTGAAAAGATGTTCGAATTTATCGTTCGCTAAAACTTTACCAATCTTACCACATTAATATCTCCTTGCATTTTTAAGAAATAAATGCCATTCGATAAGGACGATAAATCAATCCATGTGGTGTTTTTGTCAATTACAAGGGTTTGACAGAGACGGCCAAAATTATCCATAATAGTAATAGCACTTCCAATTTTGGTGCTTTCAATACAAAACAAACCACTCGTTGGGTTAGGATGTATAAAAAAGCCTACCGATTCATCCTGCTCACCAATTCCAAGATTACTGTTTGCATCGTGTTCTAAATGAAAAACACCACCTAAATCTTGCCCAACAAATAAATCTAAACTACCGTCATTATCGATATCATTCACCGAACAAGCGCTGTAAGCACCAATGTCTAATCCTAAAAAATTAGCCTGTCGAACGTGAAAATTACCATTGGTCGTTACATCAATACTATCATAAAATCGCAACTGTCCGTCATAACCTCCCACCAATAAATAAGTAGTATCGTCATGAAGGAAGAAATGAGGGTATGGAAATCCATCTGGGGTACTAGTAGAAACATCCACATTTCCGAGCATACTTGTCATCAATTGAAATGATGGAACCAATGAACTGCCGATATTTTCATAATAGACTATTTCACCTGTTTTTTTTCCAATTAATAAATCCAATTTTCCATCCCTATTGTAATCGAAAAGTTGTGGCGCCGCATATTGACCTACATTGATGGGAGTTCCATTATTATCCGGATAAGACGTTACCGCATTTCCAAATAAAGGATTAGAACCAGTACTTATATTTTTACGATAGACCAAACTTCCATCTTCTAAACCTAAGATAAGATCCGGCTTTGAATCGCCATCAAGATCACCAAAACTAGCAATCATTCGCAAACCATAATTTGCCTGCGACAAATTCAAAAAATCATCGTCAATAAATGTAAATACTGGCTGTGAAAGCGTGCCTGTATTTTTGTAATAAGCAATTCTACTTTCTTTTAATAGCGTGGGCTTATAAGCAAAGAAATTGCAAACAAACATATCCAACAAACCATCTCCGGTTACATCCGCAAAAACAGGAATAGATCCGGTGCCATGCTCAATCATTTCCTCTTGTAAGAAGGATTTTGTTTGATATACAAAATTACTTACTGAATTTGAGCCCGTATTTTTATAATAAAGTACACTTTGCTCATTTTCTGATACGCCTCGCGCATTGGGAGCAACTAATAAATCTTTGATTCCATCAAAATCAACATCGACAGAATACGCCGCAGGGAATAATTGCATGTTTACACTCACACTATTGCTTGGAAATGCAGGATCAACAGATACCATTAATGAATTAGTATTCGGAAGTGTACCACCATTTATCAATAAATTCATAGTAGGATACGAAACATCGCCAATTATTAAATCTTTCACGCCGGAACCATCTATGTCAATTGCTAAAAGCGTAGACCCTGAATGTGCTTTTGAATCATCAGCAATTGGCTTGTTAATGATGGGTAATTCAGGATTAGGAACGTTTCCAGCAATACAAGGCGAATCCTGATCATTTAAAAATATGGCGTTGGACGTTACATCTTCCCGGAAACCACCCCAACATTCGTTTTTTAAAATAAATTCTAATGAATCAGCGTGCCCATATAATTCCATACTCTGATTCTGATGGTATTGAACATGCTCGCCGCCGATATGATACGTTAGAATATCCAAATCCCCATCAAGATCAACATCAACGATAGCTGGGATATCGCTAGAACTCACGTATAAATTCAACATCGTTCCCCAATAATTAGAGTAAAGCAAGTTTTTTTCTAAGGTCCATGATAAGCCTGAAATAGAATTACCCGTATTCTTATAGACCATTACCCCTCCTATTCCGTAGGTAAATAGATCATTCTTCCCATCTCCATTGTAATCCATCATAATAACACGATAACGCAAGTCAGGCGGAAACAAATTACGGCTATCTGCCAAAAACGAATAAGAATGATTGGCTCCTAGAACATCGTGTCTAAAAACTCGAATTTGATTGTTACTTCGATCGAATACAAATAAATCCTTATCGCCATCGTAATCGATATCGAGATCTGATACCTGCACATAATTTAATCCACCTGCCCAAGGAAAAGCTAAAGCAGCTCCATATTTGCTAACCGATATAGAGTCGTTATAAGAAAATTGAAATTGGGAATGTAATCTATTGAAAGAAAAAAAGGTTAATAAAAGGACCAAATAAATGGAACTACATTTCATTTGCTAGTTTCTTGTAAATTTACACATAGTTTCGTTTATGAAAAATTTAACGGGTATAATTTTAATAGTTGCTGTGATCGTTTCTAACGGTATCATTTGGATACTTGTAAAACCCAAACAGACTACCTCCACAGTTCAAAAAAATGATAAAGTCACTTCAATCGAATGTATTCAAGCTAGCTTTCAAGAACGAAATATTCCGTTTTCGTCACCGGCATACCAAGAGCCCAAATATACAAGTAATATAATTTTTGAAGTTTCAGGAAATTTATTAGCTGGAGACAAAAAATGGCGGGTTGGAGAAACATTTAAGGCAAATGATCTTTTGTGCATATTAAGTTCTGATGCAGCCTATTACATGCTTACAGAGAAAAAACAGTTATTAATAAGAGATTTTGGGAATGTTTTTGCGCAAATTGAAAATAGATTTCCGCAAGAGAAAGCCAAGTGGTACGCATTTCTTGAAAAAATAACACCAAGCACAAAAATTCCTTCGTTTCCCACATTTTCATCAAATGAAGAACGAATTTTCATGGCTGAATTAGGCTTAACGGCATCTTATTATGCCATTAAAACACTTGAAAACAACATGAAAAATTACTTCTACACGGCACCCTTCGATGGTAAAATTATAGCTGTTAATTATCAGCTTGGCGCTTATATTGAGAAAGGAAAAACAGTCGCTACCCTAGTGAAAGAGTCCACTCCTGAGTTTGTTGTATATGTAGAAACAAAGCATGTGAACAAGTATGTGAGTGCCAAAGAAATCAATCTTAAATCAAATGAAACATTTTATGGAAAAGCTACATTCACAAAAATAGGTCAAGCAAATATCAAAACACCTGAAATTACGCCTTTATACTATAAGATGATGGGGAAAGAAAATGGGATAATACCATTAAATGTAATGGCTTACTTAAATGAAAAGGAGAAAATAGCTGGCTATATGCTGCCAAACAATGCAGTATCAGGGAACAAAGTTTGCCTTGTAAGCAACGGTATGATACAACATAAAACGATTAAAATAATTCGAGAAATAAACGATTCGATATTAGTTACAGGCATTACGAAAGAGGATGTAATTGCTTCAAAATTTATTGTCATTACAGGTTCACCCAATAAGAAATTTAAAGTCATTAAGCATAACTAAACCTATTCCACATACAAGGGGCGTAATAAAGGAAACGCAGGAATAGCTCACTTGAACTGACTAAAAATTAACAACCAATAAAGCAGCAATATTTGCTAAAGCGAAATTTCCTTAAGAATTAAGCCGTTTTGTGGAATTTCGTAAGGTAGTTGGCAATCAGTTAAATATTTGACAGTAACCTTGCGTTTCAATTTACAATCGAAAGAGGCGAGACAAATAACTCCCTCAGCATTCTTGCTCCAAACGAATGCCTTATAATGTTTTGGTTTTGATGCCTTAGTTACTAAAATAAAATCTTCCACATAACCTATAAACTTATCCTTATAATCTTTAGTTATTCGGATAAATAAAGGGTGAATTCTAAGCTGATTCCTAATCTTTTCATGGATTAATTCCTCCTTATCTGTTTGCTCAAATAATTCGTTTAGCCAATCATTTCCCCAACCTGATTGCACCCCTATTAATTTATGAATACTGTCGTTGTAGCGATTTAATGAATCCAATCCAAAAGCTTCAACAACATCATTTCCAGCGTAGCTCATGGTGAAATTCCATCGAAATGCAACCTCTTTAATCGCATTATTTCTTTCGAATGAAAAAGGACGACCCGTAAGGTAATATGTTTGACTAACGAGTGTAAAAGAAGAATAGAATAGTACTAGGCAGAAAACTTTGAACATTACAACTTAATTAATTTATAACACTGTCTTCCCTTTAACTGGTAAGCATCTATGTAGTAAATTCCCGCTGCAAATTCCTTCAGATTAATTGAGAGATGGCTCAAACCTGCAACTGAAATTCGCCTTAATGTCTTACCCGAAGCATCCGTCAAAATGAGTTCCTCCATATCACCCTGCCATGAAATAGTAATACTTTCTGCTGTTGGGTTGGGTTGAATTACAAGATGAATAGTGACTTCCGATAGATCTGACTGATCGACAGTAAAACAATCAGAGGTATCTGCACATTGACCCAAGGAAACAATAACAGCGTATGTACCACTAATTTCAGTCGTAGTAAAACTTTGATTAGTTGCTCCAGGAATCGACACGTTACCTATGCAATCTATCCATTGGTAATCCGCACCAATCTGCAGGGCTGTCAGTGTTATACCACTAGTGGAAACGGCCACGGTTGGGGTTGGACTAACCGTCAAAATTTGAGCTGTATCCGTTGCACAAAGGCCTGCATTAGGCGTAAAAGTAAATGAAAAATTACCCGGCACTTGTGTATCAACTAATGGTGACCAAGTACCCGAAATATTGTTTTGCGAAACAGTTGGTAGAACTATACTCTCATTTTGACAAATAGCCGTAAATGGTGCAAAGATTGGTTGTTGAATGGCTGCTACAATTAATGAAAAGCTTGTCGCGCTGGCACAAGCAGTAGCAACAGGCGTGAAAGTATAATTACTTGTACCAACATTGGATAAATTTAATGCAGGTAGCCATGTTCCAGCTATACCATTGTCTGATAAAGCGGGAAGTACAAAGTTCGAATCATTTTGGCATACTGGAGAAATAGAGGTGAAAAGTGGTACATCTTGACCATTACACGTAATTGAAAAATTATTATTAGAAATATCAAAAAATGTTTGAGCTCCTGACATGACCATGATTCTTGCTGTATTGGATACCACGTTAGGACAAATAATCACTTCAGAACCGTCATTGGCAGTTGACGCTGACAAAACATACGGATAAGTTTGTCCCCCATTTAGAGAAAGTAAAATGCGTACCGTTGAACAATTAATTGGAGCTGCAGTAGTATTTGCAACCGACCAAGTGACCGTTTGTGAACTTCCACCGGGCCAAGTGATTCCTGATGCTGAAGGATACGTAACGACAAATGGACCCGCAGTCGCATTGGTAGTAACTGTTAAATCAGTATAATCATTACAAGCACCCACAGCATGATTATCCCTTACAGACAACCTAAAATCCATCACTCGTGCAACAGATGGTAATACCTCCCAAGTGAAAGGTCCGTTAGATGCCAAAGTGGATAACTTCGGAAAATAGCGCGACGTATCAGTTGAAGGGTTAAAACTTCTGAAATTTGGACCACCTGTCGCGGTAGCAACCGGTGGTTGAGTACTTGCCTCGTTATCCATTTGCTCCCACAAATAAGTTAGTACATCACCTTCGGCGTCAAAAGCATTACCTGTTAAGATGAAAGGAGTTGATATTGGCACTACAATATTACCACTTGTGGATTGAATAGTGGGTGACGTATTATTCAATGCAGTTAGCACCTCACACTGGTGACCGTTACTTAAGATCTCAATACTAATTTCACCGAGATTATACCCGTGAAAATAATCATCTGAATTATTTTGAACATTTGGAGCACAAATCCCTGCATAACCCATTATTGTACTTGCACTACCAGGTTCGCGTCGAGCAGCATTAACGCTGTTGCAAGGATTGTTTTGCGTATGATTACCACCAAATTGGTGGCCCATTTCGTGGGCAACATAATCGATATCAAAAGGGTCACCGATTGGAGCGCTACTGCCTGTAACTCCTCGCCCTTTCTGTCCTCCTGAACAAACAACCCCTAATCCAGCCAATCCGCCACTATTTGTTCCAAAAACATGACCTATATCGTAATTAGCACTGCCAATTAGGTTATCAACACTCGTTTGATTTTGATTAATCATGCTACCTGCATTTCCATTTGTGAAAGGATCAGTGGCAGCATTCGTATGAATCAACAAATTATTATTGGGAATAATCGTCATTGTAATGGCGATGTCTTTTTCATAAACACCATTCACTCGATTCATCGTTGTAACCTGCGCTGCTGCTGCTAGCACGACAGTTCCACCGTGAAAAGTTGTATACTCAGCAGAGTTGGATAGCGCCAAACGATAGGTGCGAAGTTCACAAGTTCCAAAAATACTTTTTACATTACTATTCGGCTCCCCCTCTTCCTCCACAACATTACAAACTTTAACTTTGTTAGTAACGAAATCTTTTCGATGGTAAACAATATACAATTGTGTATTATTTTTAAACATCGGATCAATAAATACAGTACTCTTACCTGGAATCATTATCATCGCATGAAATCCTTGTGGTGTAACATCCCATTTGGCGAAAGCTCCCGAGCCGTCTACAGCATAGCCGTCTAAAGTCATTATTTGTGGGAACTTAGCATTGTAATCGGGGTGCATTGTTTTATTTCGTTTGATACTAAATGTATGTAAGCTTCCGTCAGGATATGGCAATTGAATTTCGCCAACAAATCCAGCGAGCCTTCCTTCGCGGTAACTAATCCCTTGTAACTGCGGAAGAATAGTAGAAATGTCAAGGGTAAAAACTGCCGAAGAAGTTGAATTAATTTGAGGTTCCCCCAAAATTAGCAGTGCTGTTTGTGGACTAGACAACCAATTTAATGTGACATTCCGTTTTTGTTGCGCAAAACTATTCCCGCAAAAAATAAAAAGAAGCGAGGATATATATATTAACTGAAAGGACTTGGTCATCTTTTTTTTCGTTAAAATTAAAAAATAACTTTGAAATGTTTTAATTAAGAATATTTAATTCCATGAGTAAACGACCAAATTATTGCAACTATAATTTCATTTGATAGATTCTAGTAAATTTACACCTAGTTTCGTTTATGAAAAATTTAACTTGTATAATAATAATTGTTGCTGTGATCTTGTGCAATGCTTTCATTTGGATGATAGTAAAAGCCAAACAGGCTCCACTGGTAGTTCAAAAAAATGATTCAAGCACTTCAATCGAATGCATCCAAGCAAGCTTTCAAGAACGATTTTTTCCATTTTCTTCACCAGCATACCAAGAACCCACTTATACAAGCAATATAATTTTTGAAGTTTCTGGAAACCTAGCTGTTGGAGATAAAAAATGGCGGGTTGGCGAGGTATTTAAGGCCAATGAATTATTGTGCCTATTAAGTTCTGATGCAGCATATTATACCCTAACAGAGAAAAAACAATTATTAATTAGAGAATTTGGAAATGTCTTTGCACAAATTGACGCTAAATTCCCCCAAGAAAGAGACAAGTGGTATGCGTTTTTAGAAAAAATTACCCCAAGTACAAAAATTCCTTCACTTCCCAATTTTTCATCAAATGAAGAACGGATCTTTATGGCTGAATTAGGATTAACGGCATCTTATTATGCCATTAAAGCACTTGAAAACAACATGAAAAATTACTTCTTCACGGCACCATTCGATGGTAAAATAATTGCTGTTAATTACCAGCTTGGCGCTTACATTGAGAAAGGAAAAACAATCGCTATTTTAGAGAAGACGACCACTCCTGAGTTTATTGTATATGTAGAAACAAAGCATGTGAACAAGTACGTGAGCGCCAAAGAAATCAATCTTAAATCAAATGAAACAATTTATGGAAAGGCGACATTCACAAAAATAGGTCAAGCAGCTTTTAAAACTCCTGAAATTACGCCTTTATACTATAAAATGGCAAAGAAAGAAAATGGGATAATACCATTAAATGTAATGGCTTACTTAAATGAAAAGGAGAAATTAGCTGGCTATATGCTGCCAAACAATGCCCTCTCCGGAAATAAAGTGAGCATATTAACAAACGGTTTGATACAACACAAAACGATTAAAATAATTAAAGAAATAAACGATTCGATATTAGTTACAGGAATTACGAAAGAGGATATGATAGCATCAAAATTCATTGCCTTTTCAGGTTCTCCCCACAAACAATTTAAAGCCATACGGAATAAATAACCTAGCCCAAATGCAAAGGATGCAATAAATCAAGTGCTGACTTGACAGGGCTGAATGTTTCATTCGGTATCTCAACAAAAACAGAATTCCAAAAATACATACTACCGTTCCACAATCCAGGTAATTCAAGGAAACTTATTTCCTCGTTTTTTACAGATTTAACTATTTTTAAACAGGCATCATTATCTACATATTTAGACAGGTCAATTTCCTGGTCATTCAAATCGTTTTTGCAAACCACCATCATCACAGGATTAAAATGCGTACTTGAAAACAATATATTTTCATCCGCATTATCAATCACCTGAGCCTTTTCAATAATTTGCTTTGAAACGACGCCATTTTTTTCAACCATAAAAGGCCCCCCTCCCGGATACCCCTCATTCTTAACCATACCACAAACACGTATTGGCCGATTGATCAAAGTCAAGAACTGCTCGGGTTCCTTGTTCCTATTTAATTCTGAATCAGTATATAAACCATATTTCTCATTCAACTTAACTAAGGTTTCAAATCTTGGATTTTCAACTAAAGCCTTCAAAGAAGCACGAATTTCCACCAATATACCTGCCAAAGCACTCCATGTCAAAATGGAAACAGACGATTTAGAAAAGTGTTGAATATTATCAATGTTTTTAATAAAAATAAGTGGGTTATTTATCGCAGATAAATTGGATAGCAAAGCCCCATGGCCTGCTGGTCGTCGAATAAAGGAACCCTGATCGTCTGTAATGGGTTCTTTATTAGCATTAAACACAAACGAATTGGAACCCTCATCTTGTTCGGAATAAGTAACATTAAACTTCTGATTCGTCTCTTTTTCAATTTTGTTAATTTCATTACAAATAACATCCTCAAAACGTTTCTGAATGGTAAAATGAAATGCGACATTTTCCGCATTAATTAAAGTAGATTGCTGAATATGCTCTGCAATAGCGCTTTTCACACCCGCATCATACCTATGAAATGGAAATAAGCCTTTAGGTAACTCTCCATAATTCAACCCTTCCTTCTCCATTAAAAAAGACAGTAAAAATCGCCAATCAATCTCTCCAGCAACTATCCTATCCTTTATTTCCTGAGAAAGTAATTGATAAAAAGCAAAATCCGAGATTTGACTAATTAATTTTTCAATAAGACCACGCGTTCTTTCTGAAGGTTCAAATAAGTAATCACGAACAAACTCGAACATTCTAGAACCAGAACCAGAAGCAGGAATAAACACACAAACCCTATGATTACCCTTGTCAAATTTATCTTTATACGCTAAAAACTCTTCGGAAGTAAGTTGTAGTATTCCATCACCAACCGTACAAGGTTTAATGATAGACAAACTTACCACTTCATGAAAAATTTTATCACATTGATTTTTTATTAAATTAACTTGGTTTTCGGTCATTTAAAAACGATTTCTTTACTTTGCTGAATGAATATAGGGTTCGAATTTATAAAATATAGCTTGAATGCCAAAGGAAGACAAGGAATTCATTCTCCATTTGTTTACAACTTAATGGACAAAGTTCTCAGTAGGCCAATTTCATCAGAGATAAAACACCGTCAAAAAGCACTCTTTGCCGAACTGAGATCTGACAACACAAGCATCGATTTTGAGGAATTTGGAGCCGGATCTAAAAAATTAGGGAAACAAAGAACCGTAAAACAAATATTTACAACGAATTCAACTCATAAGAAATACGGTGATTTATTAATTAGGATCATGCATTCCTATCAGCCTATGTCTGTATTAGAGTTAGGAACATCTTTAGGAACGGGGACTTTACAAATGCATTGGGGAAACCCATTGGCAAAAATAACTAGCATAGAAGGTTGCAAAGAAACATTTGCGGTAGCGAAAAAAAATATTTTAAACCACAGCCTCAACGATCAAATTCATACTAAAAATTGCACATTTCAAGATTATTTTAATGAGCCTATTACAGAACTATTTGACCTTGTATTTATTGATGGCCATCACGACGGAAATAGCTTGATTGAGTATGTAAAAAAACTTGAAAAGCACACGCACAACGACACCATTTTTATTTTAGATGACATTAGATGGAACAATGATATGTTTAGCGCATGGAATAAATTATCCAGCGATCACCAATATCATCTAACAATTGATTTTTTTAAAATGGGATTATTGATTAGACAACCTAATAAACAGAAAGAACATTTCACCCTAAGAAAATCTGTTTAGTAAGCGGCAAATAAGACCTCCAACATTTCTGGAATTTCAAGAAGAGGAGAACTATTCCTATCTGCACGTTCCTTCGTTATCTCACCCTCAAAATCAGCTGCGACATCGTCATCATAAGTTCCTTTATAAACGGATTGAAATGAAAAAGAAGTAATTTCATTAACATCTTCATAAGCGATTACTTCTTCCATCTCTGCGGCCAAAACTGGAAGCTTTTCATTTTTAAACTTACGAGGAGCAGGTTTAGGGATTATATTTTTAGCTAATAAAGTTTTGTCCTCTGGTACAATTGCTTTGATTTCCTTCACCTTTTCCTTTTTTACCGGAATAGTACGCCCCGTTTTCACTTGGGTGATTTGAGTTGAATTAAAATTAATAAATAGTAAAGACAGAGCGAGTATCACACTTGCCGCTGCTAAATAATATAAAGGTTTTTGATAGAAGCTCCGTGCTTGCACGATGGCTCGGCTATCTTGAGCGTTAGCATAATTTTCTTCAAAAAGCTGATCTAATTTTATTTTCACAGAATGATTCGGCATAGAGCTAACATTCTCCTGTAAGTCAATTGAGTTATAGATTTCCTTTAATAAATTAAATTCATCCTCGTTCGTACAATAAATCGACAAGGCCTCCCTCTCTGAACTTGTAAGTTCAGCATAAAACTTCGATTTAATACAATTTTCTAATTGAGCATCCATTTTTTTATTTTTTAATGACTTAAAACCACCTGGTATTCTTTTAATTTTTCTGCCAATTGCTTTGTAGCATAAAACAAGCGAGATTTGACAGTCCCCTCATTGATTTCCAATACATCTGCAATTTCCTTTAGGGAGAATCCTTGAAGGTGCCTAAGTGAAAATACATCACGATGTTTATCATCCAATTGGACCAAACTTTTGTCAAATGCAGACATGAAAATTTTATCTTGTACTTCATTAAAAACATTAACATCACTTTTAATCGAAATGTGATTGTCAATTCCTATCGAAGTATTTTTCCGTACTTCTTTCCGCTTGTATTCATTTTTGCACATATTACAAGCTACCGCAAACAACCAAGTTTTAAAAGAGCGAGTAACATCAAAAGATTGTGGCGAGACAATTATCTTTGCAAAAATATCGTGGACTAAATCTTCTGCTTTTTCACGATCACGCCAAAGCATTTTATTAAAATACCCAAACAACACACCCGAATACCTATGATATAACTCATCAAACGCACGCTTATCCCCTTTTGATAGCAAGGCCATCAATTCTTCATCAGGAATAGAATCATACTTTTTTTTGAGTAATATCATGTTAATGTTTCTTGATATAGCTTTGTTTTCCAGATTTCCGTGCAGTAAAATCGATTTCTTTTTCTACCCAGTCCAATTTCAATTTATCCCCATTCAATGCATATTCCGCTTTTAGAAAAAGTAACATGGGCAAATAGTTGGATGATAAATTATTGCTTTCTATGGAATGAAATTCATGCATGTTTCGCTTTTCTAATGTTTGATTCCATAATTGCTCATTGCGCAAAACTAAATTATCTTTCGTTAACTTATTATTTTTTCGGTATTCAAAAACCAATCCAATTGGAAATAAAAACTCTTTAATCGGTGACAAATATTCTCTTGGAAATGTCATAGATAAAGCAATGTTTTTGTCGCTATTTAGATTGCAAAAAGAAGCTAAATAGTTCGTGTTTATGGTGTTATCCTTTGGAAGTAGGTAGCCTTTTTTAGCCAACAAAAATCGATAGGATTCACTTTGCATAAGATCCAACGAAATAGTGGTTAATTCAGAATGAAAATCATTAACATATTGTTGATACGCAACACCATACGAATCAAAGAATCCATGAGTGATTAACACCTGGTCCTCAGCACCAGAAAGTAGCAAATCCTTTGCATAAGAAATAACTTCTTCGGATAATAATTGCTTAGCTTTTAATTTTTCTAAATAGTTAATTGTTCCTGCGGAATCATTTTTCACGATCGCATTGGCCAAACATTGAGTGAGTACTGTTGGGTCTAATGGAGCCAATTGCTCCGCTTTAATTAACTCATTTTCACGTTCAACGTTATAATTACCAGAGATGTAATAGAATAAATTATACTCAAAAGAATTTGGGTCTTCTTCCTTTAATAATTGCACATCTTCATCCATTTTTTCTTGCAATGGGGCATCGGCAGATCGAGAGTTTGACTGACTTGATGCCACTTTCTTTTTCTGAACAAATTTATCAGAAGTCGTACTAATAGATTTAATTTCCTGCTTTGAATTGGAGACATCCCCTCTATTTTTACTTGGTTTTTTCGAGCTAAGTATTTCTACCTCATTCAAATTTTCCAATTGAATGGAATCCATTACTATTGCAGGAATTGTTGAATTAAAATTGAACGATGAGTTGGTCACCTTATTTTCTTCCGGCGGCTGTGAAAACAAAATCGCAACTTGAAAAAACGAAATTGAAAAAATTAAAGTTTTCATGGTATTTTTTTTTTCAATTACAACCTAAAGGCAGGAAGGTTCAATCTAATTTATAATTACAAATAAAGAATAAAGGTATTTATTTATTATGGATTGAAAATTGGACTTAAAAAAGAAAAATGAATTGTATATTAAAACCCTAATATTACGTAGATTTGCCCGTTGAAGAACTATGAAAAAGAAAGCAATATCTTTAATTCTATTTAGTTTCGTAATCGGATTCCTTTCCCTTACTACTAGTTGTGGAAAAAATAAGTCTTTCTCAAAAAAGCACTTGAGTTTTTCGGTGGACACCTTGGTTTTTGATACCGTTTTTACCACTATTGGATCAACTACGCAACAATTTAAGATCTATAACAACGAAAATAAAACGCTTATTATAGAAGAGATTGAATTAATGGGGGGAGCCAATTCTTTTTTCAGAATGAATGTTGATGGGATAAGCCAAAACATAATTAAAGATACCAAGATATTGGGTAATGACAGTCTTTTCGCATTTGTAGAAGTCACCTTAACTACCAATGGACAAACACTCCCATTAATTATTGAGGATTCAATTCGTTTCCGAACTAATGGTGTGGATCAATATGTAAAATTAGCTGTTTGGGGGCAAGATGCTTACTTTCATTACAAGGACCTTAACGAAGGAACATGGGCAAACGATAAGCCACATGTTATTTATGGATACGCAGCCGTAGATTCAGCTAAAACATTAACAATACCAGCCGGAACACAAATACATTTGCATAAAAATTCACTGTTATATGTCTATAAATCTACGTTGCATGTGGAAGGAAATTTAGGCAACGAAGTTGTTTTTAAAGGCGATCGACTGGAACAAATGTATCAAGATGTGGAAGGGCAATATTATGGAATATACTTTCACGAGGCCAAAGAATCCACCATCAACTATGCGATTATTAAAAATGGAACTTCCGGAATTCATGTCTATTCAAACGATAACGCCAACCCAAATTATACGCTGACTGTAAGCAACACGAAAATATTCAACCACTCAAGGTATGGAATCTTCATATATTCTGGAGGAAAAGTCAAGGCCGAAAATTGCATAATTTCTAAATGCGGCACACATGCACTGATTGTTTTAGAAGGTGGCGATTTTAATTTTAATCATTGTAATTTACTTGGTTATGGCAATTCTCAAGCTCCTGCTGTAGGGATTAGCAATTTTTACAATGATTATTATAATGGAACAACCAACGTTGGATCCATTAATGAAGGCAAATTCTATAATTGTATTATTACAGGAAATTTAAGTAGCGAACTTGCAATCGATACCATTCAGATGAATGGAGTAAGCTTAAATTTTGATATAAAAAATAGTCTGATTCGCTCAGAAACGATCTACACAGATCCCTTCTACCAAAATATATTATGGAATGACAATCCATTATTTGAAGATACTGCCCAAGGAGATTTTTTATTCACAACCATTTCTACACTGAACGGAAATGGAATAGTGACAACCGTCACAAATGACATTTATGGTACACCAAGAAATAATCCGCCAGACATTGGTGCGGTAGAATTAAATTAAAAAAAAAAGCGCTAAAAAGCGCTTTTAATATAATTCTTTAGTCAGTTATGCATTAGCATTCATAGCATCTAATACATCCATTACACTTTTAACGGCTTCAACCGATTCAGCTAAGAGTACTTTTTCTTCTTGATTCAAATCCAATTCAATAATTTTCTCTATACCGTTTTTGCCCAATATAACTGGTACACCTAAATAAATATTACTGAAACCATATTCACCTTGTAACCAAGCACAAACAGGGAATATTCTTCGTTGATCACGAACAATTGCTTCAACCATCTGAGCAGCAGCTGCTCCTGGTGCATACCAAGCTGAAGTACCAAGTAATTTAACGATTTCTCCACCGCCAAATTTAGTGCGTTCAATGATCTCATTTAATTTTTCTTCTTCAATTAATTCCGTAACTGGAATACCTGCAACAGTTGTATATCTAGGAAGCGGCACCATCGTATCACCATGCCCACCCATCAACACAGCCTGAATATCTTTCGGAGAAACATTTAACTCAGTTGCTAGGAAAGCTCGGTAACGAGCCGTGTCTAACACACCCGCCATTCCGAAAACTTTGTTTGGGTCTATTTTTGCATTTAAATAAGCGCAATAAGTCATTACATCTAAAGGATTAGACACAACAATAATAATGGCATTAGGAGAATGCTTAACAATATTTTCAGTAACCGTCTTTACAATTCCCGCATTGGTGGCAATTAAATCATCTCTTGACATACCAGGCTTACGAGGTAATCCGGAAGTAATAACTACAACATCAGAATCTTTTGTTTTAGAATAATCATTGGTCGAACCAATTACCCTTGAATCATACTGATTAATGGGTGCCGTTTGCCAAATATCTAAGGCTTTTCCTTCAGCAAACCCCTCTTTGATATCCAACAAAATTATTTCATTGGCAATTTCCCGATAAGCGAGGACATCAGCGCAAGTAGCGCCAACATTTCCAGCTCCTACAACAGTTACTTTCATTTCAAAAATTTAGTTAATAATATTAACTACGAAATTAATATATTTGACGTAAAATAAGCGAATTTCTAAATCTTTTTAAGGGTTAAATTTAAATAAGGCAACCCAAAAGAGACCCTTACGTTTTTAAGCTGAAACACATTGGAGAATATTGACAAAATAAAACAAATTATAGAAGGTTGCCTTCGGAAAGACAGACGGTCTCAAGAAGCCTTTTTTAAATTGTATTATGGAAAAATGATGTCAGTTTGTCTACGATACATAAGTGATCGAGATAGTGCACAAGAAGTTCTTCAAGATGGTTTTATTAAGGTCTTTGAAAAATTGGAACATTTTGATTTCCGCGGCTCGATTGAAGGGTGGCTAAGGCGTATTATATCTAATACCGCAATAGATGCTATTCGAAAGGCGAAACGAAATCCATTTCTTACCGAAAATGACAATGATTTTAAACAGTTAGCTGAAAATGAATTAGAAAAAAAAGAAAACCTAATCTATTTGGAACTTAAAGCAAAAGTTGCAATGGACGAGATTCAAAAATTATCACCAGCTTACCGTACTGTTTTTAATCTATATGTCTTTGAAGAATATTCACATAAAGAAATAAGTGAAATTCTAGGAATAAGCGAAGGAACGTCAAAATCCAATTTGTCCAAGGCAAAAGTAAATTTACAGAATAGATTAAGTATAAAATTTTCAAAAATTGAAGAATGATAAATAAAAACATAGAAGAACTTTTCAAACAAGCACTTGATGGGCACGAATTGCCCTACGATGCGTCTGCATGGAAGAGTTTAACTAACAAATTAGATAAAAATATTCCTGTACAAAGCCCCGTTAAAGTATGGCGATGGGTTTTTGGATCCGTTGTATTAATCTCCATTACATCACTTTTACTTTGGAATAACTTAAAAGAAACTACCAATTCCAAAAACAAAGAAATTGGTAAAAATACTTCACAAAAGAACAAGCCAACTAAAATTGACAAAGCCACTGATAAACAAAACCTAATTAGCCAGCAGGTTAAAAAGCAAACTGTAGCTTTTATTCTAGAAAAAGTTACTGAAATACCAACGATTGATACTGACTACAACGAATATGAAAATTTACATATAGATGAAATTAAACAAGCTGATATTTTTAGCACAGACGAACAAATTGAACCAGTACCAATGCAAGAAAATGACTTAATCGTAAATTCGAGCATCGTTTATCCCACACTTTCGTTCAATTGCATTGGAGATAAAAAGGCACTTTCAAATAAAAATGCTACTGATTTAGTTCTTGTTACGCCAAGTAATCAACAATTAATTCTACCTGCGAAAAGTGTAACTTTTGTAACTATCGAAGAAAAAGGCTATTATCGTATTGGTACAATGTCCTCTGAGGGTATATTCAACGAACATACCACCCAATTGGTGAATGAATCCCCTAGTTTGGATTTTAATGTTGAAGACCTAAATTACATAAACGGTCTTCCTACCTTGCCAATTAACGTGAAGTCTAATGAAACAACGATAGCTATTTATCTTAATAATAAGTTAGTCGGATCAAACCTTAAAGAGACTGAAATTTATCTATTTAAGAAAGGTGATAATCAAATAACCGTTTCATGCAGCAATGAATTTAATTGTAAATCTTCAATTACAAAAACGGTTAACACTGTTGAAGATTATAATTTACTTGCCGTAAATGCTTTCGATCCCTTTTCAAATGACGCAAGAAAAAGTACTTTCATGCCATTTGCACTTACCCAAAGAAAGACCCCGTTTAACTTAATAATTATTGACCCTTCAGATGGAGGAATAGTTTTTGAATCTAGTGATGCAAGCAATGCTTGGGATGGTTACGACAAACGAAATGGCAAAATGGCTACGGCTAATAAGGCCTATATTTGGAAAGTGAATATCGCAAATCCTGAGTACAAAGAAAACACTGAATATAAAGGTACTATTGTACGCTTGTAAGAAAGATTAATAAGTTTCATAAGTAAGGATTATTTTCAAGGATAATCCTTATTTTTGTTTACTACTCTTATGGCGCTAATCAATCAATACGGAAACGATACCTTTATTACATCTCATTTAAGATTAATAAATTATAGTGCGTATCTTTTAATTCGAATTAAACCATCTAATACATGAGTATAATTCGATTATTACCTGAACACATTGCTAACCAAATTGCTGCTGGAGAAGTAGTGCAACGCCCGTCATCCGTCGTTAAGGAATTGATGGAGAATGCTATTGATGCGCATGCCAAGACAATCAAAGTCGTAATTAAAGATGCTGGAAGGACACTTATTCAACTAATAGATGATGGCGACGGAATGAATAGTGTAGACAGTAAAAGTTGCTTTAATCGTCATGCTACAAGCAAAATTGAACATGTTGATGATTTATTTCAACTTAAAACGAAAGGTTTTCGTGGGGAAGCATTAGCATCTATTGCGGCCATTGCTCAAGTCGTTTTAAAAACAAAAAAATCAGACCAAGAAATTGGTCAATTAGTAGAAATAGAATCTAGCAAAATAACCAAATCAGGTGAAATCGTTTGTAGTAACGGAAGTAATTTCGAAATAAAAAATCTATTTTTTAATGTCCCTGCGCGCCGAAATTTTCTAAAGTCAGATTACGTAGAATTTGGGCATATTAGGGAAGAATTTATTCGTATTGCGTTGGCGCATCCTGAGTGCCATCTGATTTTAATACACAACAATGAAGAAGTTTATCAACTTCAACCAGGCATTTTAAGAAAAAGGATCGTCGATATTTTTGGCAAATCGATGAATGAAAAATTAGTCCCGGTTGAAGAAGAAAGTGATATTATTAAAATTGCTGGCTATGTAGGCAAACCAGATATCGCAAGAAAAACGAGAGGAGAACAATATTTTTTTGTTAACAATCGCTATTTTAAGGATTCCTATTTCAATCATGCCATAAACAAATCATTTGAAGGATTAGTTCCAGAAAAATCATTCCCTTCCTATTTTATATTTTTAACTATTGATCCTAGTAAAATAGACGTGAATATCCATCCAACAAAAACGGAAATAAAGTTTGAAGAAGATCGGTTTATCTATGCTATTTTACTGAGCGCTACAAAACAAGCGTTGGGGAAGTATAATATTAGTCCTACGCTTGATTTTGATTTAGAAACAAGTTTTGACATCCCAAGTTCGTATCGAAAAAATGATGTCATAGAACCTCAAATTAAAATCAATCCATCATTTAATCCTTTTCATAAGTTCTCTAAATCGGACTTCAGCTCAACAAATTCCTCAAAAATTCATGAGCAAGGATTTGGTAAAATAGTGCCACAAGAAGAAGATTGGGAGAATTTTTATACCATAAAAAATTCAGAAGAAGCTGTTCAGCAAAATATAACCTTGAACGATGAATTCAGCCATATTCCTCATTATTTAATACGCGGAAAATACCTGCTTACCAATTGCAAGTCAGGTATCTTAGTAATTCATATTCGACGTGCAACAGAACGCATCCAATATGAAAAATTATTAAAGGACTTTGTCAATGCACCTATTAATGCACAAATGTTGCTTTTCCCAATAATAAAATCGCTGCCGAATGAAGACCAAATCATTTGGCAAGAAAATAAATCATTGTTAGAACAACTAGGATTTAAAAGCGAAATAACACAAAATGAATTGAAACTGTTAAGTGTTCCAACCATAATCGAGGAAGCGCAAATAGACAATTGTCTTACTGAATTAATACAATTATTAGTGCATAAAAAAATTGATAAAGGAGATCTTGCGCATTTAGTGGTTTCAATCATTGCAAAATCAAGTTCACGGACAGCCACAATTCAAGTGCAAGAACAAGCTATTGCTTTGGTTAATGAGTTATTTCAATTACCAGAGCACACATTTACCGTTGCTGGTAAAGCAATATTAACAACTATCACCATAGATGAAATCGGATTAAAATTTAACTAATGTTTGCTAATTTACCCCAAGTCACCAAAAACATTTTGCTTTTAAACATAATGTTTTTCATTGCCACACTAATTTTAGAGAGCCAAGGAATTGATTTAGTTTCCCAATTAGGGACTCACTATATAAATTCTCCCCAATTTGAACCATTTCAAATAATCACCCATTTTTTCATGCATGCCAATTTCTTTCACATATTAATGAATATGTGGTTGTTTGTCATGCTAGGGGCCTACTTAGAAAACCTATGGGGGCCAAAGCGATTTTTTATTTTTTACATTGCCTGTGCACTAGGATCATTTGCACTCCACAATGCTATTGGGGTATTCCAAATCTATCAATTACGGGAAAATCTTGTTGCGCTACATATACCAATGGACGCGGTAGATTCAATCATCAAAAACACAGACAGAAGTACCCTAATCGAGGTTTTAGAAAACTATTTAAACACCAATAATTATCCGATTAATCAAGATTTTAATAACTACTTTAAATTATGTATCACACCAATGGTCGGTGCATCAGGTGCCATTTTTGGGGTATTAGCCGCATTTGCCATCTTATTTCCAAACACTGAATTTCGTCTTTACTTCGCAATTCCAATTAAAGCTAAATACTTTGTGGGAGCCTATTTATTATTAGAAATATACCAAGCAATTGAGAATAACGCAGGTGATTCAACTGCTCATTTAGCACACATCGGAGGTGCAATTGTTGGTGGTGCACTCGTATTAATTTGGCGAAAAACAGATCGAACTAATTTCTATTAATCATGGAAAGTAACCGTAATTTTTTATCAGAATTAAAACATGAGCTTCTTAAAGGGAGGATGACGCACCGACTCATAATTATTAATGTAGCAGTTTTTATTCTTATACAAATATGGCTTGCAAAATGTAGGCTTAGCGGATCATCTGTTGACATTATTTATTTGGTATTCTCATTAAATCCCAATCTTGGTGGTTTGATGCAGCATCCTTGGGGAATATTAACCAGTATTTTTTCGCATTTCGACTTTATACATTTGCTGTTTAACATGGTGTTTTTATATTTCGCAGGTAAAATTTACGAAGATATATTTCATGGGAAAAGCCTAATATTTACCTACATACTAGGAGGATTTTTTGGCGGAATAGCAGAAATAGCAATTCAATCACTATTTTTCCCCTTGAAAGAATCTAGTTTGGTTGTGGGTGCAAGCGGATCTATTATGGCCATATTTGTAGCCGTAGCATTCCATAGTCCAAATATGAAAGTTCAACTGTTTGGACGGTTTTCTATTCGACTGTATTTCGTAGCCTTATTTTTTCTAATTCAAGATATTATTGGAATAGGTAAAAACGATGGTATCGCTCATTTCGCACACTTGGGGGGCGCAATATTCGGTGTGTTATCTGTTCAGAATAGCTCATTACTTAAACGAATAGGAACAGGATTTACTTCTCTTTTAAACGGTAAATTTGGAACCAGTAAAAACCAGCAGTCCAAGAGGCGATTTAAATCAAATGAAGACTATAACCAAGAACGGAGAGAGCAACAAATACAAACAGATATGATCTTAGACAAAATATCGAAAGGCGGATATGAATCATTAACAAAGCAAGAAAAAGACTTCCTTTTTAAACAAAGTAAAAATGGAAAGTAACAAAAAAAGGTTCAGGGTCCTTTCTATTATTTTCAAAGTCCTAACCACTTTTACGTTGTTGTGTTTATTACTGAGCTACATTGCACCCTATTTTCATCCAAATACGATTACCATATTGCCATTTTTTGGAATTTGCTACCCAATTTTCGCTATAGCCACCTTATCACTTTTAGTGTTTTGGGCGATTTTAAGGTCAAAATGGGCGGTTTTTTGTCTTTTTATCCTATTAATCGGTGGAAAACTTCATTTTAGGACATTTGCCTTCCACCTTATTAATTTGGAAACAAACCCGGCGAATTCCTTATCAATCTTGAGTTATAATGTGCGGCTTTTCGGAATTTACGAAGAGAACTCCTACACAATTCGCAATAACATATTTAAATATTTAAGGTCTGAAAGTCCTGATGTTGCTTGTTTTCAAGAATATTATCGCCAAGATAAACCAACAAAATTTGAAACTTTTGATTCTTTGACGAATGCCTTAAGCATGATAGATTATCATGAACGCACTGCACACAAAAAGAAAGGACGACAAAATTTTGGTGTTGCAATTTTCTCCAAATATCCAATGATCGCAAAAGGCGATGTGATTTTCGACTCACAAAGTGGTAGTGATTTTAATTATTGCATATTCGCAGATATCGTAAAAAATAAGGATACATTTAGAATTTACAATGTTCACTTACAATCAATTAAATTAAGTAATTACATAGAAGAAGGAACCGATAAGGAAAATTCATCTAGAAAGGAGTTAGTTTTAAATATTGTTAGAAAATTAAAACTCGCATTTCAAAAAAGGGCAGAACAATCAAGAAGAATAATAGTACACATGAATACATCTCCATATCCTGCTATTGTTTGCGGTGATTTTAACGATACGCCGATGTCGTATACCTATAATCAATTCGACCGATTGTTAGTTGATGCCTTCCGAAATTCATCCTGGGGAATTGGCAGAACCTATAACGGAAGACTTCCAGCAGGAAGAATAGATTATATCTTTCATTCACCCAATTTATCGTCTACTGGATTTAAGATTCAAAAAGAAATCTATAGTGATCATTTAGCAATTTCATGTAAAATCAATAAACTATGATTATTGAACTCGATCCAAAATCAATAGACACTCGAAAAATTAATCAGGTAGTCAAACATTTACTAGCTGGTGGTTTAGCCATCGTTCCTACAGATACAATTTATGCCGTTGTTTGCAATCTTCATTCACCAAAAGGATTAAACAGTTTAGCATTATTTAAGAATGAAAAATTAAATAAACTTAAGTTTTCTCTTTTGTTTCATGACTTTTCTCAATTAGCGGCATACACTGCTCCAATTGAAAGACCCATATTTCGTTTACTAAAGAACAATCTTCCTGGTCCATTTACATTTATATTAAAAGCCAATACGCAAGTTGCCAAGTTATTTTCCTCTTCGAAAACAGAGATTGGAATGCGGATATCAGACAATGCAATCCTGGATGCTATTCTAGCTGCATTGGGGCAACCATTGGCGTCCACTTCCTTACATCACATAGAAGATGAAATCAGGGTGTATTATTCAGATCCCTCAGAAATTTATGAGCATTTTTCGGATAAAATTGATGTCATCGTATTAGGAGGAATAGGACTGTTAACCCATTCTACCATTGTCGATTGTACAGAAGGAAATGCGAATATTACGCGACAAGGGCTAGGGATATTAAGCGAATAATAATGATTTTAATTGTAGACTGTGGAAGTCAAAAGACACCATTCATTGAAGACTGTATTAACGAGTTAGATGATTATTTGACCATTCCATTAATGGAACTTAACATTGATTCAATTGAATCATGTAAGGGGATTATATTATCCGGTGCTCCACTATTAATAACTGAAATTAACATGGAAATATATCTTTCCAAATTTCAATGGTTAAAAGAGCTCAAAATTCCCATCATGGGCATTTGTTTTGGCCACCAATTAATAGGAATGTTATTTGGCGCTTACCCATCTCGCATACGCGAAGATAGAGATTGGCAAGAAATAGAAATACTAATCGACGATGATTTTTTGGATAAACTTCCCACTTCATTTTCTATGATGGAAGACCATTGCGAGAGTATTTCAATTCCACCAGGATTTGATTTATTAGCCACCTCAGATGCATGTGTTAACGAAATGATGCGTCATCAAAAGAAATTAGTTTATGGTGTTCAATTTCATCCAGAGGTGTCTGGTAATAGCGGCATGATCCTATTTCAAAACTTCTACAACATTTGCCAAGCGCATATGAAAGCCTAATAAAATTAGGGCATAAAAAAAGGCGACCAAGGCCGCCTTTTATCTTAATAATAAAATTACATTTTTATAAATTTAACAGACTCCACTTGTTTACCTGAAACAAATTTAATGATGTAAGTTCCATTTGGAATATCATCACCGTCAATAAATAAAGTGTTTTCTCCAGCTGGTCTATTCTGATCTACTACTGTTTTTATTAATCGACCAGTAATTGAATATACCTGAGCTGAAACCGATCCTGATTTTGCTAAATTGAAAGACAAAGTAGTAGAATTATTAGTTGGATTTGGATACGTCTTCATTTTCGTTTTAAAGTTTTCACCCGAACTTGAATTATTATCCCCAATACCTAAATAAGCAGCAGAGCTCCAAATTCCTCTTCCGAATGTTCCGATATAGATTTCTCCAGGTCTATTATTCCCTTCTTCAAAAGTTCTCCAAGATTGTCTTACTTCGTAAACCGGCGTTCCTTCAAATCCTGCTGAAGAATAATCCCATGAAGCACCACCATTTTCCGTTACAAAAACACCACTTGAAGTTCCAACAACTATAATATCGGAATCATCACGATCAATAATACCGTCGTAACATGCAACACCTGGACTAGTTACAGCACCTAAAGATGTAAATGTAGGAACGGCAGACGTAGCATTCAAAGAACGTTTGTTTACGCCATTAAATCCAGCAAAAAGAACAATGTCATTTGCATTGACAGGATTAATAGCAAGTCCTTCATAAGAAGTTGTCGTTATTTTTGTGGCCGTTGTATAAGTTGGCGTCGTGGCACCGGCACCTGTTCCGACATAGGCGACTTTATCATTAAATAAGGGGTCACTAGAATAAACACTACCTAAACCATCAATACGCCATACACCAGAACCTGCAGATACATAACAATGCTCTAAGTTTTTAGAAAATTCAATGTCAACATTACTAAATCCACCTGCACCAATTCCCTTGGCAACACACACCCAATTCACAAAAGTAGTTGACAAACGAAGTGCATTTCTCGTACCCCATAATTCACCACCATTTATGTTTACATACACTAAAAACCAAGATTGATAAGGGTCTTGAACTCGAAGTGTATCCCAAGCAACATTGTAAATAACAGTATCAGTCCCCATTTCTACAAGTTCCCCAGTCGCAACATTCTGCCCATAATTCATAGCACCTACCGTTAAGGCAGGATTGTAGGCTAAGGTGTCATCAAAATAAAGATTTGATGAGGCAATTACCGTGATTGAATCGCCGGAAGAAGTACTTGCAACTCGAATAATATCACCTGTTTCGTAGTTCTTAGTCGCAATGAAATTGACGGAATCTTGTGAATTTAAGTCGTAGTATTCACCTAATACAAATTCAGTATGGAATGGGTGTATAGAACCCTCTGTTCCCGGATCAGCATACGTTCCTGGCAAAGCGGGTTCAAAAGCAGTAGATGTAACACCTTTATCACCAGACCGACGGATAGAATTATAATAAACAGAAGAAAAAATTACTTTAGGATTGAAGTAAGATATTTCACATTCAAAACCATCCCCACCACCAATTTCAGTAAATTGCTGGAAAGTAGACATTGTATGGTCATTGTAAAGTGTTCCATTATCTTGTGCTCCTCCCATTACCGCTCCATCTCTGTCGAAAGCAATACCATAAAACTGAGTGACATTGTACCCTCTATTCGTTGGATACCAAATTTCACCAAAATCATTGGATACATTTACACCGCCATCGTTACCAATATACAATCTGTTATTCGCATCCCACTTCATTTCATGGTTGTCTGCGTGAACATATATGGGGCTATTAGGATTAACAAACCACTGACTTATTTTTTCAAATCCACCAGAAGGAGGATTATTTACTGTTTGGTTCCACTTCCAAATATCAATACCACCGATAAGAATATGTTCCGGATCGGTTGGCTTTACAGAAACTATTGAATTGTAAGTACCTTGATCACGGTATATATCAAACTCATTTGGAGGCCCAGAAGCACCCACGATTTGATACCAAGTCTGACCTTCATCGTGAGAAACATGCATACTTAAAAGATTGCTATTCGTTCTAACGGCATATAACGAGTAGTTATTAGAAGAATTTTTGATAGCTGAAACCGCAAATTCAATTCTTCCAGCACCAGTTGGAACAAGGTTATTGGCTACAGTTCCGGATTTATCCGAAAAACTAAGTCCTCCATCCGTAGAAACAAACACTTTGCTTGATCCATAAGATGCAATAATAACTTGTCCATCTTTAGAAATTTGTAATGCAAAGCAACCACCTGAAGCGGCTGGAACTGTTGTCATTGAAGGATCTCCTACTTTCCATTTTCTCAGACCAGAAGCAGTTGCCATGAAAACATAATTATCGGCATCAGAGCTAACGATTTCAGTACAATTAGTAACACCTGGAATAGATGCCCAAGTCAACCCAAAATCAGTTGAGTACCAAACTCCATTACCATTCCAACCTTCTTGATTCGATCCCGTAGCAACATACAAGGTGCCATCTGGGGTTTGGGTCATACTAGAAATGTATGGATTCGCTCCAGCAGCAATGTACTCATTAACGCGCGTCCAAACGTTTCCTTTGTTCAGTGAAACGAATAAACCACCAGAAACACCTCCAGCCCAAACACGATTAATATTTGTTCTATCTGGTTGAATGGCACGCGTTCGCCCACCAATATTGTCAGGACCTTGCTCGGTAAAACTGATCGTCTTTGACGTTTTCATCTTGCCAATTTCCTGTTGGATTTGAGCGAGCACTTCTGCTGTAACAGGCTGACCAGTAGTTACATCAATATATCTTGCTTTCATCCATTCAGCAGCATCATCTGATTTTGTTTCATTCAAAAATGTGAAACCATTTGATTGGTAGGCAGAAGGAGAAGTTAATTTTGACCAAGGAGCCATTAGTAGGGCACTCACTGAAGCGATAATTGCAACCGAACCAATTAACAAATACTTTTTATTCATAATAGTAAATTTTGTGTATTGTATCAAAGACAAATATAATGTAAAATTGTTTTTAATTAATTATAATTTAACAAGATTTTTAGGAAATATTAAAGGATTTGAAAAGCTTGATTAAAACAAGTGTTTTTCAGCATGATAAGAAGACCTTACTAATGGTCCGGATTCCACGTATTTAAATCCCATTTTTAGACCCAATTCCTTGTAAAAGGCAAATTGCGCTGGCGTGATAAATTCTTTTACAGGTAAGTGTTTTGGTGTCGGTTGAAGGTATTGACCTAGAGTGAGTACATCCACTTGAACATTCACAAGATCTTCCATTGTTTCTATAACCTCTTCAGGTGTTTCTCCCAAACCTAACATTACACCAGATTTAGTCCGCATGCCCCCTTTTTTTAGTCTAAAGAGCAATTCTAAGCTCCTATCGTATTTTGCTTGAATTCTAACTTCCTTGGTAAGTCTACGCACCGTTTCCAAATTATGGGAAACAATCTCGGGAGCTATTTCAATTATTCGCTGTAAATTTTCCCACTTACCGGCAAAGTCTGGGATGAGCGTTTCCATGGTCGTTTGAGGAGATTGTACTCGAATCGCTTTAATAGTTTGCACCCAAATGGAGGAACCGCCATCTTTTAAATCATCGCGATCAACCGAAGTTATAACCGCATGCTTTACCCCCATTATCTTAACACTATTGGCTACTCTGCCAGGCTCGAATTCATCCACCTCTTCAGGCCTGCCCGTTTGAACAGCACAAAATCCACATGAACGAGTACAAATATTCCCTAAAATCATAAAGGTTGCTGTTCCCTCTCCCCAACATTCTCCCATATTAGGACAGCTTCCACTTTCACAAATGGTATGCAATTTATGTTCGTCGACCAACCTTCTAACTTTGCGATAATTCTCACCAATTGGAAGCTTAACCCTCAACCAACTAGGCTTTTTCAATCGTTCAGTTTCTAATGTTTTATCATTCATGCGAGAACAAAATTCGTAAAAGTTCACGAATTACCACTATTTTTTGAGTGATTACTTTTAATTAATGCCAAAAACCGAGATTAAAAAGCAGTATCTTTGTGATATTGTAAGCAATGGAAATTTCAACTGTTAACTATTTAGGAAATCTTAGTACCGAATGCACCCACAAGTCGGGAAGTAAGATTATTACCGATGCGCCAATCGACAATTTTGGAAAAGGAGCCGCATTCTCACCAACTGATTTAATGGCTACATCGTTGGCATCTTGTTTTATAACCATTGTTGGTATCTACTGCCAACAACACAACATACCTTTTGAACATTGTAGCGCAAAAGTTGAAAAAATAATGTCAAGCGCACCTAGGAAAATTGCGCGAATCAACATAAGATTCGATTTTTCAGGCAACAATTGGGATGACATCACCTTAAAAAAAGCAATTGCAGCAGGAAAAACGTGTCCTGTTCACCTTACTTTGGAAGGAAATGTGGAAATTGAATATATTTTTAGTTAATAATGGAAAGAGAAAGAAACTTCATACGAAAAGAAAAATCTGATGTGATATTCGGAATTCGTACCGTCATCGAAGCGATACAAGCAGAACGTGAAATCAATAAGATTTTGATTCAAAAAGGCATGAATAAAGACTTATTCATGGAGTTAAAAAAGGAATTGGCAGATAAAGACTATCAATTACAATTTGTTCCTATCGAAAAACTCAATGCTTTAAGTTCAGGAAATCATCAGGGCGTAATTGCATTTTTATCACCCATTGAATACGGTGATATCCAAGTTATTGTTGATGACATGTTACTAAAAGGAGAAAAACCTTGTATACTCGTTTTGGATAGAATCACCGATGTTCGAAATTTTGGCGCAATAGCTAGAACGGCAGAATGCCAGGGGATTGATGCCATTTTAATTCCATCGAAAGGCTCCGCTTTAGTAACCGCAGACGCCATGAAAGCTTCCGCTGGGGCATTAAATAGAATTACTGTTTGTAAAACAGACCAATTAAAAAACACCTTGTTCTACCTTCAACAATCAGGCTTGCGAATTATTGCTTGTACTGAAAAAGCAAGCGTACCCATCCAAAGCATTAACCTTCGCGGACCAATGGCATTGCTTTTCGGATCGGAAGAGAGTGGTATTACATCGGATTTAATTTCCATGTCTGATGCCAGATTACGCATTCCAATGAAAGGAGAAATTGCTTCGTTAAACGTAAGTGTTGCAGCTGGAATTGTGATGTATGAAAAGATGCGTCAAGAAGCTGAAGTACTTTTCAAAAAAGATTAAGCACTTAACAATTGAGCTGCTTTCTGAGGGATTTCAATTAAATCAGTAATTCGATTTTCAAATTTCAAGGTGTTTTTTTCATTAGGTTCAAACCAAATCGCATGCATACCTGCACTTAAGGCACCAGAGATATCCGCGCGATAATCATCTCCGATCATTAACGAATGGCTCCCTTTGGTTTTAGCTTCATGCATCGCATGATTAAAGATATTCGGATGAGGCTTATTAAATCCGATGTGTTCAGAGCAAACTATCACATCAAAAAACGGCGAGAGCCCTGCATTTTCCAATTTCTCAAATTGCACCTCAACAAAACCATTTGTTATAATGTGTAAGTTAAAACCCATGGATTTTAAATCTGCTAATACACTCAAAGCATTCGGAAAAAGCAATTTTTGTTTTGGTGATATATCAACATAAGCATCCCCTATTCTACGGATTAGCTCTTCATCTACTACGTTAAAAACCTTTAATGTTGATCTAAAACGCTCATAGCGGAGTTCTTCTTTTGACAATTTACCTTTACCATATTTTTTCCAAAGCAGTGAATTTCTTTGATGATAGACTTTATAAAAAGAATCAAATCCAAAACATTTTGCAAGCAATCCCTCTTGCTCTAAAATTAAATTTAATGCAAAAATTGAGTTGCTATCAAAATCCCACAACGTACGATCGAGATCAAAGAAAATATGTTTATTTGAAAATGACATATGCCAGAAAAGTAGTAATAGTTGCATTTAATAGCATGCCTAAAACCACTAGTAAAAAAGTATTTTTCTCATGGCCATAAAACTTGGCTACTATAAAACTCCCGATTGGTACAGACAAAAAGAAAGGCGCCCAAAAACAAATGCCCAACTTGCCAAACCTTGTTTTTAAGTTAATAATAAATCGATTCGTTTTGGTTATTCTTTTTTTAGTTTTTATGGTTACACCATTATTAATTAATTCAGCCTCTTTTTTAAGTCGTTTTTTTTGAATTAATTCCATGAGGAAATCACTGCCAAAATAAAAAAATGCGGAACTAATTATCCCTCCTGAAACAGCCGCAACGTATGTTTCATAATAATGTAGACCTATTGGAACTCCAGTAAAAGGAGCAAACATAAATTTAAAGAGTGCTAATAAAAAAACGCTAGTAACTCCTGCCCAATTAATAACCATTATATTTTGATTCCAAATGCTAAATCACCTGCATCACCTAATCCAGGAACAATATATGATTGCGCGGTCAACTCTTTATCTATAGCTCCAACCCAAATCTCCGTGTTACTTGGGGTGTGTTTTTGCACCAATTGAATCGCTTCATTTGTTGCAATTGCGGATGCAATAATGATTCTTTTTGGGTTTCCTTGTCTTTTCAAAGCATCCAGAACCGCCACCATAGAATTACCGGAAGCTAGCATAGGATCACTTATCACCCAAATTCGATTGTCTAAGTTAGGTGCGGCGAGATATTCAACATAAATTTCAAAATCTTCAGGACTAGTATGCTTTCTGTACGCCGAAACGAATGCGCTTTCAGCCCGATCAAATGTCCTCACTAATCCTTGATGCATTGCTAATCCTGCACGTAAAATCGTTATCAAAACAGGTTGTTCCTCCAACTCTTTTTCTACAGAAACTCCAAGCGGAGTTGTCACTTCCTTCGAAACGAATTTCATGTTTTTCGATAATTCATATCCGATAATTTCTGCAATTCGCTCCATATTAAGACGGAAACGCATTGGGTCTTTTTGTATTGAAACATCTCTTATTTCGGACATGTACAAATTCATCACCGATACGTGTTCTGAGAAATTATAAACCATTTTTTTTATTTTTTATAAAGTTAATTAGTTTTTCGATTTATTTCAAAATAATGAAACATTGTAAATCATGTTTTGTTCCAAATTCCCTACTTTTAGCGGCATGAAAAAAGAAATTAAAGACAAAAATAATTTTAAGATTCTAACAATCATAGTAGTAGCCGCTCTCGGTTATTTTGTAGATATCTACGATTTAGTCTTATTCGGAGTGGTAAAAGCCGCAAGTTTAAAACAAATTATGATTGGAACAAGTCCGGAATTACAAGCGGCCACCGGAAAGTTTCTATTTAATATGCAAATGATTGGAATGTTAATCGGCGGTGTAATCTGGGGAGTTTTAGGTGATAAAAAAGGACGCTTAACTGTTTTGTTCGGCTCCATATTACTCTACTCATTAGCCAATATAGCTAATGCATTTGTTTATGATATTACATCATATACAATTATTAGAATTGTTGCTGGAATTGGTTTAGCAGGTGAACTAGGCGCAGGAATAACCCTTGTTTCAGAAATGATGTCAAAAGAAAAAAGAGGCTACGGAACTATGATAATAGTAACTTTTGGTGCTTTGGGAGCTGTATTCGCTTCCTTAGTTGGATCAAAAGGAGAGTTTATTTCTCACTTAATTTTCCAAGCTACTAATATTAAATTAGCCAATTGGCAAGTAGCCTACCTTATTGGTGGCTTGATGGGATTTATATTATTGTTTTTACGCATCGGTACTATTGAATCCTCGTATTTCAATTCCATAAAATCAAATAAAGAAGTTGTTAAAGGGAGTTTTAAGCTGCTCTTTACATCGAAAACAAATCGAAAAAAATACTTGTACTGTATTATCATTGGTATACCAATTTGGTACATCATCGGACTAATTATCATGAATTCAAAAGATGATTTTGGTCCATGGCTCGGCTTAAAGAACATCGAAAATGGCAAGGCGGTTATGTACGCATACATTGGCTTATCTTTTGGCGATTTGATCTCTGGATTTCTAAGCCAACTGTTAAAAAGTAGAAAAAAAGTGGTGTTTCTATACCTTAGTTTTACAGGAATATTAACCCTTGTTTTTTTATTTTTTGGTAAAGGAATGACTGAATCGAGTTACTATTTCTATTGTTTTCTATTGGGCACTGGAACGGGATATTGGGCAATTTTTGTAACAATTGCAGCGGAACAATTTGGGACAAATATTCGCTCAACCGCTGCTAATACAATTCCAAATTTTGTGAGAGGATCGGTGAATTTAATAATGCTGTTATTTTCTATATTACTCGCCAGTCAATTATCAGTTGGTATTTCAGCATTTCTAATAGGCGCACTCTTCATTGGCTTAGCCTTTTATAGCTTAAGTCAATTGAAAGAAACTTTCGCAAAAGATTTAGATTATATAGAAAGTTAAGCATAGAAACAACTTCTTCCACGACTAATTTTCCATAAAGAGGCTATTGATTTTAAAATTAATTTGAACCGCATCCTTTTTGTTTTTATTATCTTTGTTAAAGAATTGCCCACGTGGTGAAATTGGTAGACATGCCATCTTGAGGGGGTGGTGCCATTTGGTGTGCTGGTTCGAATCCAGTCGTGGGCACAAATATTAAATCCAGTAGTTAAACACTGGATTTTTTTTTTATTTCCCGAATCAAACTTGATTGAATGAGGTAGAAATAAAAAAAAATCCAGACCTGCATCGCAGGTGGATTTCATGTTTGTGTATTGAGAAAACATTTATTGATCATCAAACCAAGGAGGTTACGACTAGATTTGATAATCCAGTCGTGGGCACCAAAATTAAAGTCTGGGGGTAAAATCTCCAGACATAAGTTTTTCAGGATACATAGATAGCTTAGCATTCAGTTATTTTTAACAAATGATTTCGTTAAGTTTGTAATGAAAAAAAAAAGATTCAGTGAAATTTTCAGCGACTTTAATTCTATTTCTATTGATTTCAGTATGGAATTGTGGTATTTCACAACTCTTTAAGATTGAAAATTTCAATAAACGAACCAATTGGCGTTCCAATAGGAAAGAAATTCAGATTGGTCTATGCGCAACCCAATTCAATGGAGATCTTGGCGGAGCAGGTGGACAAGGAATTGATTACAGCACAAAAGACATTGATTGGGAATCGACAGGGACAGGTTTAGAAATTTCATACAAATACCGATTTAGACCTTATTTGGCAACAAAGACCTGTCTTAGCTACTTTAGCATTGAAGCGGATGATAAATACTCCGAAGAGAGCATGCGAAAAGCACGAAACTTACATTTTAAAAGCAATAATTTCGAAGTAAGCCAGCGCTTAGAATTTATTTTTTACGCCAATGAATTTAACGGATCTTTTTACAATTTAACGGGCCGAACAAAGCGAAGGAAATCAAATAGCCAGTTGTATGTTTTTGGTGGGATCGGTTTTACCACTTACAATCCAAAGGCATCTTATAATGGCGCTTGGGTTCCGCTCCGACCTTTGAATACAGAAGGACAAGCTACGAGTTACAAATCAGCAACCTTTATAATTCCTACAGGAATTGGTATACGGGTTGGTCTAACAAAAAAATTGCGTTTGGGGATCGAAGGAAACTACACCAAAACATTTAGCGATTACTTAGACGATGTTAGTACAAAATATACAGACCCAAGTTTATTATCATCACCGGCCGCTATTTATCTTTCGAATCCAAGTTTAGCGTATACAATTGGTGACAAACGAGGCGATAACAACCAAATGGATGCTTATTATCGCTTAACATTTCAACTTATCTATAATATTGGTAAAAGGTAAATTATTTTAAACCAGATAAAAAGCATCTAGTTTAGCTTGAATCGCCACTTTCACCTCTTCAGTCGCAAAAGAATGCTTTATTGCCTCGGTATTAATTCGATATAAATCATTAATTGTCCAACCGTATTGATTGGTCATGAATTGATATTCCTCGTTTAAATTTACTGCTGAAATGGCCCTTCCATCTGTACTTATACTCATGGAAACGCCTGTTTTGTAGAGCGCATTAATTGGATATTCCTCTAGACTTGGATAAACTCGCGTTAATTGATTACTTGTTGGACAAACTTCCAAGTGAATATTATTTTCAAGTAATCGTTCAATTAACAAATCATCTTCAATACTCCGAATTCCATGACCAATTCTATTAGGGGTAAGTTTTTCTAATGTTTCCCAAACACTATTAGGACCAAGCGCCTCACCAGCATGAGCTGTACAAAGAATATCATTTGATTTAGCAAATTTAAACGCTGAAACATGATTATCTAGGGGAAAACCAACCTCATCTGCAGCAATATCGAATCCAACAACACCGCTATTTTTAAAATTCAAGGCCAACTCAGCTGTTTCCATACTTTGCGATTCGGTGAAGTTACGCAAAGTGCACAAAATAACATTCGCTTCCACTTTGTACAGTTTTTTACCTTCAACAATAGCATTAAGTACTTCTTGAACAACTTCTTCAGCAGTCAATCCTAATTGAAGGTGCTGTAATGGTGCAAATCGCATCTCAGCATAAACAACATTATCAGCATCAAATTGAGCCAATAAATCAAGCGTAACCATTCGCAACTGTTCCTTTGTCTGCATGTAATTTATGGCCGCTTGCGCACATTCAATATAATCATTCAAGCTACAACAGTTTTTTGGCGCCGTAAATTTCTTTTGATATTCCTCTATCGAAATACCAGGTATTAATAAGGCGACCACATCATAACTTAGCGAACAATCCAAGTGAATATGAAGCTCAACTTTTGGTAACTTGTTATACATTTTTGAAATTAAGTTTAAAAAAAAACCGGTAGTTATAACTGTCGGTTTGTCAAGTATAATTATTCAAAGAGTGGATTTACAAAATGTATTTTTTAAAATAATCTTGAATTGGCATTAATTCATCCCCCATCGCAATTTTATCAGCACCTATTGCTATAAAATATCTTGTCATAACCATTTTAGATGTTTCATCCTTATTAAATAAAGTTATTGTTGCTTTATGAGTTGCTTCATCAAATTTGATAGTAAAATACTCCGTATAATACTTCGAAACCTCCGCTACCTTATCTTCGGTCACATCTGCACCCATTATGAATTCATAAACGCCCGTATTTTTGGCAATTTCTAATTTTTTTACATCGGCACTGATTGCGTAAGACTGAGCATTAATTGTTGAGAAACCAACAAAAATTAAGGTTACTATTAAAAAGACTTTCTTCATGATTTAAGTGTTTAATTAAGTTACTAAATTACTATTTTTTTTACATTAACACTAAAATTAGAAAAAGGATGCCTTATTCCTTAGAATTTCTTTGTTTGATATATAATAAATAAGAGACCATGCTTCCCGATGACAGCAGTTCCATTTCAGCGATGTAATATGGAATCTGTATTTTTGAACCGCCAATAAAATCTCCTTTAAAAGTATCGTTATTGATTTTAATATTGAAGCCATCTCCACTTGAAACAAATACTTTTTCGAATTGCCAAATTTTCCCATCAGGCACTTGTGCGTAGGAACCAGCATAATATACTTTCACAAAAGAAGTGTCTTGGCAAAGCGCGACAAAACTAGATGCGACTACTAAAAAACAAAATATATACTTCATTGTATTTAAGGGATAACATTAAATTCAATGATAGAGACATAGCCTTTTTGACCAACTCCGGAACCTGTATTAAAAGAAACTTGCGTATTCATTGGTAACCAATATGGTAAAGGTATCGGCAAAATGCCATAGTTAAGGTAGGTATATCCTGTAAGATATGCCTCCATTGGGTTACCATTAATAGCCGTTATTCTAGTAGGACTATTATTATTATAGGCCATTGAACCTTCTATTTTCCACACTTTACCAACTGGAACAGTAAAAGTTGAAGCAGTACAACAAGTGATTTCTAAATGCAATGCCTGGTTAAACTCCAGGTTGCCTTGCGCTTTACACGGAGCGCCAAAAAAAATGAATGTAAAAAATAATAGCTGAATTTTCATGGGACAATATTAAATTCGATGACTGATAAGTGAGCAATATTTTGATAAACAGCAAGTGTCGTGCCTGCGGCCAACCAAATGTCGCCTGTATGTCGAACTTCAGCCATTTGGTGGCTATAATTAGTATTAAAAAAAGCCCTGCGCCCTAAATTTACAGCGACACCGTTTATATTAATTAAATATTCAGCAAGTCCGGGTTGAATAATAGCCTGATAATTACCATTGGGAGTTGGAAGAAAATTAGTTACCTTCCAAACTTTACCCGCTGGCACTGTTTCTATAGCACTAACCAATTTAACCTGATTAAACTGCAAATTTCCTTGTGAATAAATTTTGTTTAATAAAAGGAAAGTAAAAAAAAGGAAAGAAAGTGTTTTCATGGAATAATATTAAATTCTAAAATACTTAAAAAATTATCGACACATGTAGTTTGGACAATATCACCAGCCTTCAACCATAATGGCAATTGATTTCCAACAGCCATATAGGTCCCTGAACTTCCATGTCCTGGGGAGCCATTGATTAAATAATAAGGTTTTGTGTTGATAAGAAAAGGGTGATGACGATCCAGATAATTACAGGTAGACATTTCCGTTCCATCACTTAATGCCGTTTGAGATTGCATATACGATTCTATTTTCCACACTTTGTTAGCGGGAACAGCCTGAGCTATATTATGTATACGCAGCACTTGATTAAATTGGAGATTTCCTTGAGCTGTAAAGCTCAAACTAATGGAAAGAAAAAGTAAAAATACGAGATTTCTCATGGTACAATGTTAAATTCGAGGACGCTTGCAAAATCTTGAATACAAGTAGTTTTGATTATATCCCCAGCTTTTAGCCAAACAGGAAGTTTATTTGCATTCGTTAATTGCACAAAAGCAGTGTTTCCGTATGCTATTGATCCCACAAAATAATAATTATAATTATTAATAGTAAGAGGGCGATGATAACCTAGGTTGGTACAACCTGTTGCATAATTAGGAGAATTATCCCCTTCATTTTCCAAATACGATTCTACCTTCCAAACTTTTCCTACAGGAACGGTTTGCGGAGTATTACTAACCCTTAAGACCTGGTTAAACTGAAGATTTCCTTGCGAATGCAAGTTGTTTAAGGCAAAAAGAAAAATGATAATAATTAAGTGCTTCATGGAATGACATTAAATTCAATAATAGAAACTTTTCCTACGGATGCAATATAAAACCCAACCAAGGTGCCAGCAGGAATCCAATATGGAAGATTGTTCCCACCATTTACAACTTGCAATATCGACGCTGCAGAACCATTAATTGAAAGCGCAAGATAACCATTTATGCTACTAATTGTAGCGCTCTCAACTTTCCATACTTTTCCAGCAGGGACAGTGTAAGTTGGCGTGCTGGTATTTCCATCCAAAATTAACACCTGATTAAACTGCAAGTTCCCTTGAGCTGTAAAGCTGAAACGGATAAGAAGGAAGAATAAAAAAAGGAGATTTCTCATGGAACAACATTAAATTCAATAATGGAAAAAAAATAGTCTGTAGGATAACTGTTAGACGAATAAGAAAACTTTATTGAGTCTCCAGCTTTCAGCCAAATTGGTCCATTAACTTGCATCTTGTAGGATCCCCAATTTGATTGAGGAAGAGAATTTGGTGAAGAAACATTATTACAAACATAATTTACTATTGCAGGAGAACCTGCTCGTGCAGCTGATGAATGTTCAATCTTCCAAACTTTTCCAGCAGGTACAGTGGCCAATGTAAAGGGATCTATAATAGTTGTTCCTGTCAATGTAACTACTTGATTGAACTGCAAATTTCCTTGAGCCGTAAAGCTCAAACTGAAAAGTAAGAAGGTGAAAAAAAGAAAGTTTTTCATGGTACAACATTAAATTCGATTACACTTGCAACACCACTATTTAAACCACTCATAAATACGTTTTGTCCACCCGCAACCCAAAATGGAAAAGATTCGAAAACAGGGCCATAACCCGAGTGGGTATTTTTAAGAAAAACACTTTGACCAGCCACACTCAAACTGAAATAAGATGAGTAACTGCTCAAACTTACAGTTTCAATTTTCCAAACTTTTCCAGGAGGAACAGCGAAATTGGCTCCGCCTGCAGAAAATGACAAGTTTAAAACCTGATTAAACTGTAAGTTTCCTTGCGAAAAACCAATTGAGACTATGAAAAATGTAAAAAATAAAAAAGAAAGTGATTTCATGGGATAATATTAAATTCAATAATAGATATTACGTAGTTTAAAACTTGTACGCCGCAGCTTGAACACGAAGCAAAAACATAAACTTGATCACCCGACTTTAACCAAATTGGAAAGACTTGAGGCGCTGTGGTTTCGTTAACATTTGATATGGAAAAATTACCGAAGCCACCACCTGCATCTACATAAACCCTCCTAAAAGCCGTTAAGCCATAAGAAGCAGAAGCCGTTTCAATTTTCCAAACTTTCCCAATTGGAACAGTCCAAGTCGGACTATTGTTTGAAGATGATGTGCCCGAATAAGAAACTACCTGGTTAAATTGCAAGTTTCCTTGTGAAATAGCGACTGTATTGAAAAGTAGTGGAAAGATAAATAGTGAAAGAAAATTCATGGTATAATATTAAATTCTATAACACTAATGGAAACTACATTGGAGCTTATTGCCAACGTTGAACCAGCGGGAAGCCAAAAAGGAAAAGTAGTAACACTTACCGTTCCCTGCCAGCCTCCACAGTATCCGTTAAAACTAACACTACTAACATTGGAAACAGTAAGTTCATTATTGTTTACTACAATCCTGTGCATCGGCTGGGTGCTACAATTGGACAACAAGGCATCGCCAAATGCCGCCTCCACTTTCCAGACTTTTCCAACTGGTACAGTTTCTATAGTAGAAACCAACTTTACTTGGTTGAACTGTAAGTTTCCTTGCGAAAAACCAAATTTGGAAAGAAATAATGCGAATAAGAGAAAAGCAAATGATTTCATGGTACAATATTAAATTCGATTACTGAGTAGCCACGTGCGCAAAAGGTGGAACTCGTACACATGCAAATTGTTGAACCAGCAGGCACCCACAAAGGTAAAGAGGTCATTACTCCTCCAGAACTGTGTATTCCAAAACTAATAGGCATGCTATTGATCGCTAAATATTTACCATAATATAAATAATAAAAAGCAGGAACGCCACACGCACCAAAAAAAGATTGTGTTGACCCTGACGTTTGAACAGGGTAAGAATCCTGTCCCCCATCACTGATAACACTCTCAATCTTCCAAACCTTTCCAGCAGGGACAACTTGTGGGGCGTCTGTATTTGAAACCATCTTCACTTGATTAAATTGTAGATTACCTTGCGAATAAAAAAACCCACACCAAAGAATGCTAACTAATAGGATTATTTTCATGATAAAGTTTTGTGATCAATTGTAAATAAAGCCCTTTGGGAATCCAGTATGGTTTTAAAAGGTATTTTCATTAGTCTAAATTAGTAAAAATATTCATCGTTGCAAATAATGAATCTCAACACAATAAAATTATTGAATTAATCCCTTTAATAACTTAATATCTAGATTAAATATAAAATATCTTTTGTTTAATAAATTACTAATAATTTTATTTTTCATTTTTTAATTTGTAATTTTAAAACTGAATTTAATCATGATGCCGGAATGAAAAAATCTATACTATTTTTAGCTCTTTTGCTACTTTCACAATCTTCCTTTGGACAAGCGCCTGATGGTGTCAATTATCAAGCTGTTATTCGAAATCTGTCTGGCACTTTGGTTGCCAATACAACTATTGCGATACGGATTCAAATAAAACAAACCTCTGCTTCTGGTACAATTGTATATCAAGAAAGACACAGCGTTACCACTTCGGCGCAAGGCGTTGTGAATTTAGTCATAGGACAAGGGGCACTTCTTGGCGGAAATTTTTCTACAATAAATTGGGGTACAGGCCCCTATTTTGCTTGTCTTGGGGTTAGTTTTACCAATGGATCAACATATTTAGATTATGGCTCGCAACAATTAATGAGCGTACCCTATGCGCTTTATGCAAAAAACGCAGGAAATCAATTGAATCAGTGGCGTTACGGGAATACCTTACCAGCTGTTGGACTTGGAGCATTGGGTGATTTCTACTTAAATATGACCAATGGTAATGTCTATTATAAATCAAACGCAACTACTTGGACGCTAACAGGTAATATTACAGGACCAGCAGGAGCTGCGGGTGCAACTGGATTAACAGGAGCCACCGGACCAGCAGGAGTACAAGGAATTCAAGGATTAACTGGACCAGCAGGTGCGACAGGACCAATAGGAGCGACAGGGCCGGCAGGGGCTACTGGAGCAACAGGGCCTGCGGGACCAACTGGATTAACAGGGGCAACTGGATTAACAGGGGCAACAGGTGCACAAGGACCGATTGGATTAACTGGACCGGCAGGAGCAACTGGAGCACAAGGGCTTATTGGTTTAACTGGACCAGCAGGGGCTACAGGAGCAACTGGTGCGCAAGGTATTCAAGGTTTAACTGGACCAGCCGGGGCAACTGGGGCACAAGGACTTATTGGTTTGACTGGACCGGCAGGAGCTACAGGAGCAACTGGTGCCCAAGGCATTCAAGGATTGACGGGTGCAACAGGACCAGCCGGAGCACAAGGACCGATTGGTTTAACAGGACCAGCAGGGACTACTGGAGCTACTGGAGCTGCTGGAGCACAAGGTATTCAAGGATTGACAGGTGCAACAGGACCAGCGGGAGCACAAGGCCCTCAAGGATTAACAGGGGCTACGGGTGCAACTGGAGCGGCAGGTACTGCTACATCAATTACTTCCGACAACTTTCTAACAGATGGAACTTTATCAATTATTACGAGTGTTCCACAAACGGTAAATTCAACTAATAAAACATTACTTATAGGGGGTAATACTAGTGCCAGCGATCTTAGTTTTGGCACAAACAATAACTATTCTATTGACTTCAGAACAAATAATTTAGTTAGAGGTAGAATAAGTAATCTTGGGGAATTTTTCATTGGAGCCACCTCAACGGTTATGGCGGGCGATTTAATGAATGGTGTTTCAAATGCTACCTTTCCTTGGGCTGTAAATGGTTATTCATCCTTTAATGGTAGTGGTGTGTTTGGAACTATATTAGCTGGCAATACAACCACTTATGGTGCTGTGCAAGGTGAACATATTGGAAGTGGGGCTTCAGCTGGTGTCCGAGGAATAACCAATAACGCTGACGCTATTGGTGTTAATGGGTCCGTATCAGTTTTGCCTCTTAACGGTTGGGGCGGTTTTTTTCAAAATGATTTAGGGTATACAGGATATTTTGGAAGTGCTTCCGATCTAAAAATTAAAAAGAACATTAACACAATCACTGATGCCCGTTCCATTATCAATAATTTAAGGGGCGTTTCATACGAACACCGATTAGATGAGTTTCCTGGACTGGGATTGAAAGCAGGGCTAACTTACGGATTTATTGCACAAGAAGTGGAGACAATACTTCCTGCAATAGTTAAAAACAAAATTATTCCAAATATATCGCTGAGATCAGATGGAATTGATGCAGGGACAGTAAGTCTGAAAACTGTAGGGTATACAGAAGTTATTCCAATACTTGTTCAAGCGTTAAAAGAGCAAGATAAAGTAATAGAAGATTTATTAAAAAGAATTGAAGCATTAGAAAAAAAATAGAAGATCATAAATAAATTTAATTAGACAAAAAATGAAAAAAACTTTACTTTCAAATTTAACCTTAGCAACGGCCTTATTCTTTTTAGTGCTCTTTGCTCCAAATTCAAAGGCCTTAGCTCAAGCGCCTGATGGTATCAATTATCAAGCGGTTATCCGAAATCTTTCAGGGTCTTTAATCGCTAATACAACTATTGCGATACGGATACAAATAAAACAAACATCTGCTTCAGGCACGATCGTATTTCAAGAAAGACACAGTGTTACCACATCAGCGCAAGGTGTTGTGAATTTAGTCATTGGACAAGGAACACTTCTTGGTGGGAACATGTCAACGATTAATTGGGCTACAGGCCCTTATTTCGTAAGTCTTGGCGTGAGTTTTACCAACGGAACGAACTACTTGGATTATGGCTCCCAACAATTAATGAGCGTGCCATACGCGCTTTATGCTAAAAATGCAGGTAACCAATTAAATCAATGGCGATATGGAAATGTGATTCCAGCAGGTGCGCTTGGGGCAATGGGTGATTTTTACCTCAACATGACTAATGGGAATGTTTATTATAAATCAGCAGCCACAACTTGGACGCTAACCGGTAATATTACAGGGCCAGCAGGAGCTGCTGGAGCAACGGGTCCAACTGGATTAACAGGTGCCACCGGACCAGCTGGAGCACAAGGAATTCAAGGTGTAGCAGGACCAACAGGTCCAACGGGATTAACAGGAGCTACAGGACCTGCAGGAGCTCAAGGTGCAGCAGGTCCAACGGGTCCAGCGGGTCCAACTGGATTAACAGGAGCTACAGGTCCAGCAGGTGCTACCGGACCAGCTGGTGCACAAGGTCTTCAAGGTGTTGCAGGTCCAACTGGTCCAACTGGACTTACGGGATTAACAGGTGCAACAGGGCCAGCAGGAGCTACCGGTGCAGCAGGGGCTCAAGGAATTCAAGGTATAGCTGGTCCAACTGGTCCAACTGGACTTACAGGATTAACAGGCGCTACAGGACCTGCAGGAGCACAAGGTGTTGCAGGACCCACTGGGCCAACTGGATTAACAGGCGCTACTGGACCAGCAGGAGCACAAGGCATTCAAGGATTAACAGGTGCTACTGGCCCAGCAGGAGCTCAGGGTGTTCAAGGGTTGACCGGCGCAACAGGTGCTACTGGTCCGCAGGGACCAGCGGGAGCATTGCCGGCTGGAAGTAATAATGAAACATTACGTAATAATGGCACAACATGGGTAGCCAATTCAACATTAACGAATACAGGTACAGCCATAGGAATTGGAACCATTTCGCCGAATTCTTCTGCCATATTAGATGTTCAATCTACCACACAGGGTTTATTGTTACCTACCATGACTTTAGCCCAGAAATCAGCGATTTTAAGTCCTGCAACTGGATTACTAATTTTCCAAACAGACGGAACAGCAGGTTTCTATTATTTTAATGGAACAGCTTGGACAGCAATTGGTGGAGCTGCTGCAGGAGGAGGGTCATCTTCTTCAGCAAATACCCTTATTTATACAGCGGACGGCTTTTAATTTTAGCCTTATTCCTATCTCATGAAAAACTTGTTACTAATAGTAAGTATACTTTTTAACTATGTGGTTTTTTCGCAGGGTAACTTGCAGTTTAATCAAGCTCTCCTATTCAGCGGACCGGCGCTTAACACTGTTCCTGCTGGAAAAATTTGGAAAGTAGAAAACACTGCGCAATCCTATAATTCTACTGGTAGTGCATTATATTCCTCATTGGTAATAAATGGGCAAAACTGGTTTCCACAGGGTTCGGGCGGATCATTGCCAACAGGCCCTATTTGGTTACCTGCAGGATCAACTATTTCAGGATACCATGCAACTACCCATTTCAATATTATAGAATTTAATATTATCCCATGAAAAGACTTTACATTTTCATAATTACCATTTTCCTATCTTCGGGAGCCTATTCGCAAGGAAACTTGCAATTTAATCAAGTATTATTACTTTCCACAAATCTAAATTCAAACGTATTACTTGGAACAGTTCCTGCAGGTAAAACATGGAAAATAGAAGGATATGGGACTAATCTTACCAGTTATTACAATTGTGATTTTAGCTTTAATGGAGTAAACCCTGCGTTTCGAGCAGGATCTACAGATAGTTATTCAGCAGCTTATACTTATGCCTCTTCAACACAGCAATTTTGGTTGCCAGCGGGAACTCCTTTACACGCATTTGCTTGCAATGGAACTGCAGGTTATCGATGGGTAAGTATAATTGAATTTAACATTATACCATGAAAAGACTTTACATAATCATCATTACGATTTTGCTATATACGGGTGCTTTTTCACAAGGAAACCTACAGTTCAACCAAGTAAAATTGGTTACCACTATTGAAACTGTTCCTGCAGGTAAAGTATGGAAAGTTGAAAATTATTTGCCTTCCTCGCAACTCGCAGAAGATTTAAATAGACCTCCAAACCAATCCACTGCTGGAGGAACAAAGAATTTTATAATGTTAGTCAATGGTAACCAAGTATTTCTACAAACTACTATCACTAGAGAGGTAGGTAGAAGTGATGGCTATTGGAGTCAAGACGGTTACGCAACCGCATCTGATTATAAAATTTTTGATGCACCAATCTGGTTACCTGCAAGCACTACATTAGCTGCGTCCACCAATGTATTAAGTTTGAGTGTTATAGAATTTAACATTATACCATGAAGAAACTCTACTTTATTGTTTTTGTTCTGCTTAATCAACTTGCTTATGCCCAAGGAAACTTGCAGTTTAACCAAGTAAAATTAGTTACCGCGCTAGAAACAGTACCTGCTGGAAAGGTGTGGAAAATTGAAAGTGTAATTTATAACATTCCATCCGAGATGAGTTCCTATCAAACATCACAATCGTTAAGTTGCGGTGTTAATACGTTTCAAAATTTTGCTATTGAAGTAGCAGGGGTGCCAACAAAAACAGGTCAAGGGGTAGGAGCTTTACAATTGTCTAATATTACTTATACTCAAGGATATACAGAATTGCCAATCTGGTTACCTGGAGGGGTAACTTTATCGGGAGGACCGTGTTTAAATAAAGTAAGTATTTTAGAATTTAATATTATACCATGAGAGTTATTTTAATTTTCCTTTTTTTGGTTAGCATTCAGTCCTCTTTCGCCCAAGGGAACTTGCAGTTTAATCAGGTGATTACTTATGCATTTGCCTCGAGCAACACGACACCAATTACAGTTCCCGCGGGTAAAGTTTGGAAATTAGAAAATTGCATGTTGAACTCGACTAGTAATACCTATACGTACATGTTATATAATGGGGTGTATTATAATCTTCGTCAGCAATTAACCTCCTCCCAAGTAGCGAATTTTCCTTTTTGGCTTTCGGCTGGCACATCGGTTACCTTTGGTAGTGCTGGTGGTGCTGCGGGAGGAATACTCAGTATTATTGAATTTAATATAATACCCTGATTAATAAAAATACATTAATAAAACAACCGCTCAAATTAAATTACGTACTAAGAAAAAAAAAACCTTTGAAAAATTTTACTTTACGCTTAACGCTATTTATTAGTTTAGTTTTAATAGCGTTTCTTTCTCCTATTTATGCACAATACCTACAACCAGGATGTCCGAATGCCAATTTGAACATGAATAATTTTACTGGTTGGACAGGTTATACTGGTAATTATGCAAATCCAGGAGCCAGTTTTGGGATTGTTAATGGAAGACACACCATAATTACAGCACCGGGAATAGACCCAAACACATGTGGGGGCTTGCAAATGATTCCTCCAGGACACAACCGTTCATTAAGATTAGGGAATTCAAGTACAGGCGCACAGGGAGAAAGAATTACTTATCAAATTAATGTTTCTCAATCAAATGCACTTTTTGTTTATAAATATGCCGTTGTATTGCAGAATCCTGGACACGCGCCAAATAACCAACCAACCTTTCAAGCAAGGGTTCTTAATGCTGCAGGACAACAAATTGGGGGCAACTGTGGAATATATACTGTATATGGTGGTCAGCCAGGTCAAAACTTTCAAAACTGCGGTGGACAAACTTGGTTGCCTTGGACGGTGGTAGGCTTAAACTTAACCCCATACATAGGTCAAAATATAACCGTTGAATTCACTACACGTGATTGCAGTCAAAGTGGTCATTATGGTTATGCTTATGTGGTAGCTGAATGCATGCCATTAATAATTGATGTTGACTTTTGTTTTGGTGCCAACCAAGTTCAATTAACCGCTCCTTCTGGATTCCAATCCTACTCTTGGCAACCAGGTGGTTCAACGTCACAAAGTATCACCGTTAATAATCCAGGTAATAATCAGCAATACACCTGCACAATGCAATCGTTCAGTAATCAAGGAAACTGTACTGTTTCTATTAGCGCACAATCAATTCCTACGACTTTAAATGCTAACTTTACTTATGGTTCCGCATGTCCTTGGTCTCCAATACAATTTAATTCAACAACAGTTATTACGCCAAATACAGTTGGTGGTGTGCCTTTACCAAATGGTGGGGCATATTCATGGCAATGGAATTTCGGAGATAATTCAACCTTGAGTGGAAATGATCCAAACGTGCATATGAATCCGACTCATATTTACCAAAATGCAGGAACATACACGGTAACACATATTACCACTACCCAAGCAGGATGTTCTGATACTATTTCACAAGTAATTACTATTTCTCCACCCCCTTCGATTAATTTCACAATGAATGATACGTGTGTCAACCAAACCGTAACTTTTGTGAATCAAACGGTGGATCCTACTCCTTGTACTTACACTTGGAATTTTGGAAATGGAAGCCCAACAACAAATGTGGTCAACCCAACATACACCTATCCAACAGCGGGAACATACAATGTAAGTTTAATTGCTGCCAACCAAGGGGGATGTATTGACACTCTTATCCAGCCACTTGTCATTTATCCGCTACCAAATGTTAATGCTGGTATAGATCAATCAATTTGTCCCGGATTTTCGGCAACATTAAATGCTAGTGGTGCAGTTAATTATTCCTGGAATAATGGAATTCAGAATAACGTGCCATTTACGCCCTTATCTACTGCAAATTATACGGTAACTGCCATTGACATCAACGGATGTGTAAATTCTGATTCTGCAACGGTAACTGTTTTTCCTCAACCCATTGTTAGTGCTGGACTTGACATTGCCGCTTGTACAGGAACCACTGTAACTTTAAATGGTTCAGGCGCTCAAACCTATACCTGGAATAATGGTGTCATTAATGCTGTTCCTTTTTCACAATTGGTAGGTATCCAAAATTATATTGTAACTGGAACAGATGTAAATGGCTGTATTGATACCGATACCGTTCAGGTTAATATTCAAAATAATCCTACAGTTAACTTTAACATTACTAATGCATGCGAGGGATTAATAGCAACTTGTACGAACACAACTGTTGATCCTTTACCACTGACCTATGATTGGAATTTTGGAGATGGTTCACAAAACTCCTCGCTTACCAGTCCAACGCACGTTTTCGCAACAGCCGGTCAGTATACGGTCACATTAATCGCTCAAAATGCCAATGCTTGTGATGATACTTTGCAACAAGTGGTAACTATCTACCCGACTCCAACAATCGATGCAGGACCAGATGTTTCAGTATGTCCCAATTTCCCGATCACTTTAAATGCAACAGGTGGATTTACCTATATTTGGGAAACTGGTACCGCAAACGGCTCAAACTATACCCCTACCAATAGCACCTACCTTTCAGTAGTTGTTACAGATACGAATACCTGCCAAGATATCGACAGTTTATTTGTAACTGTATTTCCTCAACCAATTGTAGACGGAGGAATTGATATTTCAGAATGTGTTGGGACAAGCGTTACCTTAAGTGCTGCAGGTGCTGCCACCTATGTTTGGGATGGAAATGTTTTAGATGGCGTATCGTTTATTCCTGCAGTAGGCAACTATAACTTCACCGTTACAGGAACAGATTTGAATGGTTGTATAGATACAAACATCGTTAATGTGCTAATTTTCCCGAATCCCGTCGTTATCGCTGGAAATGACCAAATAATTTGTTCAGGAGCCACCTTAACCCTTTCGGGCAGTGGGGCAGTTAGTTATGTTTGGAACAATAATGTAGTTAATGGTGTTTCTTTTATTCCAGCTGCAAGTAGTTCTTATGAAGTAATTGGAACCGATTCAAATGGATGCATCGATAACGATAGCATAACTGTAGCAATTGAACCGATAACGAATGTTTCATTCATTGCACCTGTAACTGATGGTTGCGAACCCCTTCAAGTAACGTTTAACAATACCTCCACCAGTACACCTGGAGTTAGTTGCTTTTGGGATTTTGGTGATGGTCAAACAGGTTCTGATTGTTCCAGTATTAACCATACCTACAATACACCAGGTTGCTATGATGTTCAATTAACAGTTACTACCGCATTAGGATGTATTTGGACCGCAACAATCAACGATTATATTTGTGTATACCCGAATCCAACTGCTATATTTACTCCTTCACCAAATACTTTAAATGATATCACAAACACTGCCTTTATGAACAATGGTTCAGCAGGTGCAGATACCTATTTTTGGGATTTTGGAGATGGCAGCGCTCCATCAACGGAAGAAAGCCCATCACATGCATTTCCTCCCTATCCACCGACCAATTATACCATCGAATTAACAGCAACAACCGTTCATGGTTGTGTAGATACCATGACACAAATTGTAGTTGTTGAGGAATCACTTATATATTACATACCCAATACATTCACGCCAGATTCAGATGAACACAATCAAACATGGGTTCCTGTATTTTCATATGGCGTAGACCCATTTAATTATTCGCTATACTTATACAACAGATGGGGAGAACTAGTTTGGGAAAGTCACAATCCTAATGTAGGATGGGACGGAACATATGGAATGAGTGGAAACCACTGCCAAGAGGGAATATACACGTACAAAATCTCTTATAAAACGCCACTTCGCGATGACCGATTTGAGATTACTGGACACGTTAATTTAATGCGTTAAGTATATATTGCTTAGAATAAAGCAAGTTTTTAACATTTTTAGGGCTTCTAAATTACAACATCTCTCCTGTTAATTTCTTTTTGATTTTACTAGTTAGACCTCAATAAAACCAACAGTATATAACTTAAAAATTACAAATACACCTAAGACTTTTAGCGTGTTAAAAATAGAAGTTGTAAACAATCTAAATATAAAAAAAGGACCCTCGTTTATCTCCCACAAGCAACCTCAAAACGATAGCATAGAAAAAAGGGCTACCTAACCAATTCGTAATCAATTATATGCAAAAATTAATTTTAAAAAGCCAAATTGGCTTTACCGAAATTTTATTGACTTTTTTTTTCTTAAATCTTCTATTCCCACTCGTTTCTCAATCCTTGCAACAAGGATGTCCGAATGCAAATCTATCGATGAATAATTTCACAGGATGGACGGGTTGGACAGGAAATTTTGGGAATCCCGGAGCAACCTTAGGAATTGTTAACGGGCGACATACCATCATCACAAGCCAAGGCACTGATCCAAATACGTGTAACGGATTAGCAATGATTCCTCCAGGTCATACGCGATCTATAAGACTAGGCAATGCTGTGGGAGGTATGAACGGTGAAAAGATTAGCTATCAAATCACTGTTTCTCAAGCAAATTCACTATTCATTTATAAATATGCTGTAGTACTTGAGGATCCAGGCCATACTGCTAATGCTCAACCCAACTTCGAAATGCGCTTAAAGAATGCTGCGGGTCAACAGATCAATGGAAATTGCGGAATTTATACTGTTTATGCTGGACAACAGGGACAAAACTTTCAAAATTGTAACGGAAGAGCGTGGTTACCATGGAAAACAGTAGGAGTTAATTTAAGTTCATACATGGGGCAAACCGTAACCCTAGAATTCACGACGCGCGATTGTAGCTTAGGACAGCATTTTGGTTATGCTTACCTAGTTGCAGAATGCATGCCCTTATACATCAACATGGATTATTGCCAAGGCTCAAACCAAATTCAACTAACAGCGCCCAATGGTTTTCAAACTTACAATTGGAGCCCCGGTGGAGCCACTACACAAACAATTAATATCACAAGCCCCAATAATAATCAACTATATACTTGTAACATGGCTACCTTTAGCAATCAGGGAAACTGTCAAGTAACCGTTAGTACACAATTGACACCAACAATCGTTACCGCAAATTTTAATCAAACAACAGGATGTGTATTTGTACCCATTCAATTTAATTCAACGAGTACAGTTAGTCCCACAGTCCTTGGCGGAATAACACTTCCAAATAACGTCATTACCAATTGGACATGGATTTTTGGAGACGGTTATTATTTAACGGGCAATAACCCAACAATCCATATGAACCCCCTACATAGTTACCCAAATGCAGGCGTATATACCGTTACCCATATTGTAACAACAGCAGGAGGTTGCAGTGATACAATAGTACAAAACATACTTGTTGGAGCACCTCCCCAAGCAAATTTCAATATCGTTGGAGCCTGTCAGTACGATACCATACAATTTCAAAATCAATCCAGTGTACCGTGTTCATTTTCATGGAACTTTATGGATGGAAGTCCAAACAGCAATCAAATTAATCCGCAACATATTTATGCAAATCCTGGAAGCTATAACATAAGTTTAATCGCCACTAATCCATTTGGCTGCATAGACACATCCTATCAAAATTTAATAATTAATGCCCCACCGACCATACAAGCAGGAAACGATACAACGCTTTGCTCAGGAAATGCCATTATATTAAATGCTAGTGGCGGTTCAACATATAGTTGGCAAAACAATTGGGTAAATGGAACACAATATTTCCCTAGTAACAGCGGCTTTATTAGCGTTACTGGGACAGATATAAATGGATGCTCAAACAGAGATAGCTTATTCATATTACTCCATCAATCACCACTAGTAGATGCCGGGGTAGATCAATTCGCTTGTTTTGGTAGCCCCCTTACCTTACAAGGAAGCGGCGCACTAAATTACCAATGGGATGGCGGCATTACCAATGGAGTCCCACAAATCATAACGGTAGGAACGCACCTTTTTACAGTAACTGGGACAGATATCAATTCATGTATAGATACCGATACAATGAGTGTAGTAATTTATCCAAATCCAATCGTATTTGCTGGAAATGATCAACTGATTTGCGCTGGCAATTCCGTTAACCTTTCAGGAACAGGCGCACAAACCTACCAATGGAATAATAATGTCACAAATTCACAGTCATTTGTTCCGTTAGCAACAGCCAATTACACCGTAATAGGAACCGATTCTAATGGTTGCAGTGATGAAGACAGCGTAACAATATCTATTGAAACCATCGCCAATGTATCATTTATGGCACCAATAACAGAGGGATGCGTTCCATTGGAAGTTACATTTAATAATACGAGTACAGGTAATCCTGGAATTACCACTTTTTGGGATTTTGGGGACGGAGAAAACGGCATAGGAAATACCAGCATTGACCATACCTACAATATGCCTGGATGTTATGATGTTCAACTAACAATTACCACCGCGTTAGGTTGTATTTGGACACAAACGATCAACGATTACATTTGTGTATTCCCCAATCCTATAGCCTCCTTTTCACCCTACCCTTTTCAACTAAGCGAAGCCCTTACCAATTCAAACATGAATAACAATACCATGGGCGCAACAACTTATTATTGGGATTTTGGAGATGGAAGCATGCCCTCAAGCAATCAAGAACCAAATCATGAATTCCCAGGATATCCACCTACCAATTATACCATATTACTAACAGCAACGAGTGAACATGGCTGTATAGACACCATGACCCAAACTGTGATTGTTAAACCTTCCTTATTAATCTACATACCAAATACCTTTACGCCGGACGGAGACCAATTCAATCAAAATTGGCTGCCAATATTTTCAGAAAGCGTTGACCCATACAATTACGAATTACTCCTATTCGATAGATGGGGAGAAACGATTTGGGAAAGCCATAATCTAAGTGTAGGTTGGGACGGCACCTATGGCAGTAATGGCATAGCAGTTCAAGATGGAAGCTATACGTATAAAATTAGCTATAAACTTAGAAATGATGCTCAACGTGAAATAATAACTGGTCACGTTAATTTAATGCGATAAGTTGCAATTGATTTATTAACAGCTAAGCAGAAAAGCCAAGTTTCAAATAGCAAATTGAAGCTTGGCTTATTTCAAGTTAAAATCCACTTTTATTTGATTGTAAATAGGCAATTTAAGTTGTTGAATCAGCACACTATAATCCGGCTCGTAAAAATTATCTGCCGATTTGTACACTCCTGACTTAGTATTCAATTTTATAGTTTTTTCATACGCTGCAATTAAGGCCCCGTATTTATTTCTAATTTCATTATAAATAAAAACAAATTTCGGATCATTTTTTAAATAATTGTAGGTGTCTGGCCTCTTTTTCATTGCATACAACAAATATTCTTTGATAAAGAAATCAAATTCATAATAGGCAGTAATTTCACTCTTCGAATTGCCGATCCAAGTAGAAAGAAAATACGATGGGTCTAATTCTTTATAAGCCGGCAATAAATCAAAATTACATTGAGAACCCAAGTAATACGCATGAAACTCATCCATTAAACCAACAATTCCATGACTTTGAGTAGAACTCGTTCCGTTAATATAAGTATCGAAACGAAAAGTGCGAAGATTTTGGGGTATTTGCGCCACTAGCTCACTCGAAGGAAAGATAAATGTTTTTGGTATACTGACCCAATATTCTTCTTTCGGTCCTAAATAGAATCCTTGGTCAACATTTGCGAAAATTGCACCGAAATCTTCATTATTGGATGTGTTATTATTCAATAGATAATAAATTTGATGACCATACATATGGCCCGCCTCATGAATATTCGTCGACATTGATTCTAAGGCGCTTTTTTTATTATCGGTTTTAACAAACTCATAAGTAGACATTGATTTACTAGTTGAGATGGTTGAGTTATTAATTGTATAAGACATAGATTGAGGTAAATTGTCATACCGAATTAACATTTCATACAATGAAGGAGAATTTTGATATAATTTAGTCAGGACCCAATTTAGATTATCTCCTTGCGGCAGCGCAATAAGCGATAAAAAAAGAAAAAATAAAGAGAGGGAGAACTTCATACTGCTAAATTTGAGGGAGGTTACTTAAACACTAACTCCAAACTAAACAATCGGTTACAGCTAGCATGAGGACTTGATAAATAGTCAAATTACATTAGCTGGAGCACTGAATCAGCTATTTACCAGACATGCGTTATGGTTTTTTGAAGCATTTTAAAAGTTCTGATGTAAAGTCTGATTTATTTAAAAGGCATTTATCTCCGGTTGTTTTAAGAATAATTCTATTGTACAGACCACAGCTATTATCGAATATTAAAATCGAATACGAATTAATGCCCATGTCACACCCACCACCAGAATTTTCAAATCCAGCTTCAGTGAGACTTTGCACTATTTCGTCAATTTTAATATTGATAACACTACTATCACTACTTTCGATTTTCAAACTATTTAAATTTTCAAATAAATGCTTCGGGCTAATTTGGCCATCCGTTTCATAGCCCCAAAAGACATTAGAACTGAATTCTTCAGAAGAAGAGTAGAAATTCCATTTAGAAGGATTATTATACCTCAGCATATTCCCTATTGAATCCATGAAATACCCTTCATGTTTTCTGCCCCATGCAAGGCTATAATATTCATAATTAAAAAGGAATGGTGAATTTTGAGTAGAATAGATAAACCTTTCATTCTCCCCAGAATTTGTATTAAGAGTTTCCATATAATTAAATTTAGAAATGATTTTAAAAATTCTTACTCTGATTAATATAAATCCTAACGTTTTGCAGCAAAAAGAAGTTATCGTCCGCCAAAGCGGATAGGGTCGCTAAACTTTCCGCAATTATTATGATTCATGTCAGTATGTAAAAAAACTAGCACTAATCTTTAAATTTAGGAATAAGTTATTAAATCAATTGATTTTGAATTCATAAATACAATGACTTTCCATTAATTGAGTTAGATAATTATAACAAATTCTGCCTTATTGACACACTTTATTTTTTGGCGTGATATTCGTCTAAGGACGCACATGAGCAAAAAAAAAGTATCTTTCAAATGGGCCTTTAAGGAATTTATTTGGCCTCGAAAAAAAATTATTTTTATTGGATTATTATTAATCATCATAAGAAGTTTAGCTGGTTTAGTCCTTCCTTATGCCAGTAAAAATCTAATAGATGAGGTCATTCCATCTAAAGATATGGAAGCACTTTACAAACTATTAATAGTTGTATGTCTTGCTTTACTGGTACAAACTGTCACTTCTTTTTCACTTACCCGTTTATTAAGTGTTGAAGCGCAATTATTAATTTCAGAATTGAGAGCAAAAGTTCAGAAAAAACTATTAAAGTTACCCATTAGCTATTTCGACAATAATAAATCTGGAGCGCTTGTTTCACGCGTTATGAATGATGTTGAGGGTGTTCGAAACCTCGTTGGGACTGGATTGGTCCAATTGATTGGCGGAACTTTTACAGCGATTTTGTCCTTAATTATTTTGATAAAAATCAATTGGTTGATGACCATTTTTGTATTAGTTCCAGTGGCAATTTTTGCTTTTATTGCATTAAAAGCATTTGCCTATATCCGTCCTATTTTTAGAGTACGAGGGAAATTAAATGCAGAAGTTACAGGCCGATTAACAGAAACCTTAAATGGTGTTCGCGTGATAAAAGGATTTAATGCTGAAGAACAAGAAAATAAAACATTTGAAGATGGCGTAGAACGCTTATTTCAAAATGTAAAAAAGAGTTTAACAGCCACCGCATTAATAACCAGCTCTTCCACATTACTTTTAGGATTAGCTTCTGCAGGAATAATGGGTATTGGTGGTTATTTCATTATGCACAACACCATGACATATGGTGATTTTATTTCGTTCACCTTATTTTTAGGGTTTATGATTGCACCGATTGTTCAGATGAGTAATATCGGAAGTCAATTGACGGAAGCAATGGCTGGATTGGACCGTACTCAGGAAATTATGGAAATGGATGAAGAAGATGATGCTACTGTTCGAACTGTAAAATTAGATAAGATTAAAGGTGATATTGTTTTCGAAAATGTTGCCTTCAGTTATGATGAAAACAAAGAAGTGTTACACGATATTTCATTCGATGCTCCTTCAGGAAGTGTAACCGCTTTAGTGGGTTCTTCAGGTTCTGGAAAATCAACCATTGCAGGTTTAGCAGCTACTTTTTTAAATCCAAAAGGAGGAAAAGTAACCATTGATGGAATTGATATTTCGACTGTTAATTTAAGTAGTTACCGATCAAATCTTGGTGTTGTTTTACAAGATGATTTTTTATACGAAGGAACTATTCGAGAGAACATTTTGTTTCCAAGACCAAATGCAACAGAAGACCAATTAGTAGCTGCTGTGCAAGGTGCCTATGTTAATGAGTTTACGGATCGTTTTGATTTAGGATTGGACACGGTTATTGGCGAACGAGGTGTTAAATTGTCTGGTGGTCAACGTCAACGAATTTCAATTGCAAGAGCATTATTAGCAGATCCTAAAATCATTATTTTAGATGAAGCAACTTCCAATCTTGATACCGAAAGTGAAGCTTTCATTCAGAAAAGTTTACATGAATTAATGAAAGATAGAACTACATTCGTTATTGCTCACCGTTTGAGCACCATCCAAAAAGCAGATCAAATCTTAGTAATAGAAGATGGAAATATTGTGGAGAAAGGCAAACACGATGAGTTGATTGCAAGCAAAGGCAGGTATTGGGAATTGTTTACGTATCAAAGTAGAATTTAAAAGGTGCAATTATAAATGCAGGATTGAATCACAATCATAATTACAAAAGATAGTTCGTTGTACACTAAAATAGTTTTTTTATTAAGTCAAATAGTGCAACAATTACCCAAATTGTTGATGGTAGAAAAATCCAAAACAAAGTAAAATAAAGTCCACGTTTAAACATTTTTGGTCCGTATGTCGCGCTACGTTTAATAAACACCTCTGTCAGCCAACCTAAGGTGTAACCCATATTGCATAAAACAGCAAATATTGGAATCATAATAGGTTCGAAAAAGTCTTCGCCAGGTTCTAAGTGAACACGTCCAGAAGCAGCGGTTATCATAATTATTAAGCTAAGAATTCCAGCAATTAAAACAATTATGTTGTACAAGATGCGTCTAAGTTCCCACCAAACAATAACTTGAAAGAAGTTGCGGTCTTCGGTTTTTACTTGTAATAACTTGTTTAAATATTTCATTGTCGATTGATTAACCTTTATTGTCTATTTTATGCTTCTGTCACACCAAGTCGTGTATTAAAAGTGAAATTCTTAATTTCTTTTTCAACATTCATTCCTTTGCAGTTGCTTCTAAATAATATTCAAACCTCTCTAAATCATATTCAATTTCTTTTCCAGCTAACGTCACCTTTTATAATAAATTTCCACCCAAAATCCGAAGCATAAATTTGTTTTTATCCAATCACCCTCAGGCGCCTCCCTGTAAAAACTTTTTGATTTTAAAAAAGCTGAATTAAAAAATAATCCTTCTATACCTTGATTTTCAATTAATTCAACTGATAAGAAACAATCCTCTTTTATATAAATAGTTAGCTCGGAAACATCAATAGTTATTTTTCCATTTTTTGGTTTGTCGAAATAATATATTGGCTCTGATAGTTTACTTTTATTGGGAAACCCATCTTTCAAATCATAAATATTTACTCTAAATTTTATTGAATCATTAGCAGTTTTTTCTAAATTAACCACACGCGAATCATTTTTTTCTTTTTTACTGTAAAAAATATTAAAATTTAGACTTTTAATCTGTCCTTTTCTTTTCTTATCGTATTTTAACAATGTTCCCATTTCTGCCCCAAGTTTTCTGTTTTGAAAGCCAGCGATTATCATAGATGTTTTCACATTATTCCCAGAAATCAATAATCTACTTT
>CAJAII010000035.1 GCA_903939755.1 uncultured Flavobacteriales bacterium | reverse complement strand
TAATAAACTGGTTGGATGAAAACCAAATTAAGATACATAAGGACACAAGAAAATATGTGTATAAGGTGGAGGTTGATTTGTACAACATAAAACCCCTTGCTATGGAATACAAGTCCAAGTATCCTAATGATTGGAAACAACGAATATCAGTTATATGTGGCGGTGAAAATGAACTCTTTAACTTACTGCTCCTTGAAATTGGGAGTGAACCTACCCCCTATCCAACAACAAGAGTAAAACCAACCAGTTCATTTCAAAAAGACATAATAAAAAGGTTGCTTCAATGAAAAAACTAAAACTACCACCAAAACCATTCAACGGACTTAAAATTTGGTGTCGTAAATGTAGACAGAACAATACAGGGTGCAAGCATGAGGATAGTAAATGTTATCGTGCTAATGTGATTAACCCCATTACAAGTAAACATAATAGTAAGATGTTGACTGCATTAAACTATGATGATGCAGTAAAACAAACTATTGAATTTAAGAAGGAACTTCAAAGAAAACCAAGTTTAAGAAAAAAATCAGAAGTTCAATCAATAGGGAACAATTATACCCTAGCGGAAGCAATCCTTAAATTTGACCTGTACCTCCAAGCAGATGGTGAATATAAACACCTCAAAAACAAAGTAAGTAGAAAACACAGAACGGAAACCATTGGGTATTGTGTTCAATTCTGTGAGAGTTTAAAACCCAAACACAACCTCATTACCTTCAAACCTAGTCATGTATCCAAAAGTGATGTAGCAAATTTCTTTGTTCTTATGGAGGAGAAATATGGCAATCACGCATTTAATAAAAGTTTCACAAGCCTTACCTCATTTTTCAATTTTTTAATTGATGTAGAAGATTTATTACTGAAAAACCATTTTAAAAACTGTATCAGAAAACCCATACCGAAAGGGAAATCAATTACAATTACTAAATCCGAATTTGATAAAATCTTATCAGCAATAGATACAGCACCACCGAAATATAAAACCACTCATAAAGGAAGGATGGATAATGTATATTACCCATGGTTAAAACATGCTTTTAGATTATTCCTTCATATTGGTGGCAGACGAGAAGAAATTTTAAATTTGAGGTGGTCTGATGTCTACGAAACTGACCAAGGCACTAAATTATTTATTATTAGGAACCTAAAAGTAGAAAGAATGCTTAAAGGTGAAGAAGTTGAAATGAAATACGCTCCTATTGGAGTTGACCTAATGGATTTACTTATTGAAATGGGATATGAGCAAAAGAAGAATACCGATGATAAGTTAATTGACCCCGAAAACCTTTTTACCAATAATACCTTAAAGGAAAAATTATCTGATGCGTTTACACACTATCGTAGATGTGCGGGTATTGAAAAGAACTTCACATTAAAACACCTTCGTAAAACATATTTAACCTGGGTTAAACAAACCATGGGGGAAAGAACCAACAAACTTTCTTCACACTCTTCTATGCAAGTTTTGAAAGACCACTACCTTGACCCTACCATTATAGATGCTATTGAAATTGCTGCTCTAAATGTAAAGATCTTCGGGTAAAAAAGTTAGCGCACCAACCTAGCGCAGAACGAAAAAACCACCTAAAATTTAATTCAAGTGGTTCATTATCAATATTTTAAAAGAGAAAAACATATTAAATAAAATCGTTATGAGCCCGACGAGCTACCGCTGCTCTACCTCGCGATGTTTGGAGGGCAAAGATAGGCGTTTATTGCTTCTTGACCAAGTTTATACTAGTTAAATTGAAACTAGCGCAGAAAGGG
>CAJAII010000034.1 GCA_903939755.1 uncultured Flavobacteriales bacterium | reverse complement strand
TCATCCCCTTCCTCGTAAATTTCGAACATTGGTTCTTCAAAAGATTTCGTTGTGAGCTTTCGCTCATAGCTTAACAAAAGACAAGGGAGTAAAATCAAATTAGTAAATAGTGCCACGAAATAGGTTATCGCAGATAAATATCCTAAGGCCTGTGTACCTCCAAAATCAGAAAATACAAATACGATAAATCCAAAAAACAATATCACGGAAGTATATATTATACTCAAACCTGTTTCACGAATGGAAATTGCCACGCATTCTTTTAAATCCCATTTTTTTAATTTTAATTCATGCCGATAATGAGCCAGAAAATGAATGGTGTTATCTACCGTAATTCCTAGTGCAATAGAGAAAATTAAGAGTGTTGAGGGCTTCAGCGGAATACCAAACCAACCCATAATCCCGGCTGTGATGATCATCGGAATAATATTAGGAATCATGGAAACCACCACCATTCTAAACGAATAGAATAATATCGACATCAATGCAGCTATAGAAATTATCGCGAAAATGATACTTTGCCAAAGATTATTTAAGAGGTATTTGGTCCCTTCGGAAGCCACTACTGAAGTACCAGTTATTTTCACATCATAAAAGTCTTTATCGATCGCTGAGCGCAAAAATGGCAGAAATGTTTTTTTACCATAGAAAGACTTTATGAATTCAGGGTCTTCATTAAATTTACTTTCTAGTTCGGGATTTCCTTTACATAAGAGAGGAATCATATTATTAAAAATCCCTGTATAATTAAATAATAAAGAATCACAATAAGCCCGATTTCCTTTTAAAGCGATGGCGTATAAAGATTCAATATGCTTTCGCTCAGGATTCATGATGCTGTCTATTCGTGCACGGACCATGTCTACCTCATCGGTTACTTGATATGATCCTAAATCCTTCATTTGAGTCCTAATACGAATAATTTTATTACTCGTATCGACCAAATCTTTTAACGAAAATGCGGAATTAGATGCGCTTGTGTTGAAGCGATCAACGTATTTTTTAAGGCGGAGTTTGTCATTATTGTTTATGTTGGTATACATGGTAGAGTCGTTATTGTAAAATGACATATTTACAAATTTGACCAGATCTACTACCGAAATACTTTTTGCAAACATGGTGTCATTCGCAAACATTTTCTGAACATCTTCCACTTTTCCTAGTGTCACTTTGTCGAACAAGCGGGTCCTTTTTTTATAATATACCAACACCTCGAATGGGACAGACCCTCCGAAGTTTTTCTCCATAAAATTGATGTCCTTACGAATAGGATCATTTGGAGGAAGATCCCCCGTAATGTTTCCTGTAACACGCATTTGAAAAATTCCTATACCAGCCACAATTGTTAAGACAATAGTGATGATATAAATTGCGGGACGATAGTTACTTGTTAGCACAACCAAACGGTTTAAGAAGCCAACTGCAGCTTTTCTATCCAAATGCTTTAAGTGTCTTTCAGAAGGGTTTTTAGAAAGAGACATAAAGATGGGTATCAAACAAACAGACACCACATAACAAAGCATAATATTTATAGATGAAATCACCCCAAATTCAAAAAACTTCTCCGAACTAGTATACAAGAAGGTCATAAAACCAAGTGCAGTGGTCACATTCGTAAGGAACATGGCTGTTCCCGTTTTACGAATCATTCGACTCAAAGCCTTCGCCTTATTATTATGGCTTCGGTATTCATAATGAAATTTATTATAGAGATAAATGCAATTTGGAATGCCAATCACAATCATCAAAGGAGGGATTAATGCCATCATTAACGAAACATTATACCCCATTAGGCTTATCGTTCCTAAAGCCCACACAACAGTAACCATAACCACCACAACGCTAATAAATGTAACGCGCAAGGAACGGAAAAGGAAATACATAAAAAGTGACGAAATTAACACGGATAGAAAAATGAACGTAAACATTTCACTTAAAACACGCCTGCCAATTTGAACACGCATATGAGGCAAACCTGCAAAATGGACCTCTCCAAAATCAGCCTTGTATGCACTTGCTAATTTCTCAACATTAATTACAACCTCTTGCTTTTTTTTATCTATTAAAAAATTTTCGTCGATGTTTACTAGCATTAAGCTAACGTCTTCTCTCGCATTATAAAGCAAATCAGCGTAAAGTGGGTTGTTTCTAATTTCATTTTTAATTTCCCCTATACTTTTTCCGTCTACCGTGGAGGTGTCAAAATTATGATTGCGCCCTGTATAAATCACCTGTGGAATAAAGGTTTCTCGTAGCGTATCATTGATCAATTTTACCAATTTTGCTTCACAAATAACGGCCGTTACGCCATCAATTTTTAAAATACTATCCGCTAATTCCTTCCATTTCAAGAATTTTTTTTCCGTGTATAAATCCTTCGTTTTTATGGCAATGACTAAGGTAGAACCATCTTCGCCAAATAATTTTTTAAATTTTAAATAGGTTACTTGGCTTTCGTTATCTTTTGGAAGAAGATTGCCGTATTTATTGTCTATTTTAAGACCTGATTTAGTATGAAACCCAAAAAAGACCGTCAACAAAGTTATTATCCCAAGGATAATAAATCGGTTTCTCAGTATAATGTTGGCCATTATATTCCACATAATCAAACAATTTACGAGACCAAAGATAAGTTTATTTTTGCGAAGACAAAGCCTAATCATCCCGCAAACTATAAAAGAAGAGGATGCAATTGTGTTTTATTCTGCCCCCAATTCGCATTTTTACTATCTTTACTCTATGAAGAAACTGCTCCTCCTATTCGTTTTTACTCATTGTATTTGCGTATTTATTCAAAGCCAAATTGTCGGTTTAGATGTAAAGAAATATCGCATAGAATTGACCGTTACAGATAACTCAAACGAAATAGTTGTATCCCAACTAATTGATTTCAATTGGAATAGTGCCGCCGGAGGACCAAACCCTGTATTCAACTTAATTCAGCAGAACGCTTCTAAAAAAGGCATGCTGGTAACCTCAATAACACAAGGGGGAAAGCAACTAACTTTTCTACAACGGAATGATTCGCTTTATCTTAAAAACATGACGCTTTCCAAAGATAATTTTTATTCCATTCAAATTCATTTTTCTGGAATTCCTTTAGATGGCTTAGTTATCGGTGAAAACAAATACGGTGAACGGACCTTTTTTGGGGACAATTGGCCTAATCGAGCACAAAACTGGTTTGTTTGTCATGATCACCCCAGCGATAAGGCACTTGTAGATTTTATTGTAACTGCGCCAAAACACTATGAAGTGGTGGCAAATGGAAAGCTAGTAAGAAAAATAGAAGGGAAAAATAACAATACGGTAGAATATGCTTCCTCTGTTCCTTTATCGACAAAAATTATGGTGGTAGGAATTGCCGATATGAAGATCAAAGAGCAGCGCAACAAAGACGATGTGACTCTTTATAGTTGTGTATATCCAGAGAATGAAAAGGAAGGTTTTTACGATTTTGATCTTGCACCTGGTATATTAGCATTCTACAGCGCGTATTTTTCCCCTTACGAATATGAGAAATTGGCGAACGTTCAATCAACGACTCGATTTGGTGGAATGGAAAATGCAGGGTGCATCTTTTATGATGAAAATTCGATCGATGGCACACGAAGTTGTGAAAATTTAATTGCCCATGAAATTGTTCACCAATGGTTTGGGAATTCTGCCACCGAATCCGATTGGTCGCACATTTGGTTAAGCGAAGGCTTTGCGACTTATTTTACTAATTATTACATCCAACAAACGAAAGGACAAGTGGCATTTTTAAAGCAAATGAAACAAGATAGAGACAAGGTGATTAGGTTTGGTAATTCCTATAAACATCCGCTTGTAGACACCACTTACGCCAACTTAATGGACTTGTTAAATCCAAACTCGTATCAAAAAGGAGGGTGGGTCTTACATATGTTGAGGTGTAAAATTGGGGATGAAAAATTTCATGAAACCATCAAGGCGTATTACCAAAAATATCGCTTAGGAATTGCCTCCAGCGAGGATTTTGCGAAAATTGCCATTGAGTTAAATCCTACTGCGAACTTGCCAATGTTTTTTAATCAATGGTTCCATCAAGTTGGACATCCTATTTTGAAAATTGAAAAACAAATCACTAAAAATGATTTAACCATCCAATTCTCCCAAGTTCAACAGCCACTTTTTACCTTCCCCATTTCAGTTGACATCCTCTTCCAAGACGGAAGTCACACAATTGAAACGATTGAAATTTCAGATAAGCAAAGTAAGTTGCAGAAACATTTTGACAAGCCCATCCAGCAAATAGAAATCGATCCCCGCGTGGAATTGCTCTTTGAATTGAAATAATCCACCTTATTTTTACTTAGAAATACTAATTTTATAGCATGAATGAATCAAATTACGTAGCGGCTTTCGAGGAATTACAGGAAATTGTTGGTGAAATGGAAACCGGAAACATTAACATTGACGAATTATCCATTAAAGTAAAGCGTGCCGCCGAACTTATAAAAATCTGCAAGTCTAAATTAAAGGCAACAGAGCTCGACGTTCAAAAGATTCTGGATGAATTAGATGACGTTACAGAAAATAACTAAGGCTTTTTTCTACCTTTGTATTTCAATTTTAAGGTAAATGTCAGACAATCGATATCAAGCCCGAGGAGTTTCAGCGGGAAAGGAAGATGTTCATAATGCAATTAAAAACATCGATAAAGGATTGTTCCCTAAGGCATTTTGTAAAATTGTTCCGGATTATTTAGCAGGAAAAGAAGACCATTGTATCATTATGCATGCCGATGGCGCGGGAACAAAATCTTCGCTTGCTTATATCTATTGGAAAACCACCGGCGACTTATCCGTTTGGAAGGGGATTGCCCAAGATGCCTTGATAATGAATATTGATGATTTACTTTGTGTGGGCGCGATTGGTCCCATATTGGTTTCATCAACCATAGGAAGAAATAAAAATGTTATCCCGGGAGAAGTTCTTTCTGAAATTATTAATGGAACAGAGGAACTTTTACAAGAACTAAGAAATTATGGCTTAGACATTCACTCTACAGGAGGAGAAACAGCAGATGTGGGCGACCTTGTGAGAACAATCATTGTCGATTCAACAGTGATTTGTCGCATGAAACGATCCGATGTTATTTCAAATAGTAACATACAACCGGGTGATGTCATAGTTGGGCTTGCGTCATATGGTCAGGCAAACTATGAACATGCTTACAACGGCGGCATGGGGAGTAATGGTTTGACAAGTGCGCGACATGATGTCTTTGAACACAACTTGGCAAATTTATTTCCAGAAAGTTATGATGCAGCTATCCCTGAAGAATTCATCTACAGCGGAGGTCTTTCGTTAACAGATCCCATTGAAGATTGTCCGCTTAATGCAGGACAATTAGTACTTTCACCTACTCGTACTTACGCACCTGTAATTATTGAGATGCTTGCTAAATTCAGAAACGAAATCCATGGCATGGTTCATTGCTCGGGCGGTGCACAAACAAAAATATTGCATTTTATTGATGATTTACATATTGTTAAAGACTCATTATTTGATACCCCAACACTATTTAAAATAATTCAAGCGCAATCACAAACACCGTGGCAGGAAATGTATAAAGTGTTCAATATGGGGCATCGAATGGAATTATACGTGCCAAAAGAAATAGCCCAAGACCTTATCGAAATTTCGAAAGGATTTGGGATTGACGCAAAAGTTATTGGTCATGTGGAAGCCAATAAAGGCCGTAAAGTCACCATAAAAGGGGGCCACGGAGAATTTGTTTACGAATAAGTGCATTTTTTTCGCTTAAAATTCTAAAAAAACAAATGGTTTTATTATTTTTGCCGTCCGATAACACGGAGGTGGGATGGGTGAGTGGCTGAAACCAACAGTTTGCTAAACTGTCGTACGGGTAACTGTACCGCGAGTTCGAATCTCGCTCCCACCGCGTAGATTGATTATGGTGAAACGTGTTTGATAACGATCAAACTGAAAGCAATAACAAAAGGTCAATAAGTTCGGGGCGTAGCGTAGTCCGGTCATCGCGCCTGGTTTGGGACCAGGAGGTCGCAGGTTCGAATCCTGCCGCCCCGACAAGGGGGATGAAATTCATCCCCCTTTTTTATTTTATTGGGTTTGGTCCGCTAGCTCTCCCGATGGTTCGGGAGGATAGAGCAAACCGAAAATTGAAATGTATAATAGGGTCCGCTAGCTCTCCCGATGGTTCGGGAGAATAGAGCAAACCGAAAATTGAAATGTATAATAGGGTCCGCTAGCTCAGCTGGATAGAGCAACGCCCTTCTAAGGCGAAGGTCTCAGGTTCGACTCCTGAGCGGATCACAAAAGGAGCCCACTTCATTATATGAAGTGGGCTTTTTCGTTTTTTAGTGTCGGGAACTTGTCTGTGTTTAGATTAGCAGCATTTTTAACTTCACCTCAAAAACAATTAAGCCAATATATTAGCTATTTCTATTAATAATTAGTAAATTTGGCTAATATATTATCTATTATGAATCCTTTTTCCATTGATAAAAATCCAACAGACATACTCAAGGAACTTGCTCAACGAACAAGAACCCTTCGAAAAGAACTTAAAATGTCCCAGAGTGAACTTGCTCAACGTGCTAATGTTTCGCTTGGGAGTTACAAACGATTTGAAACGAGTGGTCATGTTTCATTGGATTCATTATTAAAAATCGCTTTTATCCTTGGGAAACTAGGTGATTTTGAAACCGTTTTTCAATCAAATAAAAACAAGGACATTGAGAAATTATTTAAGTAAATCGGAATGAGCCAAGAAAGAATTAATGTATCATTGGATTTTGGAGCATCAATCATTGAGGTGGGGATACTCATTGAGCAAAATCAGCAACTATATTTTAGATTTGAACCTTCCTTTTTGGAAAGCGATTTGGATATTTCTCCCTTTAAATTAAAGAAAACAACTGAAATACTTCTTTCGCCGAGAGCGCCTTTTGACGGACTATTTGGCGTATTCAACGATTCAATACCTGATGGTTGGGGAAGATTACTCTTGGATCGAAAATTAATTAAAAGTGGCAAAAACCCAAAAGAAATTAGTGTTTTGGACCGGCTTTCTATGCTAGGAAAAAGTGCTCAAGGCGCATTGATTTACGAACCGGTTACCGATGAAGGAAAATCTGAAAATGAACGCATTAATTTAGACCTGATTGCCCAAGAATCGGAAGAATTATTAAAAACTGGTAATGCCTCATTTTTGGATCAATTGTACCATCTTGGTGGAAATTCAGTTGGCGCGCGGCCGAAAATATTGGTGAATTACAATCAAAAATTGAATCAATTCTCCACTGTTTCTCAAGAAGAATTTGAACCTTGGATTATAAAGTTTCCCGCACTAAACGATTTAAAAGATATCGCACGAATTGAGTTTGCTTATTACAAGATGGCCTTAGCTTGTGGAATCGAAATGAGTGATTCCAACTTATTTTACACTGAAAAAGGAAAAGTTTTTTTTGGAACGAAGCGTTTTGATCGCTTTGCCAATAAACGATTGCATCTGCATTCTGCTTGCGGCTTATTACATGATGATTTCCGATATAGCACCATGGATTATGGCCATGTAATGGATGCTGCAAACCGATTGGAGAATAATTTAAGTGCCTGCGAAAAAGTATTTCGTTTGGCTGTGTTCAATGTATATGCTTCCAATATGGATGACCATAGTAAAAACGTTGCTTTTTTGATGAATGAAAACGGAAAATGGCGTTTAGCCCCTGCTTTCGACTTAACCTTTTCGCCCTCCCCGGGAGGATATCATAGTCTTTCAGTTGCAAATACGTATCAAGAAATTGGCAAAAAAGACTTGTTGAAATTAGCCGCTTACTTTGGCATCAATAACGGCAATGAAATCATTGATCAAGTAAAAGAAACACTATCTAAATGGAAGACCTTCTCCTCTGAAACGGAAATCAATAAAAAAGAGAGTGAACTCGTTGAAAAAACGTTGTTAAATAACTTGAAAAAGTAAAGAGTAATAGAAGCGGCGAAACGAGAAAAGTGGTATGAAACCGGGGTTGAATGAGCCCTTTTTTAGGTTCTGTAATCCTCCGCCGCGGCGGAGCGGATCAAAAAAGAAGTTCACTTCATGAAAAACTCATTACAAAAAGAATTATCTAATAAGCAAGCTCTCAATAACTTTTTTAAGATGTGTATTTTCTTCTTTTAATAATAATATTTGTTGTTCAAAGTGTGTTTTTTCTATTTCAGAAATTAGATTGTTATTGATTACTAAACCATTACCAGTTTGATTATTCATCACATTAAAAACCATGCTTTCATTAAATGCAATGATCTCCTCAGGTTTCATTCCTAGTTCTTCAGAAATCTTTTCTAATTTAGAATAAGTGATTTCTGTTTCACCAAGCTCCATTCTACTGTACGCACCTTGTGAAATACCAATAGAATTAGCCATGTGTTCTTGAGTTAAATTTTTAAGCTCTCTTAGTTTTTTGATTTTATGACCAATCTTCAGGTTTTCCATTTAAATAGATTTATCCGTAAAAATAATAATTAATATGAAAGACTCATAAATTATTAGATGTGCTCATATTGTATGAGGTGATTTAGCTAAGGAAGAAATATTTGAACCCTAAATTTGCTAACAATTAATAGCGTAAATATTAATGCAAATTAAATGAAAATTATTATGAAAATTTATTCACTAATAATCCTATCAACTTTATTAATTTCAAGTGTTTTAACAAGTTGTAATCCTAACAATCCTCAACCTAATACATCATCTTGGAAATTTAAAGTTAGCATTAATGGAGTATCACATAGGGCGGAAAGTAACACTTTTGATATTAATTCAAATTACTGTGTTGCCACAACATCAAGTTCTTGGACCTTTCATTCAAGAATAATAGATAAAACAGCCGCAAGCTATATAAGTGGAGATAATGGTGAATTACTAATTACAATAGAAAACCCATCTTTAGGTATAAATCAATTATCTAATTGTGTAGTCTTGGGTTCTTGGTTCACTGATGTTACTGCTGTAAATTTTTTTGGTGGATATTCATTAACACAAAATGGGCCAATGGTTCCAAATTCTACTGGAGGTCTTGGCCCAAGATTACCAATTAATTTAACAAGCTTAGGTACAGCCGGAAATGGTCAATATGCAAATTCACAACCAGTAAAAGGCAACTATACAGGAACAATTTATTTTCAATCTTCAATATTTCCTAATACTGGATTTGATATTCCCGTTACTTTAGATATAGAATTTGAAGCAATTAGACCATAATTTTGTATTTATTAGAATTAATCTTGTTTACAACAAACAAATAGTAACCTACATCGATTTATCAAACCTATCTGAAGGAGTGTATCTATTTAAAGCGGGCACAGAGATGCAGGATACTTTTAAAATTATAAAACAGTAATTTCAATCGTAGCGATAGGGAGAGCTGGCGTCATCTTCCATGAGTTGCACATAACTATGGTAGCGGGAGGGGGCGATATTCTCTTCTTCAAGGGCTAGTTTTACGGCACAATGGGGTTCGTTTAAGTGTAAGCAATTATGAAACTTACACTCCCCTAGCCTGCTCCGCATTTCTCTAAAATAATGAGCGATATGGTCTTTTTCGAGATTAATTAATCCAAAAGCACGGATGCCTGGGGTATCAATAATATAGCCGCCACTTGCTAATTTATGCATTTCAGCAAATGTAGTAGTGTGCTTACCCTGTTCGTGAGATTGTGATATTTCTCCTATCCGCAAATGTAGAGTTGGATCTAATGCCGCTACCAAAGATGATTTTCCAACGCCACTATTACCGGAGATCATGACATTTTTACCCTTGATTTCCTCTTTTAAAAAGGAAATGGAGTCGGCATTAAAGGTTGATATCGGTACAACTGCATAGCCAATATCGGTGTAAATCGATTTTAACACCTCGAAAAGACCCGCTTCCTTTTCGCTATACAAATCAATTTTGTTAAATAATAAGGTGGTTGGAATCCGAAAAGACTCGGCTGCCACCAAAAAACGATCGATGAAAGCAAGCTGTGTGACCGGTGATTTTAAGGTTACCACTAGATAGGCATGGTCAATATTAGCTGCCATTATTTGCATCTGCTTGCTCAAGTTAGTGGATTTCCGGACAATGTAATTATGCCGTTCCACCACATTATCTATTAGATAATTTCCTTCGCTATCTTTTTCATCACGGATATAGACCTTATCTCCTGCAGCAATTGGGTTGGTGGTCGAGAGTCCATCTAATCGGAGCTTTCCTCGAATTCGCGCCTGCGCAACCTCCCCATTTGCCAATTCCAGGGTATACCATAATCCAGTAGATTTTAATACGAGTGCTTCTTCCACTTGACAAAGTTAAAATATTGTGAGTTATGAAGCTTCTTTTTCTTCTAAATTGAAAGCGAAGCCCACGAATAAACCCATCTATTCATTACTCCTTTGAGAGGGGAGAAACAAAAAAGATGGCTTTGCTAACAATAGAAATTTGTACATTTATCCATAAATTTATTTTCATGAAAAAAAAAGTTCTACTTATTTTATTTGTTGCCTTAACAACTATCGGCTCGGCACAAAGCCTGCGAGACTTCAAAACTAAATCAACTGCAAACAGCGCGGAAAGAACGCAAATGCTCGATTTAATGAGAGAAAGAGTCTACGATCATGTGCAGCAAGATGTTGTCTTTGTGGTCAATCACTTCAAAGTGATGAATGACTATGCCTTCTTCGAAGGTACGGCTCAACGAAAAGATGGGAAATCAATGGATTTATCATTATTTCTAGAGGATGTAGATGTTTGTTGTTATTGTGGGGCTTTATTCAAAAAAACAAATGGCAAATGGCACATTTTAGAAGGGGCGACATTTCCTAACGATGTGTGGTCTTCAGGGCTTACAGAACGATTCCCAAATGTTCCACGGGCGATTTTGTCAGAAGCGGCTAAATATTAAAAATAATGAAATCAGTGTTTTTCTTATTCTTACTTTCATTCAACCTAAATAAAAGCTTATCCCACGGATTAACACTTCGAATAACGGCGCATTTCTTCAACTGAAAACATAAAAGCTAGCTGTATTTCTTATAGAAATTTGTATATTTAACCATAAATTTATTTTCATGAAAAAAAGAGTTCTACTTATTTTATTTATTGCCTTAACAACTATCGGCACGGCACAAAGCCTGCGAGACTTCAAAACTAAATCAACTGCAAACAGCGCGGAACGAACGCAAATGCTCGATTTAATGAGAGAAAGGGTTTATGACCGTGTACAGCAAGATGTTGTCTTTGTTGTGGATCACTTTAAAGTGATGAATGACTATGCCTTCTTCGAAGGTAAAGCACAACGAAAAGATGGTAAAGTACTAAGGATGCCAGAAGACTATGGCGATTGCTGTTACTGTGGGGCTTTATTCAAAAAAACAAATGGTAAATGGCACATCCTAGAAGGGGCGACATTTCCAACTGACCTCTGGTGTTATGGACTTTCAGAACGATTCCCAAATGTTCCACGGTCTATTTTAACAGACGCAGCTAAAAATTAACCATTAATGAGAGCTGTATTTTTCCTCTTCTTACTTTCATTCACCCTAGTTCCCGAGAAAAAATCGGTTGATAAACTAGTTCAGGCCTACCCATTTTCTATACATCACATTAGCGAAAACTATATTTATTTTCATGATGGCACAAAATTAATCTATGATGATAAAATGGCAAAAGGCACAACTGAACTGCTAGAAAAGCCTGATATTCAAGACCAATTTTATTATACCTATACAAAAGGCACGATCACTGAAAATCAACTTAGCGATGCCGGAAGAATTCGAAATGAGGCGTTTTTCAAAAAAATGTATGGGGCAACGAGAGAAGCCGTTGTTAAGAATTTGGTAAATGTGGTGTGGTGCCCCAAATTGGTGAATCAAACCTTTCAATTTAGTAAAGTGAACAATGCGCATTTAGAACTTAAAGCCATTTCTGAAGAACTGGATAAACATCCAGAATGGAAAAAATATTTAACGAATATTGGCGGAACTTTCAATTGGCGATACATTAACGGCACAAAAAGACTAAGCAATCATTCTTTTGGAATTACCATTGATTTAAATACGAGCTATTCCAATTACTGGCAATGGGCTTGTGGCTGTACCGATGAGAATGCGAAGCCAAAATATCAAAATAAAATTCCGCAAGGAATCGTTGATATTTTTGAGAAACATGGCTTTATTTGGGGAGGCAAATGGTCCCATTTTGACACCATGCATTTCGAATATCGCCCAGAATTGTTATAAGCAAAAAGATAATAGAGAATGAAAGTATACGGTTTAGTTGGAAAAACACTGCAACATTCTTTTTCTGCCGACTTTTTTTCAGATTACTTTGTAACTGAAAATATTTTTGCAAAATACCAAAACTTTGAACTAGCAGCTATCGAAGACATTCAATCGGTATACGACCTCAAACCAGCTGGACTTAATGTGACTATTCCATACAAAGAACGTGTTATTCCATTTTTAGATGAGCTCGACCCCATTGCAGAAAAGATTGGCGCCGTGAACACTATTGTCTTCGATGGAGATAAAAAAATTGGCTACAATACCGATGCTTTTGGATTTAAGCAGGCCATCAAACCATTTCTAAACAATCAACATGAGCGGGCCCTTATTTTTGGGACAGGAGGTGCCGCAAAAGCAGTCGCAAGTGTTTTAAAAGAAATTGGGGTGGATGTGATTATTATCAGTCGCGATCCCCTTGGGAGGAATAAACACTTTAACTACTCAGAAGTTAATCTGCAAATGCTAAACGCTTGTAAATTAATGGTTAATTGCACTCCGGTGGGAATTTTTCCGAATAGTGCTGATTTCTTACCCCTCCCCTACGAAGGTATTGGCAAAGACCATTTGGTCATCGATTTAATTTACAACCCAATAAAATCAATGTTTCTTCAAAAAGCTGAAAATCAAGGTGCCACCATAATGAATGGAGAAGGCATGTTGAAAGCGCAAGCAATGAAAAGTTGGTCCTTATGGAATAACTAATTAGATATGCATTGCGCGATTATCGGTTGCCGCCATGGCCGCTTCCTTCATCGCTTCAGAATACGTTGGGTGAGGATGACAAATCCGAACTATATCCTCCGCTGAAGCTCTGTATTCCATTGCCACAACCGCTTCCATAATTAAATCAGCTGCGCGAGGGGCAATCATATGTACACCCAAGACCTCATCCGTATTTTTATCCGCAATAATTTTTATCAATCCCGAAGTATCCATGCTCGCCCGCGCTCTTCCGAGTGCTTTGATGGGAAAACTACCTACTTTATATTCGATACCCATCGCCTTAATTTCTTCCTCCGTTTTTCCAACGGCAGCCACTTCAGGCCACGTGTACACAACTCCTGGAATTAAATTATAATTAATGTGTGGTTTTTGTCCCGCCATAAACTCAGCAACAAACACGCCTTCTTCTTCCGCTTTATGAGCAAGCATTGAACCCCTCACGACATCGCCAATAGCAAAAATAGTAGGTACGGCTGTCTGTAGATTTTCATTCACCTCTACTTGTCCGCGATTATTAGCGGTAAGTCCCGCATTAGCAAGATTCAATCCTTCTGTGTATGCTTTTCTTCCAACCGCAACCAAGCAATAATCCGCTTCAAAAGTTACTGTTTCCTCTTTTTTATTTAAGGCGGTAACTACCACTGATTTTCCCTTGTTCACAACCTTTTGAACACGGTGTTCCATTTGGAACTTAAATCCTTCTTTCTTTAAAATTTTTGAAAATTCTTTCCCAATCGTTCCATCCATCGTGGGTAATAAAGTCGCGGCGAATTCAATTACCTCAATTTCACTGCCCAATCGACTAAATACAGAACCTAATTCTAAGCCAATAACGCCAGCGCCTATCACCAACATTTTTTTGGGAATTTCTTTCATGTTAAGTGCTTCCGTAGAAGTAATAATCCGCTTTTTATCCGGTTCCATTCCTGGGAAGAAATTGGGTTTTGATCCAGTAGCAATGATGATGTTTTTTGCGGTTATCACTGTTTCTGAACCGTCCTCACTTTTCACTGAAACGGAATTCTTATCGACAAAAGAACCTAAGCCATAATGCACATCGATTTTATTTTTATCCATTAAAAACTTAACACCTGAACACGTTTGGCTAACCACCTCATTTTTACGGTGGATCATTTGTTCCATGTTTGCTTTTAATCCCACCAAGTCAATTCCATGCTCGGTAAAATTATGCTTCGCATTGAAAAAATGTTCGGAAGAATCTAACAAGGCCTTTGATGGAATACACCCAACATTTAAGCAGGTTCCACCAAGCGTTTTGTATTTTTCAACAATTGCAGTCTTCATTCCTAATTGAGCACATCGTATGGCAGAAACATAACCGCCAGGTCCAGAGCCAATAATAATTACGTCATAAGTACCCATCTTCGTATCTTTATAATCGCAAAGTTAAGACTTAATAAGATAATGAAAGAAAAAATAACAATTATTGGAGGAGGGTGGATCGGAATTCCACTAGCAGAATCATTGTATAAGGAGGGTTTTGATCTAGTAATGTCATCTAGAAAAGTAGATAAACAGGTGTTTATAAAAAATAAAGGTTGGTCTCCAATAGGCCTGGAATTCACCGAAGCCTTCGTAAGTATAAATTTATTGGACAACAAATCACTCAAAACAGACGTGTTAATTATCGGTTTACCACCCACTGGATTTGTTAATTATCCTGCCATCATTTCTTCATTACTAGCCTCTTTTCCATCAAAGACCCAAGTTATTTTTCTAAGCTCCACCAGTGTATATCTGGACACGATCGGGTTATTAAATGAGGCTAGTCCACGGAAAATAAACCACCCATTGGTCCAAGCAGAAGAACACGTTTTAAAACAAAAAAAATATTGTGTGTTACGATTGGGTGGCTTAATTGGGCCAGGAAGACATCCTATAAATCAACTTATTAAAAAAGAAATGCCAATTAGCGATGGAGAAACACCCGTTAATTTAATCCACCAAGCAGACGTGATTCGTGCGGTTTCAATGGTGATTAATCAAAAAATAACAGGGGAAACATTTAATTTATGTTCTCCGGAACATCCCACACGAAAGGTTTATTATAATAAAGCAGCAAACCATTTTTATGACAAGGAATTGTCATTTATAGCGGACGGAAATGGAAAAATAATTGATGGCTCAGCCATAGAAAATTGGGGTGGTTTTTGTTACAATTTTTCTATTTACAATTTTGAACAAAGTAAATGATTTTTTAAAGCAAACATTTGGCTTAACTTTACGTCTAACCAAGCTATGAGGATATTTATTCTTTGTTGTTTTATCTTGTTCTCGAAACCATTATTTGCTTCGCACATTATTGGTGGTGATATCTACTATAATTACCTTGGAAATAATCAATATCGTTTTTTTATTACCCTTTACCGCGATTGCAACTCCACAGGAGCAGAATACGACAATCCTTTGAAGTTATCCATCTATATAGGAGGGAACTCATTGTATCAAAATATCGATGTGCCATTTCCTGGCAGTACAGTATTACCTGTGATCTTTAATAATCCTTGTGCCACCCCACCGACAAATATTTGTGTGGAAAGAGCCATTTATACCGTTGTAGTTACTTTGCCTCCATCACCAAATGGTTATACGATATCCTACCAACGGTGTTGTCGAGGACCAAATGTCACCAACCTAATCAATCCAGATGATACGGGTATTACACTAAGCACGACCGTTCCTGGTTCCGGCTCCAACTACTATCAAAACAGCAGTCCACGCTTTGTGAATTATCCCCCTATTCTACTTTGCAACAACGACAATTTAGTGTTCAACCATGTTGCAACTGATCCCGATGGTGATCAATTAGTCTATTCATTAGTTACTCCAAACTCTGGTGCAAGCTCAGCAAATCCGATGCCTTTGCAGGCACCGCCACCACCATACCCACCTGTAAATTGGGCTGGAGGTTTCAATGCCGCTTCGCCATTAGGTCCCGGATCATCCGTATCCATAAATCCAGTTACAGGAATTTTAAATGTAAATCCTAATATGATCGGCTTATTTGTGGTAGGTGTTCGTGTCCAAGAAATTAGAAATGGTGTTATCATCGGGGAAACTGTCCGTGATTTTTTATTCCGTGTTTTCAACTGTAACATCACGATGCAAGCGATTCTTCCTACACAAGAACAGCTGCCCACATTTATTTCCTATTGCCAAGGATTAAATGTTCAGTTTGATAATAATTCTTACGGAGGAACCAGCTACGCCTGGAATTTTGGCGTGCCGGGAACGACAGCTGACGTTAGCAATAACTTTGAACCTAACTATACATATCCAACGCCTGGTACTTACCAAGCACAATTAATTGTTAATCCAGGAATGCCATGTACAGATACGGCGTATATTTCAATAATAGTGAATAACCCTTTTTCTATTTCATGGACCGCAGAAGATTCGTTGTGCATTATTGGAAACGAATTTAATTTCGTTGGAATCTCTAGTTCTCCCAATATAGGTACCTATAATTGGACTTTTGATGCCAATGCTTCCCAAGCAAGTTCGAATGGTTTAGCTGGTCCAACGATCAATTATACAACGCCCGGTTTTCATACCATAACCCTCAACGGAGATAATGGGGAATGTCAAACCAGTTTTACTGATTCCATATATATTTTTGGCCAAGCAGTTTCCAACATACTTGTTCCTCCAGATCTTTCCTGCCTTGGCTACACCATTCCATTTGGCAACTCCTCAAGTAATAGTATTCTATATCAATGGGATTTTGGCGTGCCAGGCATAAATACAGATGTTAGTGCGGCCTTTTCTCCAAGCTATACCTATACGAGTCCCGGCAACTATACGGTACAATTAATCGCTAGCTCAGGCCTAAATTGCTCGGATACAAGTGATGTGCAAATTACAGTATATGAGCCCCTTTTATTAAGTTTTACGCACAATGATTCACTTTGCATCAATGGCGGATTATACGATTTTGACGCAACGGTGAGCGGGCCGCCCAACAGTACTTATTGGTGGGACTTTGGCGCAAGTGCTACCCCATCCAACTCAACCAGTATAGACGTAAACGATGTTTCCTACTTGAGTTCCGGCTTTCATCCTGTTACACTTTACGGTAGTTTTGACAATTGTATAGATTCAGTCGTTCAACAAGTATACGTGTATTTTGAGCCTACCATTGATTACGTTTTCCTAAACACTTTGCAATGCGCCCCATCTACTGCCACCTTTATTAATACGAGTACTTCAGACGGCAACACCATCTACTCGTGGGACTTTGGCGATGGGGGAACGTCGACTTCTCAAAATGCGACCCATGTCTATTATCAAGTCGGCACCTATAGTGTCGGATTAACCTTAATTACCCTCGAAGGATGTATTGACACCCTGTACATGCTTCAACAAGATCTAGTTACCGTTCACCCGTCACCGATTGCAGGATTTAGTGTTAATCCAACCGAGGTAGATGTTTGCGATAATACCGTTAATTTTATCGATGAGTCAATTGGAGCTTCCACTTACCTTTACTACTTCGATCACTATGGCTTTTCATCTACCATAGCTAATTTTTCGCATGAATACGTTGTGTCAGGAACCGACAACCCAGTTCAAATAGTTTCCAATAATTTTGGCTGTAAAGACTCCGCCATTTGTACTGTTAAGGTAAGTCCATTTACTCTTTACATACCTAATACCTTTATTCCTGATGAGGATGGTAAAAACGATGTTTTCAAACCCATTACCGATTTTGAAATTATTGATTGGGAGTTTTGTGTATACAATCGTTGGGGGGAATTAGTTTTTAGAACGGATAACAAAGAAATGGGATGGGATGGAAAATACCGAGGGATGATAAGTCCTGATGGCGTTTATGCCTACGTTTTGAAATATAAGCCTTGCCATATTCCAAGTGCATGGCAAATACTCACTGGCTCTGTCAACCTACTCAAGTAAGCCTTACTTCCGCAGGACAAAATTTTGACCCAAATAAACCTTTCTTACCTGTTCGTCTGCAGCAAGTTCTTCTGCGGTGCCTGATTTCAAAATTTTACCTTCAAAAAGCAAATAGGCTCTGTCTGTGATAGAAAGTGTTTCTTGCACATTATGATCCGTTATTAAGATTCCAATATTACGTTTTCTTAATTCAGAAATTATACTTTGAATATCTTCCACTGCAATAGGATCTACCCCGGCGAACGGTTCATCAAGCAGGATAAATTTGGGGTCAGTAGCAAGTGCACGGGCGATTTCAGTCCGTCTTTTTTCTCCACCAGACAAACGATTTCCTAAATTTTTTCGAATATGGACAAGACCAAACTCTTCCAATAGCGTTTCTAATTTTTCCGACCTTTGAGCGGATGTCAAGGGTGTCATTTCAAGAATTGCCATGATATTATCTTCTACACTTAGTTTCCTAAAAACAGAAACCTCCTGTGGAAGATACCCAATTCCTAGTTGGGCTCTTTTATACATCGGTAATTTTGTGATTTCCAACTCATCAAGAAAAACTTGTCCTTGATCTGGCCTAACTAATCCTACAATCATGTAGAAAGAAGTTGTTTTCCCGGCACCATTTGGCCCTAACAAACCAACAATTTCGCCTTGATTTACTTCTACAGACACACCATCAACCACCGGTCGGCCTCTGTATGTTTTTTTGATGCTTGTTGTAAATAATTTCACTTGGCTAAATTACTAAAAATTGAAGGAAAAATTAGCTCGGACGCCCAAGGGACTTATTCCGGGTGTGTTATGAGTCATTCGCCAAACCAAATCAACACGTAATACTTTAAAAATGTTTTCAATCCCGATGGAAAGTTCGGAATAAGGAATATTTCCAAATTTCTTAACAAAAGAAGGCATTAGCATTACTTGATTGTGTCGCTCACTAACGGCTCCGTACATTATCCGACCGGTGGTAACTAAGCGCAATTTCAACTTACTGACAAGCGGAATACGATCGAAAAATAATCCCTCCCAATGGTTTTCAATAAAACCAGAAACGTAGCGGTCAGAAACAAATTCTACAAAATTTAATTTGTTAAATGTGGATGTTAGCAGCCACAAAGACTGATTGCCTTCATGAACTTTCAAGAAAGGATAAGCCGTCATTCCGAAAATATACCCGGCTGTAGCACCGTATCGCATCCTGCCAAATATACCCACTTGGGTATTGTGCTCGAGTTGAAATTCAAGTTTCTGGTAATTATATTGGCTCCCAAAAATTCCTTTTATTCCAAAAATGGCCTGAACAGAAAGAATTGGAAAACTCGAAGTTACACTCGTTCTGTCAAAAGCACCGCTTATAAATTCTTCGTCTTTAGTCCAGCGAAATCGTGCCGTAATTTCTGCCGTTCTGATTTGGCTTATGGTATCTATAATTTGTGAACTAGGATTGTAACACAAATAACTCGTTACTCCCAACGGGTTAAATTGTTTCCACTCCATCCCTGTGAAAATGACAATATCTTTCTTCACGTCCTTTTCAAAGTTAAAACCCACTTTTTTCACGAACGTTAATTTATCAAATGGCGCCGTGCTAAAAACAGTGGCAAATGTAGAACCGAGTGCAACGGCAGTTGGCGATTGACCAATTTGCTCAATATTAAAATTGTAGTATCCTATCAACAAAGCGCGTTTCTTAGTACTTACGTTATAGCGTACTAGCGCACCATATTTCCAACGTTGATCTAAAAAACCATACCCAAGTGTTCCTCCCAGTTCAATGCGCCTTGAAAAATCATTAGAAGTTCTAAGTCCCAACGAAACGCGATATTTCTCTACTGGATTGGAACTTAACAATGAAAATACACTTCCCAATTCTACTTTTCCCAATGGAAAATAACCCGTTGAAGCGAAATAGGTAAGCTTCTTTAATTTAACAAATAATGGGGCTTTGTTAAGAGAGTCTATCATAAGATCAATTCCTTTCTCATTAAGGTTAAGCGCAGAATGCCTTAATTCACTCCATTCTTCTTTTGTTTTATTAGTGGCGCCATCCATTATTTCGACAGTATTATCTGATTTATAAAACTCTGTCGGACGCTTAGTATTAACCACAAAGTTTTTTCGGGAACTAGATCTACGAGCATATAAACCGATTAATTTTGTGCCTTGTTTTAAGCGTAAATCTGCAATTAATTTTTCATTTGTTAGCATCCACACTTCCTGTTCAATTTGCTTGAAATCCTGTTCAAAATAAAAATCTTGTATGTAATTCAAATTAGCGAGTCCAGCTATATTCGCTTTAATTTGTTTGACCGCATAGGTGGTGTCATGAATCCACATTTCACCCTCAAAAACTAAATCTCCTTTTCGTTTTGGAATAAAGCGTAACTTATAGCACCAATCCGTTCCGATATAGGTGGAGTCTTCTAAAAAATACTTGTAATATGAGCGTGAATAATTCGCTATTGGGCTTATAAAAGATTTGCCGAATAAATCAATAATATTATCGTAAACATTTATTTCTAAATACATGTCTCCAAGAAATTGTGAAATTGTGAAATTTTCTATCCCTGTTACCCTTGTCGCTTTTACCACTTCCTTTTTATTTTTCGGATTATTAGTGAAATAAAAATCGGAGACAGATTCACTTAATACGAGTGGTAGAAAAGTTTGTCCTTCTGCAGAAGTATCCATATAATTCAATACAAAATCAAGTTTTTTTACCAATCCAATCTGATTAAATTTATCCCCAAGGTTGTTCCCATCTAGTTGAATTTTATTGTATAACTCATATTCGTATGCATCAAGTTTTTCCCTGTTGTTGACTTTTTTGTGTGCGATTACTTTTTTATGAAGCCTAGTTGAGGGCAATTCATCTGGTGGGCAAACTGTAATTTCTTCAAAATTTGATGTTTTAACGGTTAATTTCACATTTAAAAACTGTGTTTGATCCGTCTTAACTTTGAATCGTGCGGTAGTATAACCAGGAAATGAAAATTGTAAAGAGTCTGTGGCATAATAGGTCTCCAAATTAAAATTGCCTAATGAATCACTCAACACTCCTATTTTAGAATTGAAAAATTGAATTTTTACATTTGCAATTCCTTCTTTAGTGGACTCATCGACTACTTTACCAGAAATCACTGTTTTTTGCGCCATGACTAGGACGGGAAAGAAGCAAATTAAAAAAATCAGCAGCCTCATTCTTGAATCGACTGTGCTTCTTTATTCGCGAGTCTTTCTGCCCTTTTCGAAACTAATATCCCAATTTCATAAAGAATAATGATAGGGATAGAAACGATAATTTGCGATGTTATATCTGGAGGTGTAATAATCGCGGCTAAAATTAATATGGCAACAATTGCATGCTTTCGGTATTTAATTAAAAAAGAGACATTGATCAATCCTATTTTTGTAAGAAGATAGCTAACCACAGGGAGCAAGAAAAATAAACCAGAATAAAATACCGTAGAAAAGATAGTACTCATGTAAGATCCAATGGTGAAATTATTCTCAATTTGTTTACTTATTTGATACGAACCAAAAAACTGAACGCTCAAGGGTGCCACAAGAAAATAACCAAATAAGATCCCTAAAAAAAATAATAAGCTGACGTAGAATACTAGGCCATTTACCATTTTCTTTTCGCGTTGTTTGAGTCCTGGTTTTATGAAACTCCAAATTTGATAAAACACATAAGGAAACGAAAGCACTAAGCCACCCAAAAAACTCATCATTAAAGCATACGTGAATTGACCTGAAACCGTCATGCTTTGCATTTTCACCGGGATTTCTTCTACACAAACCCCAACGTATTGACATAAAAGACGAAACGTCACAAAATCTTTATCCTTCATGGATAAAAATAAATTAACCATAATTTCCTCTTGAAAACACCAAATAACAATCGCCAATAGTAAAATTACAATCGCACAGCGAACCAAGCGCCATCGGAGTTCCTCTAGGTGTTGTAAAAAAGACATGTTTCCCGAATTCTCCATTTTACAAATTTACCAAAAAATAAAAGATTCCCTTAAAATTTAAATACATTGTAATACATCGTAAATTGATTACGATCTACTAGTGTAGTTTTGCTTTATAAAATCGAACAATATGGAAAATTACATGGAAATTAAACAAGTTAAAATTGCTTCATGCGAGCAAGAGGTAATTATACTAGGCCAGTTAACTGCGGGTAATTTTAATTATCAAAGTTCTGTTGTCATCAACGTAGGTGATTTAAATCGATTGATAAATCATTTACAGAAGCTAAATCCAAATCATGAGATAAGCGCCATGTTTACAAGTAATGTCTTTCCTGATGGGACAGAATACGAATTAAATACAACTTCACTTGAACGCAACACAATATCGCTTTTTGATATTGCCAATTTCAGTTCAGTAAGAAAAATTTGTGCTTAAGGCTGAATGATAACAGTTTCCTCGTTGGTTACTTCGGCCTCAATTTTTATGATGCCTTGGCCAAATCGATTTGCTTTGTATGCATTGATGTCTAAAACAGCAACGCCAGCTTGTCCTAATTGATAAATTTCATTGTAATTAAATGTTGCGATTCCTGCAGCATTGGTGTAAGCAGTATCCCAAACAGCAACTTGAGATGGACAATTACAAGTTGATGTACCATGTAATACAACCATTGCTTGTTCTACTACATCATTGTTTTCATCACGAACTTCAATTTTCGCAATTGTATCTTCTTTTTTAACACAAGAACCAATAACGATTAAACCCATTATCGCGATTCCTAAAAACGCTAATTTTTTCATTGCAAAAATTTAATTTGGTAAATAAATAGTCTCTACAGATGTAGTATGAACTCTACATCTCGTATATCCCGCAGCTGTTTTGGTGTTGTGCTTTACAACTATATCAAAATATCCAGTTGTATTATCAGGGCCAGAAACATCAAAGTATTGATCCATATCTACCACAGTAAAACCAGAACTGTTTGTGTAGGAAGTGTCGACAAAATCTAAGGTGGCAGGATTTGATTGTTGATCGCCAATAATAACAACTTTTGCTCCATTCATCAATTGATTAGAAGATGACCGAACAAAAACCTTCAAAATGGCGGGATCTTTTGATTTACATGACCCAACAATTACAGCAACAAAAAGGATACAAATCCCAAAAAATATTTTTTTCATCTTATTTATTATCATTCAAAATTAAAATATATTTTTCAATAATCAAAGCCTTTACGTTCAGACATAAAAGATGTTGCCTTCTCATAAAAAATAACACTTCGAAATAGTTGAAAAAGTAGCGCTCTATTCTTTTATTTCAAAATCCTTTTACCTTTGTATATAGGATAATGTATAAGTTAAACAATCCGAATTAATAAAAAGTTACAAGCAAGAAAAAATGATTCAAAAAATCAACGAATTACTTTCGGCATTCGAGACTGATAGCCCACTTATAGGCACAGCAGATCAACTTGAGGTATTTAGGATTAATTACCTTGGATCGAAAGGTCGGTTAAAAGATTTGTTTAATGAATTGAAGAATGTATCTAACGAAAGCAAAAAGGAATTTGGGCAGCAGGTAAATGCAGTTCGAATTAAACTGGAAGCATTTTATAATGAGAAAAAAGATTCCCTCGTTCCATTAAAAAAAGTCTCCATTGATCAAGACTTAAGCCGAACAGGTGAAAACATCACACAAGGCTCTCACCACCCACTGTCACTTGTTCGCAATGAAATCATAGAAGTTTTTAATCGAATTGGATTTGTTGTTTCAGAAGGGCCGGAAATAGAAGATGATTGGCATAATTTCTCCGCACTGAACTTTCCTAAAGATCACCCTGCAAGGGACATGCAAGACACCTTTTTTATTGAAAAAGGAGAGCGAGAAATGGCCTTACGCACACACACCAGTTCTGTACAAGTTCGCGTAATGGAAAACAGCCAACCACCGATTAGAACAATTTCACCGGGAAGGGTTTATCGAAATGAAGCCATCTCAGCACGTGCCCATTGTTTTTTTCATCAAATAGAAGGGTTATATATTGATAAAGACGTTTCTTTTGCCGATTTAAAACAAACACTTCTCTACTTTGCAAAGGCTGTTTTTGGTGAAAATGCGCAGATTAGGCTCCGCCCCTCATACTTCCCTTTTACAGAACCAAGTGCTGAAGTAGATGTTTCTTGCTCCATCTGTGAAGGAGTAGGTTGCAACGTATGCAAATACAGTGGGTGGTTAGAAATATTAGGCTGTGGAATGGTAGATCCTGCCGTCTTGAATGCCAGTGGTATTGACTCCTCCGTTTATAGCGGTTATGCCTTTGGAATGGGAGTTGAGCGTATCGCGCAACTAAAATACAAGGTAAATGATTTACGATTATATTCGGAGAATGACTTGCGTTTTTTAAAACAATTTAAGTAAAACATGTCGTACCAAGAAATTACAACTGAAAATCAATTAGCAGCATTAATGGCGGAAAGTTGCCATAAGCCACAAGTAATTTTCAAGCATTCAACGCGGTGTTATATATCATCAATGGTACTAAAAAATACCCAAAGTTGCTTTAAAGACCCTCGTGCAGATTGGCATTTATTGGATTTGATCGCTTTTAGAAATCTATCCAATGAAATTGAAAAATTACTAAATGTACCCCATCAATCTCCACAACTAATTATTATTCATAATAGAATGGCCGTTTACAATGCATCGCATGAACAAATTGACGCCGCTCCTATTTTTAATCATCTTGACTTACTAAAACCATGAAAAAAAAACTATTGGTCTATGCGGGCGTTGTTTTAGGAATTGGGTTAATCGCCTTTTTTCTTTACACCAACAATACCTCACCCACTGAAGAAGACAACAACACTTGCTATTTTGAGCTAGACGAAAATCTCACCATAACACATGGAAAAGAATTTAATATTACCATCCTTTCCAAAGAAAAAATCAAGACCTTAGAACTTCATGTCGGAGACAGTTTAATTTCAAAATGGGCAAATCCTTCCAACAAAATACAATTTCCCATAGCCACTGGCTATCTGGGCGTTGGGGCTGTTTCCATTGTTTTAATAGCAAAAGATACGAAGGGGAAGGAAATTCGTGACGAGCGCGTTGTTCAAATTTTGTCTGACATTATACCTCAGCAATGGAGTGTAAAAATTAACGCTGAATTTCCTCATTTGGATTCTAATTTCACACAAGGGCTTGCTTTTAGTGGCAATGACTTTTTTGAAAGCACTGGCGATCCTAATAAAACAGGTAGCACTTTGGTGGGTGAAATTGATTTGGAAACTGGAAAAATAAAGCGCAGAACGACACTAGATGCCAGCTATTTCGGCGAAGGACTTACCATACTTGATAAGCAAATATTCCAAATTACCTGGACCAACCAATCTTGTTTCGTGTACAACCAATCTGATTTCTCAAAAACTAAGACCTATTCATATACAGGAGAAGGCTGGGGGATTTGTAATGATGGAAAATCATTAATAATGTCAGATGGGTCTGAGCGATTAACCTTCCGTAATCCAAAGACCTTTGAAGTTCAAAAAACAATAGAAGTGTATACCAACGAAGGCCCCATTACCAAACTAAATGAATTAGAATATATTGATGGCTACGTATACGCTAATATATGGACGAAGAACTTAATCGCAGTGATTGATCCTCAAAAAGGAAAAGTTATTGCAATAATTGATGCCACCGAATTAGCGACAAAAGGAAAGGGAAATGGGGAAGTGTTGAACGGAATAGCCTATAACAGTATCAGCAAAAAAACCTATATGACCGGGAAATTTTGGCCAAAATTATTCGAAGTAGAAATTCTAAAAAAAGTTAAGGCTTCGTAAAAGGGATTTCTGTAGTAACAGCCTGACCATTTGATATGACTAATTTATAACCTCCAGGTGATAAATCATTCATGGAAAAAAAGTAGTATTTCCCTTTTGTATCAAATGATTTTACCAACTCTTTTCGATCGTTTAAAATTTCAACTTTTACATTAGAATTCGTAATTCCATTAAAATGTAATTGAAAGTCCTCATCATTCACAGGCATCAAACTAATAAATCCCTGCTCACTTTGCACCAATTCTTTCGCTACTTTCTTCCTGCATTTTCTATTTAAGAAGTTCCCTTCTGTGCCTTCAAGTTGGAACATGTGAAGCTTGTTCTTTCTAGCAATCTCCTCATTGGACGAAATGGTTTTAGTTGTCAGTTTCCCTTCAGTAAATCTTCCTTTGTGCGTGGAGGGTGGTGTAGACTCACTTGGCAATTTCCAAACGCGCATATAATCCACCAAAAACTCGCTTGGAAAAACTGTTTTTGAATTAGGTCCTGGTGAAAACGGCCCACCATCAACCGCGACAGAAAGATTCGCGATCATGTTCATTTCGGCTGAAAAATCACCCATATATTTGGCTACCGGTCTGCCATTCATGAAAAAAGTAACTTGTCCGGGCTGCCAAATACCTGAAAAAACAGCCCACTCGCCAACTAAAGCGCTTTGCGTTTTCATCCATTTTCCCCAAGGTTTTGTTAGGTTGAATGGTGGCACTTTAATTTTATCACATGCATCCGGGCAATGAATATCCAAATGGAACTCATTTCGTTTCTCCCCTTTTGCTTCCATAAAATCAATTTCGTCATTTGGTTTCCCACCATAAAGCCAAAATGCTGGCCATAATCCTTTTCCTGCAGGAATAAAACAACGGCATTCAAAATAACCGTATTTAAATTGTTGTTTACTCCATAAAACAGCGGTTGCATACTTCAATTTTACACTCTTATTCACAATCAGAGGATTGTTTTTTTTGAGTTCCTCCTCCAACATCCAATCTGGAAATGTTCGATAGGAAGACACTGTATCCACTTTCAAAATGGCCTTGCCACCTTCTAATCTCGCGTTTTCTGGAACGGCATATATACCATCCTTAATGGACAATCCCCCCCAAGGATAATTATCATACCACTTGTTGTCGTCAACATCCTGACCCGTAAACTCATCCCCGAAATAGTAATACCACGTAGTGATTTTCGTGTCATTAATTTGCCATAAAGAGGGTGTTAACTGTGCATTGATAAAAAATGACAGAAAATAAAAGGATAGTAACAATACCTGTTTCATAATTTCGGGAATTAAGTTGGTATAAAAATAAGAAAGATAAATCTGATTTAATAGAATTATAGCAATCAAAATAACTAGTTAACGTTTTGTTGATATCCACTATCTTCGCCTAGAAATGAGCATGAGACCAATTCTCTTCTTTTTTATTTTAGCCGCAAACCTTTTGAATGCTCAAACAGGAAATTTAAGGACGTTCTATATTAAACCAACTCTTAAGGAAATAAAAATAGATACATTGAGCATCTACCCCAATTCCTTTTTTGTGCTCAATAATGGAGACACCTTGTCGAAAAATGATTATTCTTTAGATTATGCAAGTGCGACGTTTCAATTTTTGTCCATTGTGAAGGTTGACTCTGTAAAAGTAATATACCGGGTGCTTCCTTTTGATTTGTCACTGAAATACAAAAGCTATGATTCCACCCTACTCACAAAAATAGGCGTAGACGAGAGGGACAAGTATAAAATTGTCAATTCCTATTCCGTTAATGATGTATTTGGTGGGCAGGAGTTGTCGAAAAACGGAAGTATTTCAAGAGGAGTCAGCTTTGGGAACAAGCAGGATTTAGGAATAAATTCCGCCTTAAATCTTGAATTATCAGGAAATCTTTCCCCAAACTTAAAAATACTTGCTGCCGTTTCAGATGCAAATATTCCAATTCAGCCAGATGGAAACACGAATAAATTACAAGAGTTTGACCAAGTGTTTATTCAAGTGTTTAATGAAAAATTCAAGTTAACCGTTGGAGATTTTTGGTTGGGGAAACCCGCTGGCTATTTTATGACCTATAAAAAAAGAGCGCAAGGATTAACCATCGAAAATAAATGGCAATTAAAAGACAGTACGTTTTGGTATTCACAAGCCAGCGCAGCACTTTCAAAAGGAAAATTCAATCGGCAGATAATCGCAGGAGTCGAAAGCAACCAAGGTCCTTATAGACTTCGAGGGAACGAAAATGAACCGTTTATCTTAGTGCTTGCGGGAACAGAACGCGTCTATATTGATGGGCGATTACTAAGCCGCGGTCAAGAATTTGATTATGTGATTGATTACAACACCTCGGAAATTGTATTTACAGCACGCAACCTGATCACCAAGGATATTCGAATTGTCGTTGAATTCCAATATTCCGATCAAAACTATGCTCGATCTTTGGTGCAGAGCTCCACCATGTATCACGGAAAAAAAATTAATTTTTGGTTGAATGCCTATTCGGAACAAGACGCAAAAAACCAAACGCTCCAACAAAATTTAAGTCCCAGTCAAAAGTATTTCTTAAGTGGCATTGGCGACCAACTTGACTTAGCACAAATTTCGAGTGTCGATTCCATTGGCTACTTTGACAACCAAGTTTTGTATAAAATGATCGATTCTCTTGGATACGATTCTGTTTTAGTGTTTAGTGTCAACCCAGATTCTGCTAAATACAGGGCGGTTTTTCAATACATCGGATCAAATAAAGGGAATTATGTACTTAATAACTATAACGCACTAGGAAAAGTTTACCGATGGGTTGAACCAATAAGTGGCATTCCACAAGGCGATTATCAAGCGGCACGATTAATTATCACGCCGAAACAGAAACAATTATTTAGCACAGGGATTCAATATCAACTGAGTAAAAAGATAAAAATGGAAAGTGAAGTCGCCTTTTCAACGGATGATCTCAATACATTTTCCACACTTGGGAATAACAACAATAATGGATTAGCTGAACGCACAAAAATCATTCACTCCGGCAACATAGGAGATAGTGGTAAAGGCTGGGAAATGGAAAACAAAGTGGAATTTGAATACCTACACGGAAATTTTTTGCCGATTGAGCAATATAGAAGCGTTGAATTTGACCGCGATTGGAACACCCGGAACAAAGGATTTCAAGGGCAGCAGCTTTTTGGAATAATCAGCTCCAAAATAAAACGAAAATCCTTCGGCTATATAAACTTAGCTGGTCAAAGCTATGCCATAGGTACAAATTACCTTGGGAACAGATACTATTCTGAAGGAACCTGGAAACAGAACGGTTGGACTGCCACTTGGAATGGGAGTTATTTGTCATCAAAAAGCACAGGAGCCAATCAGTTTTTTAGGCATCGGGTAGACATAAATAAAAAAATTGGCACCATTTTAATTGGCTACAAAGATGATCATGAAAAGAACTCCTTTAAAGATTCAATAGAACTTATCACGAAGAATAGTTATCAATTTTTTGATTATGAAGCGTATGTATCAAGTGCAGATACTTCGAAGACATTTTACAAATTTTATTACCGCGAGCGCTTTGATCAACGTGCAGACAGCATGCGGCTACAACCTGTTGCCAAAGCGCGCACAATTGGTGGTCAAATTGCACTTAAACACTTAAACAACCAACAATTAACCCTAATTGGCGGGTATCGATCCTTAAGCATCTCCGATAGCACATTAATCACACAAACACCAGAAAACTCGTTAATTGGTCGAATTGATTATGAAGCGAGGTGGTTCAAAAATGCATTAAATTGGAGTACATTTTATGAAGTGGGCTCTGGTTTAGAACAAAAAAGAACCTTTATTTACATCAAAGTGAACGATGGACAAGGCGTTTATACTTGGATAGATTACAATGGAGATGGCGTTAAAGACCTCAACGAATTCGAAGTTGCCCAATATATTGACCAAGCAAGCTATGTCCGTATTTTCACCCCTAGCAACGAATATGTTAAGACCTATTCCAATGAATTAAACCAAGGTGTATTTTGGAGGCCAGAACGAATTTGGGGAAAGAAAAAAGGTGTTTTGGGCTTCCTATCAAAATTTTCTAACCAAACAAGAATTCGAATCAATCGTAAGACCAGCTTATTTGATCCAACGACATTTTTCAATCCCTTTGCAAATACTATACAAGAAGCCAACTTATTAAGCACTGGGTCATTAATTCGAAATGCATTGTATTTTAATAGGACCTCCAACGTAATTAATGCCGAATACACCTATCAAGACAATAAGAACAAAGCTTTGCTTGCCACAGGCTTTGATTCAAAAAGAAATCGATACCATGAATTGTTTACTAGGTGGAATGTACTTCCTATTTTTTCGATTGAACTAAAGGCGCAAACAGGAATGAAATATGCCTTAGCAGATTATACAACAGGCAGGAATTACGATATTAGCTACCAATCGCTACAACCAAGTTTTATTTACCAACCCTCCACCAATTACCGACTGAGCCTTGAAGGAAGAATTGTAAATAAGAAAAACAATCCTGTTTTTGGGGCAGAGAGTTGTTTATTGAAAGAAATTGGCCTTGGATTTAAGTACAATCAAACTGAAAAAGGCAGTTTACAAGGGGCACTAAAAGCCATCTCGATGACCTATGTTGGTACATCGAATTCTGCCGTAGGATTTGAAATGTTAGAGTCGTTGAAGCCAGGAGTTAATTATACTTGGAACTTGAGTTACCAGCGTACCATTTCAAAAAATTTACAGCTAACAATTCAATATCTTGGCAGAAAATCGGAAGCAAGTAGAATTATTCATAGTGGAAACATGGAAATTCGTGCTTATTTTTAAAGTATGAAAGACATCCAAACAAAGGCAGATATTGAGAAATTGATCACTTTATTTTACAGCAAAGTAGCTCAAGACCCTAGCTTATCCCCTTTTTTCGCTAACATAGATTGGGAAAAACACCTGCCACAGATGATTCATTTTTGGTGTTTTGCACTCCTTGACGAACCCGGGTATACCACGAATGTCGTCGAAAAACACCTTCACATGCCATTAAAAGCAATACATTTTAGTACTTGGCTAAAACATTTCAACGAAACCATTGACGCCCTTTTTATCGGAGAAAAAGCTGATGCTGCTAAACAAAGAGCAGCTGTTATTGGTTGGACCATTCAAAGTAAAGTTGAAAAGGAATAGAAATTAACTGATATCCTCGTCCGCCGCTGACCTCGATACTATTCCGCCAATCGAGAGGGCGCCATTGGCGATTGTATCGATCCGCCTTGGCGGAGGCAGAATCACTCGGCCAGCGGCGGAATAGTATCGAGGCCAGCACGCGGCTAGCTCAGGTAAGGCTTATCGAGCGAATCTCGACTCCGCCCGATGTGCTCTTTGAAGTGGGTCGAGCGGAATCGAGAGACACTATAATTTGGGAGAAGCTGACATAAAGCTTATTGAACTTTAAAATGAAAAACCAAAACTCACAAAAATAGTTCTACCGTTTCCTGGCAGAATTCCCGGACCTGGATAGCCCCCTGCTCTGCGAGTGGCATATTTTACATCTGCCAGGTTATTCACACCTGCTTTTAAATTATAATATTCTTTAAATTTATACGTAAACGAAGCGTCCATCACCTTATAAGCGGAGAGTTTTCCGATAGTGCCGGACGCGTTTGGTGCTTCCGTATTTGCTGCATCAGTAAACACGTCTCCTACACTACTTAATTGAAAAGTTGCAGAAAATCCTTTTAGGTAATACGTTGCTCCAAAACGGTGAATTTGCCTTGGCGCATTTTCCACTCGCTTATCTTCAATAGATTTTGTTGGGTCATTACTAATGAGCGGATTATTCCATTTAACATATTTTGCATCAATGAATGAGTTAGAAGCAAATAAACTAACACTTCCAAATTTGACGCTTTCGGTGAAAATTTTAATCGGATTTATTTCAATGTAAGATTCAATCCCCTTGCTTACGGAAGTGCCAATATTTGTTTTAAATGGCGCTCCGTTTTCAGTTAGTGTCCCGATGCGGTTATCGTAATGCAGGTAAAATGCTCCCACATCAAAACTCAAATATTTTTTTACCGTTCCTCTATAACCAAAATCAGCATTGAACCCGCTTGCGTCTTTTAAATTTGGATCAATTATTTCGGTAGTCGCTGAAGGAGTAAGCTCTGAAAAGGTAACCGGTCGATAAGCAAGAGAATAGTTCGCATAAAAGTTTGTCTTTTCAGACATCATCCATTCACTTCCGATTCCATATAGCAAAAACTTACGCACTCTTTTTTCCGGATTTAGAACACCCGCCTGTGTAGTATTGATGTAGCCCTCCATTTTATTTTCAATGTACTCCAAACGAATACCTGGGACAATCTTCAGGCGTTTTCCTATTTGAAAAATGTTTTCAGCAAAAAGCGCGTAATTAGTAGTTCCAAATTCTAATGACCTACCGTACTGTGGATTAGTGAGCGTTAAATCCAAATCACTACCGGTTGTTCCTATACCAAGTTGATTTCTTTTAGTGTTTCCACTATATGCTCTAATTCCTCCCGCAAAAAAAGCTATTTTCCCAAGGAGATTATATTTGACCGCTACACGTGCCTCCGTCCCGTAGTTTTTATAATTGTCTCGATCCACTTGCCTTGCATTGTAATCAAGAGTGGTAGGATTGATGCTGTCATTTGTGGTAATGGATTTAGTGAAACCAACACTATTTCGTTCAGCAATCGTGGCAAATGATTTGATTTGGAAATTCACTGAAGCAGAAATATTATAAATAATTGTGAGCGATGCGACATTAAACGGTGCACTAAACCAATTTCTTGCTCTAAATGATTGCCGATTATTTTCAGCATAATCCGAATCAGTAAGTCCACCCGGCTGCTGACTTTGGTAATTCATTTTAGTGTACTCACCTTCGATTTTTATTTTTTTTGTTAGTTGATAGTTCGCTGAAAAATAACCCGTGTAAATAGCATAACGACTATTGTTTCGCCATCCTTCGGCGACACGATGGTGTAGAAATCCATAATAAGAAAACTTTTTATAAGTGCCTCCTAAAGCATTGTAGGTGTTCAACAAACCATAGGAACCAACGGTTTGTTGCGTTTCAAAGGATATAGGTTTAGTTGGATTTCCTTTTTTAAGTTGGTAATTGATAAGCCCTCCAAATTGCGGTCCGAATTGTAGCGATGCTGCTCCCCTTACCACTTCAATTTTTTTCAATGCTTCCATTGGCGGTGTATAATAGGATTCTGGATAGCCAAAAGCTTCTGAACTAATGTCATAACCATTTTGCCTAACATTAAATTCCCAGGAACGGTTTGGACTCAACCCTCTTGCCGCCACACCGGCTTGTATACCTGAACCATCATTTTCCCAAATACTCATGCCGGGAACCTTTGCAAATACCTGACGGGTATTATTGGTGCTTAAGTCTGCATTGATTTTATCCAATTGTATAACCTCCGTTTTTTTTCCTGCATAAATAACATTCTCGTTTATGTCCGGCATGCGTTCAACTTCTCCCAAAGACTTGTTTTCCAGTATTGGAATTTCTTTAAGAATAATTATTTTTATTGAGTCAATTTTTTGTGAAAAAGCTGTCGAAAAGGCGATGAAAATTGCGAATAGTATAAGAAGTTTTTTTTTCATTGATAATTATTTTTTTGGACCAGTAGTATATTTTACTGGCTGCAAAGGAACGCAGCTATACTAAAATCAACAATACCTAAAACAAGGTATTTTGGAATCTAGCCTCGTCCGCCGCTTACCGAGCGCATCTCGACTCCGCTCGATGAGCTCTTGAAAGTGGATCGAGCGGAGTCGAGAGACACAATAGATCGAGGTCAGCACTCGGCTAGCTTCCAAAATGCTTATCGAGTGGCCACAGCTGAGGAATAACCAAAGAATAATTTACAATTTCAATAATCATATAGTTGGTTGATAATTAATTTTTCATTATCTTAAAGATAAATTAAAGCATGAAAAATGAAATTATTTTATACAGCCAAAATGACCATGCAGAGCACATTGAGGTTAGGCTTAGAGATGAAACGGTATGGCTCAATAGAAATCAGTTAGTACTATTATTTGGAAGGGATGTTAAAACTATTGGAAAACATATAAATAATGTGTTTTTGGAGGGAGAACTCAATGAAAAAGGAACTGTCGCAAAATTTGCGACAGTTCAACTTGAAGGCAATAGAAAAATTGAAAGAAAGATTTCAAGCGCTGGCCTCGTCCGCCGCTAGCCGAGTGAAGTGGATCGAGCGGAGGCGAGGAGGTACGATGGATCGAGAAAAAATTACCTACTTCAATCCCGTCATTTTCTCAAAAGCATCTTTGATGTGGCGAACTGGCTCAATAACCAATCTAAGTTTATCATTATTTTGAACGAGGCGGTATTCTTTGCCTATGCTCATGATTTTGTTGAGTAACAAGGTAAAGGTTTCGGTTTCGTAGAATGGCGATTGGGGATTTGATATAAAATACCCTACCAATTTTTCGCTTTTGATAACCAGACGTTCCATGCCTAATTCCTCAGCCAACCAACGTAATTCGAAGGAGAACAAAAGTTCTTTTACCGCTTTCGGTAATGGTCCAAAACGATCCACTAATTGTGTGGAGAATGTTTCTAATGCTGTTTTGTCTTTTAAATTATCCAGGGCCTGATATAAACTCAAGCGCTCCGCAACATTATTGACGTAATCATCTGGAATCCGAACTTCCATATCGGTTTCAAAGATACAATCCTGAACGAAATTCCCGAAAGTATCGGTGTTACGGTCATCAAACATTTCTTTGAACTCGCTTTCTTTTAACTCTTGCATGGCTTCATTCAAAATCTTTTGATACATTTCAAAGCCAATTTCGGAAATAAACCCGCTTTGTTCGCCTCCCAACATATTTCCAGCACCTCGAATGTCTAAGTCTTTCATGGCGATATTAAAGCCTGAACCTAGATCAGAAAATTGCACTAATGCTTCTAGTCTTTTTCTAGCTTCGGAAGTTAACAAACTAAATTTGGGGGCAATCAGGTAGCAAAAACCCTTTTTATTTGAACGACCTACCCTTCCCCGAAGTTGATGCAAGTCGCTTAAACCAAATTGATTGGCGTCATTGATAATGATGGTGTTGGCATTTGAAATATCAATGCCGGATTCAATAATCGTGGTGGCAAGAAGCACATCGTATTTACCATCAATAAAGTCCATCATCACCTTCTCCAATTGATTGCCATCCATTTGGCCGTGACCAATTGCGATGCGAACTCCCGGACAAAGTCGTTGTATCATCCCAGAAATTTCCTTCATGTTTGAAAGACGGTTATTGACAAAAAACACCTGTCCCCCGCGCGTTACTTCGTAAGCAATAGCGTCTCGTAAAATTTCTTCATTAAAAGATATCACTTCCGTTAGTACAGGTTGCCTATTCGGTGGTGGCGTATTAATAATACTCAAATCGCGGGCGCCCATTAAGGAAAATTGCAGGGTTCTTGGAATCGGTGTCGCCGTTAGCGTAAGGGTATCAACCGTCGTCCGAATGGTTTTTAATTTATCTTTTACTGAAACACCAAATTTTTGTTCTTCATCAATAATCATCAAACCCAAATCTTTGAACTTCACCTTTTCTGCCACCAAGGCATGGGTGCCAATGAGAATGTCAATTTGACCACTGGCCAATTTCTTTAATGTTTCGGTGGTGTCTTTTGCCGATTTGAATCGGTTGATAAAATCAATTTTACAGGGAAAATCTTTTAAGCGTTCCTTAAAAGTACGATAATGCTGCATGGACAAAATAGTCGTTGGGACTAAAATCGCAACTTGTTTACTATCACAAACCGCTTTAAATGCCGCTCGAATAGCCACTTCCGTTTTCCCGAAACCAACATCACCGCAAACCAAACGGTCCATCGGCGTATCGGATTCCATGTCTTTCATTACATCAAGTGTCGCTTTATTTTGATCCGGAGTATCTTCGTACATAAACGAAGCAATCAATTCATTTTGAAGGTAATTATCAGGAGCGAATGCAAAACCGGGTTGCGATTTTCGTTTGGCATATAATTGAATTAAATCAAAAGCTAACTCCTTGATTTTCTTTTTCGTCTTATTTTTTAGGGTGGCCCATGTTTGGGTTCCTAATTTATTCATTTTAGGAACGGAGCCATCCTTTCCAGTAAACTTAGAAATGCGGTGTAAGGAATGGATGCCAACATACAAAACATCCCCATCTTTATAGAGGAGTCGAATCGCTTCTTGCGGTTTTCCGTTAACATCGATTGTTTCTAGTCCTGAAAACTGACCTACACCATGGTCAATATGCGTCACATAGTCTCCTTTTTGAAGATTGTAAATTTCTTTTAATGTCAAGGCTTGTTTTGCTTGACTAAATCCTTCTTTTAATCGAAAACGATTGTAGCGTTCGAAAATCTGATGATCGGTATAGCAAACTAATTTTAAATTCGGCGCAATAAATCCTTCCTGTAGAGGAAGATCCATTGGTTCAAAAGAAACCCCACCCCCAATATCCTCGAAAATTTGAAAAAGCCGTTCAATTTGTTTGGGCTGATTGGAAAAAATTATATTTTGGAACGTTTCGCTTTGCTTCTGAATTAGATCCGCTGACAACAAATCAAAGTTCTTATTAAAACTAGGCTGAGGGATGAAATTAAAAACAAATTTATCGGATGGCGTAAAATGATAATCTGGGCCAAATTCAAGGATAGGGACCTTCGATACATTTTTCAAAAATTCAATCGGAGATAAAAACAATGCTTCTGGCGAAGATTCGGGCCTGCTAATCGTTAGTTTATTGAAAACATCTTTCGCTTTTTCAAACTCTTTATGCAGCGCAGACTCTATGCGTTCAAATGAACTTAGCCATACCGTTGAATTTTCACCAATGAATGAAAAGATAGACGCTACGCCATTCTGCGACATTTGACCTTGAATATTGGGAAGTATAGAAAGAAATTTATGACTTGACAGCGACAATTGATTTGCAGCATCAAAAGTACGAATAGACTCCACCTCATCGCCAAAAAACTCTATACGAAAAGGGAAATCATTGGCATAAGAAAAAACATCGATGATTCCTCCACGAATGGCAAACTGGCCAGGCTCATAAACAAAATCAAGTCGCTCGAATTGGTATTCAAGCAGTAATTCATTTATAAAATCGATTGAATATGATTTTCCAACATCCAACCGGAAGGTATTTTCAACGAGTATTTTTTGTGACGGCACCTTTTCAAAAAGCGCTTCAGGATAGGTAATAACCCAGGTATTACTTCCATTTGCGATTCTAGCTAGCACCTCCGATCTTGCTACTACGTTGGCATTGTCTGTATCCTCCAATTGATAAGGAACCCGATACGATGCAGGAAAAAAAAGAATCCGTTTATCTTGAGGATATAGACCTTGTAAATCATTCAAAAAATAAGCGGATTGTTCTTTATCACCTAAGATAAAAACATGGTGTCCCGGGACTTGATCTGCGACCGATGAAGCACAAATACTTTTGGAGGAACCCACATTTCCCGACCAATGGACGCGTGCTTCTGCTCGAAACAAGGCTTGCGCGGTTTGTTCGATGGGAAGATGTGATTTAAATAAATCCAGGAATTGTTTCCGCTCCATTCGTTGGCGCGAAATTACCTATTCTATAGAAATGAACAAGCATTAGAAGCCTATAAAATCAAATCGTATCCAAAACAAGAGCGAATTCGATTTATGCTTTGAAAAAAATTATTATTGAAGCAAGCTCATCGCTTTCTCCACCATGTTTTTCGACCCGACAAAATAAGGAACCCGTTGATGAAGGGAGGTCGGTTTTAATTCCAAGATTCTTTCCTGTCCAGTTGTGGCGAGACCACCTGATTTTTCAGCAATAAAAGCCAAGGGATTGCACTCGTACAACAAGCGTAACCTTCCAGCAGGATGCGCATGAACGGCAGGGTAAATATAAATTCCTCCTTTAATCAAATTACGATGAAAGTCTGCTACTAAAGATCCAATGTATCGCCCTGAATAAGGTGCGTTGAAATCATTTTCGTCGCTTTGACAATAGGCTAAGTATGATTTAAGTTTGGGGTCACAAGCATTAATATTTCCTTCGTTCATGGCATACATTCGGCCAACGGAAGGCATCAATAAATTAGGATGTGATAAACAAAATTGATTGGATTGAGGATCTAGCGTAAAACCGTTCACCCCTTTTGCTGCAGCATAGATCAACATAGTGGAAGACCCGTATAAAACATAGCCAGCGGCAACCTGCTCGGTTCCGGGCTGCAACATGTCTTCTAAAGTTGCAGGCGTTCCTTTTGCAGAAACTCTTCTGTAGATTGAAAAGATAGTTCCTATTGAAACGTTTACGTCAATATTACTTGAGCCATCTAGGGGATCAAACAAAACAATTAGATCCGCATTTTTTGCTTCATCAGAAGTAAAAGCAACAAAATCCTCATTCTCTTCTGAAGCGATACCACATACGGCACCACAATTCTGAAAAGCGTCAATGAAAGCATCGTCCGCTACTAAATCCAATTTTTGCTGAGCCTCCCCTTGGATGTTATCAAGTCCTTGAGCACCGAGAATATGGTCTACTAATCCGGCCTGACGGATATCATGAGAAACTATTTTTGAAGCGATTTCTACTGCAGCTAAAACCTTAGCAATGTCAGGTGAAACATCTTGCTCTTGTAAGACAAAATCAGATAAGAAAACTAGTTTAGACACGTTTAATTAGAACGAAATCCCTTGGCTGTACCAATTGCCATGAACACTCTTTGCTTCTACCGGATTTACAAGTAGGGTTGGAATAAGCGCTTCATTGGTAATCATGTATTGCTCATGATTTGAAGTAATAACATTTAAAAGGCTATTGCGATTCATATTCATAATTGCAATTAGGTCAGCACCCACACTTACCGCATGTTTAACAACTTCTTTGTCAAAACCGCTGCTTGGCAAAAGAGCAGTAAACATTTCAATTTCTCTTTGCGCAAAATATCGTTCAGCATACAATATATTGGTTTCTAATTGATGCTTTAAATAGGAATCTGTTTCTATAGGTGTTACCACATGAACCTTTGAATTGAAATATTTCGCAAGGTTAGCGACAATCGAAAGTTTTTGTTTGGTTTCTTTATGTAAATCCATTGGTACAACAATTGTGTCATAACCAGTGCTTTTAACTGCTTTTTCTTGCACTATAATAAAAGGAACGTGTGAATCAGTAACTACTTTTAACGCGTTACTACCCACAACATGTTGCCAACCATGTGCCCCATGAGTTCCCATAAAAATTAGCTCTGCCTGATGTTCGGAAGCAAAGTCCCTTATGTCATCAAAAATATTTCCAATACGAATATTAGGAATTAATTCTACTCCATCAGTAACATTGCTTTCGATTACTTGATCTAATTTTATAGTAGATTCTTTGATCTCACTTTCTTTCGCTACAACGTGTAATAATTGAATTACCGTGTTAGTAGCTTTTGCAGAAGCGATTGCGTGTTGTAAAGCGATGTCAGCAGCTGGTGTGAAATCATGAGGAACAACAAAAGACTTTTGTTTCATAACTTTATTTTTTTTTACAAATTTAGGTGAAAATATGGAAAATTTATCTTATTTCTTTGATTATTTTTGCCGGGTTATGTGTTCTATATTGAAACATTAAAAACAATGAAATGAAAATAATCGGTAGGCTTTTAAAAAAATCAACTGCCATTAGCCACAAACGAATTAACAGACGACATATTGACTATAAAAATCAATTGGTTGTGTTACGGCGTTTACTCCAAATGGCAAAGCATACTAAGTTTGGGTTTTACCACAACTTTAGTGAGATTATTGAGCAATCAGACATTGTAAGTAATTACCAATCCACTGTACCCATTAATGATTACGAAGAATTTTACGACAAATGGCTTTATAAAACAATTGAAGGCGAAAAAGACAATACATGGGTAGGAAAAGTAAAATATTTTGCCTTATCCTCCGGGACAACTGGCTCACCCAGTAAAAGAATTCCTGTTTCCATACAGATGATTCGTTCCTTTCAAAAGACGAGCCTCATGCAATTCTCAATTTTGCATGAATTGGACCTAAAAGACGCTTTTTTCGAGTCCAGTATGCTCGCCGTTGGTGGTTCTACTAAATTAATTAAAACAGGAAGGCATATTGAAGGTGATTTAAGTGGTATTTTAAAGAAGCACCTTTCCTTATTAGTAAAACCATTAACAAAGCCCGGTGATAAAATCTCAACCATCAAGGATTGGAATGAAAAGATAAATGCCATCGTTGAAAAAGCACCCAACTGGAATATTAGTATCATTGCTGGAATACCAAGTTGGTGCATAATGCTATTTGAAAGGATCATCGAGCGCTATCAACTGGAGAACATCCATCAAATATGGCCTAATTTAGAAGTGTATGTTCATGGCGGTGTATTTATGGGGCCCTATGAAGAGCGATTTAATAAAATATGCGGGAAAAAAGTTTTTCTTTTAGACACCTATTTAGCAAGTGAGGGATATTTCGCTTACCAAGTTTCCCCTGAAAAAAAAGGCATGAAATTATTGGTAAACAGCAATATTTTCTTTGAATTTATCCCTTTCAATTCAGAATACTTCAACGAAGAAGGGGAATTAATATCAAAACATAATGCTATCACTATTAGTGAAGTGAAATTGGGCGTTGATTACGCATTGGTTATTTCAACAAACGCTGGTTTATGGCGGTATTTATTAGGAGACTTAGTGCGTTTTACGAATATCTCAGAAAGAGAAATTATTATTACAGGACGAATCAAGCAATTCTTAAGTCTTTGTGGGGAACATTTATCCTTGGATAATATCCATTCCGCCTTAGAAAAATGCAAACAAAAAGGAATGCAATTTGAACCAGAATTCACCATTTCAGTGGATTTAGTTGCGCAGTGCCACCATTTTTATTTCGAATCCGACCAGAAAAATAGTGATGCCGACAAACTAATAAAACAAATTGACCGAGAGCTCAGCAAAATTAATGATGATTACAAATCGGCACGGAAATATACCTTGAACGATCCAAAAATAACAATCGTACCAAGCGGCACGATTTACAAGTACATGTCTTTTCTTGGTAAGGAGGGAGGGCAAAACAAAATGCCACGTGTTTTGAACGAAAAACAAAGCCAACAATGGCATTCCTTCTTAAATGATAACGTCTAAATCTGCTACAACTTTTTACCGGTAAATATAGACCGCTTGGTTAGGGTGAAGCTAAATGAAAATTCTAGGGAGCTGCGATATGCCCGAGATAGCTTGCCAAGTTCTTGATCGTACGAAACCCCAAATTGACAAGCGCCAAGGTCCATATAACAAGTCGGTATCAAGGCACCTGTAGAACGAAAGTAAAACCCAGCGCTTAGCATTTTTTCATTTCTCAAGTTAGTAGCCTTTGAAGCGCGATTTAATTTTAAGTTATAAAACGCCCCATATAGCCCTTCATAATGTGTGCCTTGAAAAAATTGCGCTACTTTCAGCTCAATACCCGCAACTGTATTTATTCCTAATTTAGAAGACACATATAAACCATATTTTGCATTGAGCCTATCTAGCGTTAAGGCATTGTAACGCAATTTGGGTTGATTAATGTGTTGAATAAAGAAGCCACTGGAAAACACCAATTGTTTCCCACCACTGCTGGAATTACTCTTTTTATCAAAAGAATAATGAATTCCTAAACCTGCATCAACATAACTAAATGACGCCAACTGATTTGGTTCATCAATAGGGATGCTCGGATCAAATTCACTTCCGTTCCATTGCGAATAAAAGGACAAATTTGAGAAGTCGGCATTTCGATTGTTGAAGGAAGTTTGAATCCCCGCGGATAAACGGTGTGATTTTGAAAGGGGTAAATTCCCACTTAATGAAATACCTCCTGATGTCATTCCGAATTTGGAGTCCCCTCCCACATCATTTAGAAATAAAATTCCTAAGCCGACAAATGGATCATTTTTTCTTGTTGTTTTACCAAAGGTGAGTTCGGCAGAAGCCATGGTGGTTGTAAATTGCGTTCCGGCACCAATCCATTGATTTCTATTTTGAATACTAAGCCGTTCGAACCCTTCAAAATTTCCCACAGTAGCCGGATTTAGTACCATCAACACTTTATCAAATTGTGAAAAATGATAATCTTGTGCAACAAGATGACTACTAAATATCGCTACTAAAAAGCCAAAAAAGCACTTGAACATCCTAACGAATTAGCGTTATATTTCCAGATAGCGTTTCTTTTGTACCATCAATATATAGCACATCGATGATATACGCATAAACACCTGAATTGCAATTATTTCCTTTATATGTTCCATCCCAAACGAAATTTCTAGTGCTCGATTGATACATTGAATTGCCCCATCTATCATACACATTGAAGGTGAAAGACGCAATGTCATTTCCAACAATAATCGAATAACCGTTGTTTGCTTCTGTTCCGATTCCATTAGGAGAAAATGCTGTTGGCACATGTATACCGGTAGCACATTCTGGAGAACTATCATCGGGATCACATGGATCTAATGGGTCGGAACCATTGGTAACTTCTTGTCCATCACTGTACCCATCGTCATCTGAATCTGGATTGGTAGGATCTGTTCCCAAAACACCTTCTTGCGCATCTGTTAATCCGTCAGCATCTGTATCGATTTGACATAATGGTAAAGAGTCGTCTGGATCGCAAGGATTCATTGGATCAGAGCCATTTGCAACTTCTGTTCCATCATTAATTCCATCGCCGTCTGTATCTGGATTAGATGGGTTGGTCCCTTCGGCCGTTTCTTGGCTGTAGGTTAATCCATCCCCATCCGAATCGCAGTTTGGCGCGGTAAGATTGGGAATACACGGATCATTATTAGCTGGATCAGTTTCATCGTTGACCCCATCGCCATCTGTATCGGCAACAGAAGAATCTAAGGCATCAATAATGCCATCACCGTCCGTATCCAAAGGAGTCAAAGGATTTGGTCCTAGTTCCGCACAATCGTTTTCACCATCGCCGTCAGTGTCAGGATTATTAGGATTTGTCCCTGCAGCAATTTCATCCACATTCAAACAACCATCACCATCCAAATCAGGATTGTCAGCTACAAATACCGCTACAATGGTTTCAGGGCCAGTAATGTTCACGCCATTGGTGTCTTGTGCAATCGGAAAAAGTAGAGGCCCTGTAACATAGGTCCAATTACTAAATATATACCCCGGATTGGCCTGTGCAATGATATTGGTGTTTATTCCTCCAAAATACGTAGTAGACCATGGATAAGACGGTGGCCAAATTGAATTTACTTTTATTTTTCCCGCGTTAACAGGTGTCACATCGAAAGTAACAGGAAAAGGTCCACTCAAAGAATAACAATCGATGAGGCCTTGCTCCAAGGCTAAGCACCTAGCATTTATAAAATTCCTGAGTGTTTGAACTTTCGATTGCCATCCAGCGTATGTTCCTCCCCATTTGGCACAATGTGCCGTCATTTCAGGAGCGATTTCATTGACCATACTATCGAGAAGCATAATCATGGTATCACAAGAAAAATTGGTATTTATCAAATCAATGTACCGTGTGATATAATACTGTTCTACCAAGGGATTTTCCAAAATAAGTTTTTCTAGTATGTCCGTGTGTCCTTGCCCACCGGGATTCGGTAAGTTTTCGGCATTACACGGATCGGCATTGGCACTTGGGTCGGGGATTCCCGTATAATTGATATAGTGACCAAAAGTAGCATCCATATCCCAAAGCGCATAACGCCACTTTTTCTTATCACCAGTTGTATCGAGTCCTCTCCACCAAGAGGTATTCCAATTCAGCCAATCTTGATTAACGACATACGAATTGAACATAAAATAATCACAAAGTGATTCCCAATTTAGCAAACTATCCACATAAGCAAAGTTGGTTGGATTTGCCATACTATTGGTGGCAATATAGTTCTTCAAATTGTTCCAATCGGGCAAGGCGTTCGGCGCGCCATAATCTTGCCAAGTGCCACCCCAAGTTTTTAAATAGTATAAATTGAACTTATCTTGATTATAGTAAAAGTCCGTATAATCAGCATCGTCTACTTTTTCCCTTAATTCATAAACGCCCCAATACTGTCCATTCAAATAGATCACACAGGGTCTCCATGTTCTTTCATCTAATTTCATGTCAGCTTTAATAGATAGTTCATGAATAAAAGCATCACGAATATGCGCCCCATTTTCAAATGGATAATTATCACTTGCGGCAGGCTTTAAGATTAAACGTTGGAAGTTATCTCTTGCTTTTTCCGGAAAAATAACATGTTCTAAATCTCCATTATAACCAAATTCATCTCTCAAAATAAAGTCAAATCCTCTTTGAGGATAGCCCCAAGAATCATTTCCGTGTTCGTTAAATTCTCCTTGTCCCTCATCAATAAAAACACCATTGTCTTCAAATAATTCGAAAGAGCCAACGGGGGTGAATTGAGTTCCTTGGAGCAAGGTATATACGCCTTGACCAGAAACAGAGACAACTGGTATAGAATGGTTTACATTAATAAAATAAGTGTTTGTCGCGGTGAAAGAAGGTAAATTGGCACCAAATGCCACTGCCCTTAACACTTTTGTGGTGGCAATTGGTATCGGCGCTGAATAGATAGGGGACGTCACTACAGGATCAGAACCATCTAAGGTATAACGAATCGTTGCGGTGGGGTCAGGACAGGTAATCGAAATAGACTGTGCCGCGGGATAAAACCCTGCTTGCAAGTTGAAAACAGGCGTTGGCATGTAAAAATTAACGGCACCGCTATTATTTGCGTTTGGAGTGGGAGTCGTAAATAAACTAAATGTTGCCGCACCATTGGTCGTTCGTCCGACAGAATGGTTGGATTTTGTCATGTGAACAATTTTGAAAGAATCAACAACAACCAATGATGGATTTAATAAAATAACCCAATCCCCTTCCGTTTGAGAAAGGTTAAAGTTGGGGTGGTATTGATTTCCATTTACTAAATTCCTTTTCGAACAAAAAACCATTTTGAAGCCATTTGCCGGAATAGAACCGCTGGGAATTAACCATTTAGTAAGGTTTGTTGCTTTATCTGATAAATACCAACCCGTTAAATCAATGGGTGCCGCAGTTGTATTTAACAACTCAATCCAATCTTCACGCTCACCATACGCATCGGTTGGACCGCTAATATTTGAACAAGAGTATTCGTTGATTTTCACTTGTCCGAATAAGGATAATGAAACAGAAATGAAACAAAATAAGTAGATCGCTTTTACCATAATTCAACTGAATTTGTTGATAAAAATACATTAAAATTTTGTTAACTTAAAAAGTCGGAAAAACTTGCTTATTAGTCGACGAGAAGAAATAATCGTATTTTTGCTATGAACTAAACAGAAATACCATGAATTCATTTGTAAAAAAATACTTTTTTTTAATCGCGCTATTCCTATTTACAGGCTGTGTAAAAACAGAAGGGCTTGGCGGGAAGGCGAAAATAAAGGGTAAGTTGACGGGGACATTTTACTACGATGATCAATTAACGCAACTTAATGGTAGCGGAGTACTTGCTAATGAAAACGTTTATATCGTTTATGGAACTGCAGATACTTATTTTGACGATGACATAAAAACAAGCTATGATGGAAGTTTCGAGTTTAATTATTTAAAACCTGGGACTTACACCGTTTTTGCCTATGAGAATTGCTTTCCGTGTGCAGGCCTTGAACGAGCGAACATATTAGACACTGTTGTAATTTCAGGAAAAGATGAGACTGTTGATTTGGGGACAATCAACTTAAAGAAAAAAGTTTAAGGAAGTATGAAGCGACTCCTTGTTTTTTGGATGTTTTTTTCTGTGACCAGCCTTTTTAGTCAAGGAAGTGTTTTCCAATTATGGACAGAAACAGGCGTTAAAGTATCGCTTACAAAGCGTTCGTCCTTTGGGTTTGATTGGACAAATCGGATTGGAGAAAATGGGTTTGAAACTATGTTTCCACAATTAAATTTCAAATACAAAGTGTGCGATTGGTTTCGTCCCTCCATAGATTTTCGGTATATTTTGGACAAGTCATTAAGCGATGAATATAGCGCAAGCAGTCGTATCAATTTAAATGCTCAATTTAATTACGAAAAAAAAAGATTCTCAGCAGGATTGCGCATTAGATACCAATATGGATTTGACCGAATCAGTGCTGATTATGAGTCTGATTTTGATAAAGCTTATCGGATAAAACCACAACTGTCATATGACATTAACAACAGTGTGTTTTCTCCCATACTTAGCGCCGAGTTTTTTTATGATCCAAGTTATGCAGCCCTAGGTCGTCGCTTCAATAAAATTCGCTATTTCATTGGGGCCCGTTTAGACTTTTCAGGTCCTCATGGATTTCAATTTGGCTACCAATACGATCAAAAAATAAACTTGCCTGCGATAATTAATAAACACGTAATCAGCTTAAGTTATAGTTATAGCATTAAAGAAAAAAAGGCAAAGAAAAGTACATCAAAGCCTAAAAGCTCAAAGACCCTTTAGACTAGTCCAGGTAGTTGTTTTCTTCCAATCGGGCAATAATAACAGTGAGGTTATCATTCTTCTTCTCCTCTCGGCTATCAATCGATGTTTTAGTAAAGTAACGATGTTTATTAAAAAAAGCAACCTGCATTTCATCCCACTTTCTATCACTTTTAATTTTATCCATTGTAATCCAATCACCGATTCGAACCATGTCATTCGATGATAATTGTAAACTACTAATAAATCCAAGAATTGTATCTTTAAAAACCAAGGCAACAATGGCTGTCATAGCACCCAATGAAGTCACAAAAAACATTGGTGTTTGATCCGTTAAAACCGATAACATCATAATTATAAAAATACAAGTTGACGTTATCTTAGCAATTTGAAAATACGATTGAATTGGTTTATCTTGGTAACGTATATTCTCCTGAATAATATCTCTAAATGCACTTAGACAACGATTCACAGAAATCATGATCACAAACACAATTAATAAATGTGCGAAACGCAAGCAATAGGAATTTATTAAAGGATATTGATAAAAAACAATCGATAAAAAATATTC
>CAJAII010000033.1 GCA_903939755.1 uncultured Flavobacteriales bacterium | reverse complement strand
ATATCTACAGGGGATCAAGGAAAATTTAGACTCAATATTGAATTTGATAAATCTACATCAATTCAACAGAACAACATTATTGCAAAAAATATTGAAAACTATATTTTAGAAAAAACAGAAGTAGCTACGGTATTTAGTAATGTAGGTGGACCTAGTACTGGCATTGGAAGCCTAGGTGTTGGTTCTCCCAATAAAACAGAATTCACTATTCAGTTAAAATCAAAAGATTTACTCATTAATGTTCCTACCGAAAGTTTTATGAAAAAACTTAGGGACTCCTTAAGAAATTCATTCCCTGGTATCAACTATTCAATGGCCTCATTGGGTTTAATTCCAAGGTCAGCTCCCATTGAACTAACAATAAGCGGGAGTAATACCAACTTGGTAATGAAAACAGGGACTGAATTAAAGGAGATTATTGAAAAAATTCCAGGTGCTGATAATGTGAGACTTTCTGTGGAAGAAGGAAGTCCAGAATATAAAATAGTGCCCGATAAAGATAAAATGCAACGACTAGGGTTAACCACTGCGTATGTAGGTATGAATTTAAGAACTGCATTTTCCGGTAATAATGATGCTTCATTAACAGAAAAGGGAATTGAATATCCGATTAGAATTTGGGTCGACGAGCATAATAGAGAAAATGTAAGCGACATAAAAGAATTGAATTTAATCAACCCCAATGGGATACCTATTCAAGTAGCTCAGTTTGGAAATGTTATAAAAGAAAACGCTCCAACCTTATTAGAAAGAAAAGATAGACAGCCTGCGATCACACTAACTGCTGATGCCTTAGGCAGGCCATCAGGCACCGTAGCAGATGATGTTGTAGCTTATTTAAAATTAAACCCGCTTCCCGCAGGATTGGAAATGACTTGGGGAAGTGACATTAAAAGACAAGATGATAGTTTTGGTGCACTTGGTTCAGTATTGGTAATTTCGTTTTTACTGATTTATTTAATCATGGTAGCATTGTATGATAGTTTTGTGTACCCTTTTGTGGTTTTATTCTCCATACCAGTTGCGGCAATTGGAGCATTTTTAGCGCTTAATTTAACTATGAATAACTTAAGTTTATTTGCTTTATTAGGTTTGATTATGCTTATGGGATTAGTAGTTAAGAACGCAATATTAATTGTTGATTTTACCAATCAACTTAAACTACAAGGGAAACATTATAAAGAAGCATTAGTAATTGCTGGCAAGGGAAGAATGCGTCCAATATTAATGACTACCCTGTCAATGGTTATTGGAATGTTACCAATAGCACTTGCAAGCGGTACTGCTGCAGAATGGAAAAATGGATTAGCATGGGTAATTATTGGAGGCTTACTCTCCTCTTTAATTCTAACTGTTTTTCTTGTCCCAATGGTCTATTATTTAGTTGACGGATTAAAGGAACGGTTACAAAAAAATTAATGCTCCTGAGGTGTTAACAGCAGTAGAAATATCAGCATTAAAGGTTCGTGTTTTTGGTAAGAAATGACAAAAACCTCAAGCAAAACCTCACGCAAACCTCACGCAGAAACAACAAAGGACCCACGATTTAACGTAAGTCCTTGATTTACATGTAGCCAATATTGTACTACATTCTAACCAAATGTGGAGGGATTTGAGGGAATTCTATAGTTTGGT
>CAJAII010000032.1 GCA_903939755.1 uncultured Flavobacteriales bacterium | reverse complement strand
ATGAAAAAATATATTTTAATAAGCATTTTATTAGTCTCATTTTCATCATTTTCTCAATATAAATATTTTGTTGACTATCGTAAATTGGCAGACAGTTTAGAGAAAGTTTATCAAATACCAGCCTGTGTTATTCTTAGCGTTGCATATATTGAATCTGGAGGTGGAACTAGTAATATTGCCAAAAAATTACACAATCATTTTGGAATACGCGGAAAAAATGATGTGGCTATTTCAGGATACAAAAGTGGTTATCGTTATTACCCTACGATTAGGGATTCGTATATTGGATTTTGCAAATTAGTGGCATCAAAACCATACTATGCAACAATGAAAGGTTCTAAAGATCAGGAGAAATGGCTCAAATCAATTGCTGCATGTGGCTACGCGAAAGATGCTAATCTATGGAGTTCTTCAATTTACAAGGTGTTAAAGAAAAATTGCCAATAAATTCAGGGAATTTTTATTTTTTGTCCCGTACGAATAATTGAATTCTTTGTTAAATGATTTAGCTTTAATAGCTTTTCAGTGCTCACATGATATTTTTGAGCAATCTTTGAAATTGTATCGCCATTCTTAACTACGTAAACCTTCCCTTTTTTTGGCTTTACAATAGGTTTATTTATAACAGGATTCGTTATTACTTCTACAGGAATGGGAGTATTATTTAGCACAGGAACGATCACTTTTAAAATATCTGATTTAAGTTGGGTAACATCAACTGGGGCTGTATTGTATTTCTTATTATAACTTTCTAATAAGGCAAGTGAAAACATTTTTCCTTGTAAGGAATAACCTGCCGCATTAAAATGTAATTTATCATCAAGCGTTAATTTACTCTTGTACCAATTAGTCAAGGATCCCCACCCTCCCATTGCTTTATTTAAATCAAATACAGATAGGTCTTGTGTCTTAGAAAGCTTTATGAGTTGGTTATTAACATTAACTTGACTTGGTGGAACTTTACCTTGACTTCTTGTATCCGGAGCTGTAGTAATTATTATTGCCGTAGTTGGAAAAAGTTGGTTCAGCTTGCTAATAAAGTTATTGATTGAATTAAAGTACTTTACGGTATCTATGTTACCATACGCTTCATTCGTTCCAAATGAAAACAAGAGTATATCTGGAGACAAATAACCCAATTGATCTAGCACTAAATCTGCATTATTGATAAGGTGTGTAAATTGAGCCCCAACAACGCCACAATGATGATAATTTATGCCAATTGGAGCTTGTTTAAGCAATTCAAATCCGTAGAAAGAAAAATTAGTGTTGGAAGTATTACCTGCCATTAATGATAGATCAAACCCCTTTATTGCTTCTTTTGAAGAATAAGTTCTTACCCCCCAATCGTTTTTGAATTTTTGATCGTCTTGGACAATAAATTTGTCGTTTAAGTGAAAATCTTGTGATGATGAATCCATCCCGTACCAGATCTTTAAACGATTAGCAGGTGAATCCTTAAAGTTTTCTGTAAATTGAAAAATCAAGGATGCGTCTTTGGTTAATGTTGAAAGCTCATAACCTGCAAAACCAACCTTGTTAGTAAGATCGGGCTTTAAAATATGACTGTATGTCCATTCACCATTACTCGCTGATTGTAAGCCTTTCGGTCCCCAACTTTTGCATAGTGAATAAGGGAAATAAATTCCATGTCCCGCATCGCCAAACTCCTCTTGCAATATCCGACGTATTTCACCGCTAAAATAATCCCCCTGAATATGACTATCGCCAAAATGTACAATCGTAAAAACAGAGTCTTTAGCAGTTCTAAGACTTGGCGTATTCACTACAATTTGGTGTAATTTCCCCATTGCAGCATCTAATTTCGTGGATGGGTTCAATTGAACAAAATCATATTGATTAAAAGCAATAAAATGATTTAAAGTCAAAAGGAAAAACAAAAATGTTGTTTTCATACTTAAAATTGAAGATAAATAAATGGTTGTGCAAACTGAAGCTTAAATTGGATTATTAATTGAAGTACGATAAGGAACAAAAATACCCATGAAATAGCAGGTAATTGAAGTACTTTATCGTTCATGTACTTTTTAACTTTACTAGGCATAAATATAATGCCTCCAGAAATAATTAGTAAAGTAATTAATGCAGGACGTTCCATTGAGAAGTTGACAAGTTCTAGTAGATTGGTCTTTGTAAAAAGTAATGTTAAACTTTGAACGGCGTAATCAAATGAACTAGCTCTTAAAAAAAACCAACCAAAACTTACAAAATGGAAAGTAATCAATATCGCAATAACAGAGAAAAGCTTACTTTTTGGTTGAATAGGAACATATTTCATCCATATTTTATGAATAACTAAGGCAACTCCATGTATTAAACCTAATATAATAAAGCGCTTATCCATTCCATGCCATAGTCCTCCTAAAAACATAATGAAAATTAGTATCAAATAATTGGAGATTAATTTGCCCTTATTTCCTCCCAAAGGAATATAGATGTAATCTTTAAACCAATTACTTATTGAAATATGCCATTTCCTCCAAAATGCGGTAATATTTGTTGCTAAATATGGACGATCAAAATTCTCTTTTATTCGGAAGCCTAGCAAAAGCGCCATGCCAATCGCTATATCTGCATAACCCGATAATTCAAAATAAAGTTGAAAACTAAATGCATACATAGAAATAAAATGCTCCAAGCCAGAAAAATTGAGTGGATTTTCATTAATTATAGAAACATAGGCACCTAAATAGTTCGCAATTAATAGCAATTTAATCAATCCTAATGCAATTCTAATCATACTCTCCTTATTAGTATCGTGACTAGTTATAGTTGGAGAACTTATCTGAGGAATAAAGTCTTTTGCACGAATAATAGGACCTGCGATTATGTGAGGAAAAAAAGACATGTAAAAAGCATAATCTGTTATACTCTTTACTGGCAGTACCTCACGACGATAGACATCTACAAGGTAACTGATGGATTGAAAAGTATAGAATGAGATGCCTACAGGAAGGAACCAATCGTTAAGACTAAAATTTGTGCCTAAGTACTCATTTGAATTATGAATAATTATTGATGAATACTTGAAATATAAAAGAAACGATAAACTATAAATTAAAGATAGATATAAGAGCATTCTTTTCTTCGTTCCTTCCTGTTTGTCCATAAATTTTGCCAACAAGAAATCGCTGCTAATGAGGCATACAAATACTAAAAAGAAGGGTCCGCTTGACTTGTAGTAAAAAAATAAACTAAAAACTAAAACATAAATATTTCGCCATTTTATATTCTTGCTTATTAAGGCGTATACGAATAGAAAAAAGCCTAAAAGAAATATAAAGCTAAAATCTGATAGTAGCCATGGCGACTGCAAGGAATAACTAGCCGCATATATTAATTGCTCCCACGAAAAACCGGTAATGAAATTAATAGCCACGATATTTAGATGCATTTAAACTAATTATTTTTGATTTAATTCCTTGCTTGCGCTTTAGGGGTTTATTCATTGTTATAGGATATTTTGCGCTTGTTGAAACCCATGTTGCAATTGTATCCATCCACATTCTATAGCCTTCCGTATTGGGATGTCTATTATCACTCCCCTTTGGTAAATTTAAATCTTTCGAGGAGAAGAAAGTTCCAGGGATAGCGGATGTAAAAAAAGCATTGTTTATGCCATAATCTTTCACATAATTTGCAGGCCCAATCCACGAATACCTTATCCCTTCTAATTTCTTTGCCAGTGTCATTGCCGCTTTTTTTCGTTTGGCAATGTCTTTGGCGTATAATTCATTCAAACCAACCACTAGAAAAATGTAGGTCGGTTTGTATTTCTTAATTATTTTGGTAACCGTGTCAGCATATGCGAAATTGAAGATGGTTGCGGAATTCCAAACAAAACTTACCACTAATTTATGTCCATTTTGTATGCAATAATCATTCAATTGCTTGCACAATCCACCGCATTCCGAATCGCCCATAATTAAAACGCGCTCTTCAGAATTTTGACTAACAAATTGTTCGAATGTAGAAGTGTCGATTATAAAATTAGAGGAATCTTTATGATGGACTATTTGAAGAGAATCGGCCTTTATTTTTTGATTCTTTTCTTCGTTAATCTTAGCTAAATATGATTTTTTTAATTTTTTGGGCTTATTCTTATCATTCGTACTGATGCCATCATCCGCGAAAAGTTTTTTCAATGTGACACCCGCTATTTTAAAGGAATGATCTAACTGGTTGTAACTAAAAATAACCAAAAGCGGAACAATAATAGTTAAAGAAGAAAAGAAAATGGAAGACCTGTTATTTTTCAAAAATTTAGTATTTATGAGGAGTAAAAATAACTACTTTCTGTTCTAAAACAAAATCATTTGGTTTTAACACTATTATATGTTGCTTTAATGTATTGATTATGTTATGAATTTTCAAAAAAAAAACTATTTTTGCATTCTAAATACATAACATGTTTGAAAATTTATCTATCGATTCACTAAAAGAGAGTTTTAAGAGCAATAAAAAATTGAAACTAATTACTTACATCTTTGGTGGTGCGATAATGGCTGTTTTGCTGTTTTTTTTATACCGTCAATTTTTCTGGAAACCAAGTAACGAGAAATCAAAAGATGGATATTGGCTAGCACAAAATTATATCGCTAAAGATTCTACGGATAAAGCAATTGCTGTATTGGTTCCTTTTGTTAAGAAATACGATGGCAAAAGTGGTGGCGAATTAGGTCAATACCTTTTGGCTACACAATACATGAAGAAAGGTGAATTTAAAAAAGCATTGAAGAATTTAGAAGGCGTTTCTGTGAATGACACCTACATTTCTATTATGTGCATTGGTTTACAAGGCGATTGTAAATCTGAATTAAAAAAGTATAAAGAAGCGATTGACCTTTACACTCAAGCGGCTGATGCTGATGATAATGATTTAACAACTCCCATGTATTTATTCAAAGCAGGCGGTTGCGCTGAACAAATTAAAAAGTTTGAGTTAGCAACAGAACTTTACACGAGAATTAAAAATGATTATCCTGCATTCGCAGGTAAAAAAACAATTGATAAATATATTTCTAGGGTTTCGAGTAATAAGGCGAAGTAATGGCCACGAAAGGAATTAATTTATCTTCATATAACAAGGAATTTGTTCCTAATGGTGCCGGTTTTAAGATCGGCATTGTTGTTTCTAGTTGGAACGAACACATCACAATGAAACTTTTAGAAGGTGCTCATCAAGCACTTATGGATAATGGCGTGCTAGACAATGATATTACCATAAAATTCGTTCCTGGTGCTTTTGAATTACCGCTTGGTTCACAAATTTTACTAGAATCTACTGATGTAGATGGTGTAATTGCTATTGGGACGGTCATTCAAGGCGAAACAAAGCATTTCGATTTTGTTTGTGCCGGAACTACCCAAGGCTTGATGGACGTTATGCTGAAACACAACAAGCCGGTTGCATTTTGCGTACTAACGGATCAAAATGAACAACAATCAATTGATCGTTCTGGCGGTATTCATGGAAATAAAGGAATAGAATGTGCTATCGCCTGCCTGAAAATGATAGCGCTAAAAAAAGAGCAGTCTAAAAAAAGGGCACTATGACATTAATTAAATCAATTTCTGGTATACGTGGGACAATCGGTGGCCATGTTAATGATGGTTTAACGCCAATTGATGCAGTGAAATTCGCCGCTGCTTATGGAACTTGGCTCATTAATAGAGCCGCTGATCAAAAAATTAAAGTGGTCATTGGTAGAGATGCGCGAATTTCTGGACCTATGATTTCTGATTTGGTAGTAGCTACTTTAATTGGTTTAGGGATAGATGTAATTAATCTGGGATTATCAACTACGCCTACTGTTGAAATTGCCGTTCCGTTGGAAAATGCGAATGGTGGAATAATTCTTACAGCTAGTCATAACCCAAAACAATGGAATGCACTAAAATTACTGAACGAAAAAGGAGAATTTATCTCTAGTAAAGATGGAGAAGAAGT
>CAJAII010000031.1 GCA_903939755.1 uncultured Flavobacteriales bacterium | reverse complement strand
TCAACTCAACTAATTTGGACTTTCCATTAATGCTACAATTTAGAACAAAGAGATATAATAATTTCACTGCCTATGCTTTGGTTGGTGGACAATATTCTATTGATTTACAATCTCAAGAAAAAGCTTCTCAGAATTATATTGATCCTTACATAAAAATTAAACGAAATGATGTTCAGGGACAAATTGGTGGTGGTGTGGAATTTTTTGCCCCCTATTTTAAATTTGGTATTGAATTAAAATATTCACATGGATTTATAAATAGTTTTATACGAGACGATACAAATATTGCGGCACCAATCAATAAGTTATACAATAAGGTTTGGTCGCTGTCACTTATCTTTGAAGGATAATGGAAACAATTTCTTTTCAATGTTCACCCGAACAAGCCCAAGACATACAATTTATTGAAAATACCTTACGTGAAAATGCAGGAATTCATCATTCGAAGATGCTGTATTTTCGTTGGAAAAAAAAATCCATTGATGCCAGAGGTCGAAATATAAAAATCAATTGCACTTTCGATGTTTCTGAAAGTGAACTTCCCTCCCACTTGCAATCGTTTGATTTTTTAGCTGTCGCTAATGCTAAACCTGTCATCATAATTGGCGCAGGACCTGCTGGATTATTTGCTGCCTTGCGTTGCTTAGAACTTAATCTTAAACCAATCATTTATGAACGGGGAAAAGATGTTCGTGCCCGAAGATTTGATTTAGCACAACTTAACAAAGAGGGAATCTTGAATCCTGAATCCAACTACTGTTTTGGGGAAGGAGGAGCAGGAACCTATTCCGATGGAAAATTATATACACGTTCAAAAAAACGTGGCGATGTGGAAAGAGTCCTGCAATTATTAGTTCATTTTGGAGCAGACGATGCTATTCTTGTTGATGCACATCCTCACATTGGAACCAATAAACTTCCGCAAATTATTGAAGCAATTCGGGAGAAAATAATTCAATGTGGTGGAGAAATTCACTTTAATAGTAAATTAACGGATATAAAGCAGGAAAATAAAAAGTTAAGTTCCATCCAAATTAATGATAGTGAATGGCTAGAAACTAAAAATTTGATTCTAGCTACTGGACATTCGGCTAGGGATATTTTTTCATTATTGCATAAAAGACAAATTCGAATAGAATCAAAGCCATTTGCTTTGGGAGTTAGAATTGAGCATCAGCAATCTTTTATTGATAAATTACAATACCACAATCGTTTAAGTGACCAATACCTTCCCCCTGCATCTTATAGCCTAGTTGCTCAAATTGATGGGAAAGGTGTTTATTCTTTCTGTATGTGTCCTGGAGGGATAATTGCGCCTTGTGCCACAAGCGAAGAAGAAGTTGTTACCAATGGTTGGTCGCCCAGTAAAAGAAATAACCCCTACGCAAATTCAGGTTTTGTGGTGAGTATTGATCCCTCCGATTTTAAAGATTATAAAAACGATCCATTTGTTTGCTTAGATTTTCAAAAATCAATTGAAAAAAAATGTTGGGAACTCGCGGGTAAAAATCAAAAAGTTCCTGCTCAATGTTTAGCAGATTTTGTGGATCGTAAAAAATCTGAAGTTTTTCCGAAAACATCTTATTTTATTGGCATAACAAGTGTAGAAATGGATGAAGTATTCCCTGAATTTGTCATTGAAAGAATCCGAAAGGCATGCATAGAATTTGAGAAAAAAATGCCGGGTTTTATCACTAATGATGCGGTAATTCATGCCCCTGAATCACGGACATCCTCCCCAATTCTTATTCCTAGAGACGCTGTAACCTTGCAACATGTTGAAATTGAAGGGATTTATCCTTGTGCGGAAGGTGCTGGATATGCTGGAGGAATTGTTTCTGCTGCTATTGATGGTATGAGGTGCATAGAGGTAATCCCTGTTTCATTAATTGACTAAAAAAAATATTGTATTTTAGCTCAAAAAAAAATGTCTTGTCTTCAAGTGTTATTATGTATAATTTTTCCACCATTGGCAGTCGTAGATAAAGGCTGTGGATCAGTTCTAATTGTCTTATTGTTAACTGGTGCAGGTTGGATTCCCGGTGTGATTGCAGCATTAATTATTATTAATAGTAAAAAATAGATTCTCAACAGCGATAAGCTATTTACTTTGTTTAATTTTATCGAATGAAACGCGTAGTAGTTGGTCTTTCTGGTGGTGTCGATTCAAGTGTAGCAGCTTATCTATTAATTCAACAAGGGTATGAAGTAATTGGTATTTTCATGCGAAATTGGCACGATGAAAGTGTGACACTTTCCAATGAGTGTCCATGGATTGAAGATTCAAATGATGCCTTATTAGTAGCACAACACCTTGGCATTCCATTTCAAGTTATTGATTTGAGTGATGCGTACAAAACCCGAATTGTTGATTATATGTTCGATGAATATCAACGTGGACGAACGCCGAATCCAGATGTGTTGTGCAACCGAGAAATAAAATTCGATGTGTTTCTGGAAGCGGCCTTACAACTTGGCGCTGATTATGTAGCAACAGGTCATTATTGTCGTAAAGCCGAAAATACCGATGGCACCTTTTCCTTATTAGCGGGAATTGATAAAACAAAAGATCAGTCTTATTTCCTATGCCAAATCACGCAACAACAACTCGCCAAAGCCCTTTTTCCAATTGGTGATTTAGAAAAAAAAGAAGTACGTGAAATTGCCAAGAAATTAGCCCTTGTTACAGCGGAGAAGAAAGATTCCCAAGGACTTTGTTTTGTTGGAAAAATAAGTTTACCGCTATTTCTACAACAAAAGTTAAAAGCTAAAATAGGACCAATCATAGAAATACCAGAAAATCTACCTCAATTCCAAGCGTATAATTCCATTCCCTTGAATGCAGCAAATGTAATCGAATTATCCGCCCCTTTTACCTATAATTCAACGATGGGTGCCGTGGTTGGACAACATCAGGGTGCTCAATTTTACACCATTGGTCAACGGAAAGGACTCAATATTGGAGGAAAACCATTGCCTAGTTTTATCATTGGACTCGACACCAACGAAAATACTATTTACACAGGACAATCAGAGGTTCACCCTGGCTTAAATAGATATGCACTAAAGATAGAGTTAAATAGCATTAATTGGCTAATTAATAATGATTTAATCAGAAATAATACTGAATTACGTTGCCAGGTAAGAATTCGCTATAGACAAGCGTTACAAGAAGCGAGATTGATTACTTTAAAAGGAGACTTGTATATATTGTTTGATAAAAAACAAAAAGGAATTACACCAGGACAATTTGCTGCATGGTACCTTGGAGAAGAATTAGTTGGCTCAGGCGTAATAAGCGCTTAATTCATACTTACAGAAAAGAAAACAGAATTAGTATCCTCTGCCTTCTTACTTGCGTTATGAATCCTATCCATTAAATCTGCCACCTGAAATATATTTAAGTTAGATTGCTCACCTAAATCGCGGTGCTTTGACAATTTAATTTTTGCTTGATGAATAGTCTTTGTTCTTAATGATTGCATATAGGTTGTCATAGTTACTATTTTAAAACTGTGAAGTAATACGCTAGGTATTTCCGCAAGGTTTCATTTTTCGTAGTTAAGTGCTAAAATACATTTAATTGCACTAGTTAACTATATCAACAACAATAAGTTATCTTAATAAATTAGAAATAAAATATTAACAAGAAACTTGTTTTAATGGTGCTGAGAACAGAATCCACTCGGATCTAAGGTTTTTCGTTTGCACTGTGCCCCTTTTTGCGTAATTCCTTTGCATTGAACCGAAACAATTGTATGTGACGGATTATCATTTCTATTAGAAGAATTAGTTGCTTTCCATGTCCAACAAGGAATACATACTGAACTTTCCAATGCATTTTCTTGCTGAACAGGCAGAGTAGGGAAAAAGTTCAAGCCAGTTAATTGCTCCACTTTATCAATCGAAACCGCAAAACTACTTAAATCAGCCTTCGACCCTTGATTAGGGATGATAAAACCAATGGCTTTAACGTCTGGTTGACTATAGTCTAATAAAACTTTGTAATAAAATGTTGGAATTGAAACCTTATTCGAACCAATAGTTGGTAAATTATCACTTAATATTGGTCCCGTTACCACATACAGCGACTTATTTTCCCTTGCCCAAGTCCGAACTAGCTCCTCCAATTTTTTCCAAATTCCCCTATTGAAACTTGGGTCTTGAGGACTCATATTGCTATAATAAAAGGATTCCAGCATGGTTTGGTTAGACCATGACATATCGGCGGCCGGGGCTAAATGTCCACGATCATACCCAGAACCTTTGTAATCACCATCATTTGCCGAACCAGTTTTGATGGCATCATCGACCAAGAATTTGTTGGAGCGTTCAAACTTACGGTCTGTTTCTTCGCTTGTCAACTCATATGCGATCCAAATTGCTTGCTCGTGTTCCTCACTATATAAAAGACTATAAGCAGTGTGATGGACAATTAACTTTTCGTTTTCCGTTGCCGGTATCTCCATTTTGGGCGATACAACAGCACCTACCTCCGAAATAACAACACTATCTTTTATGGCGGGATAAACCTGTTCCGTTGTCACATGCTCTTTAGGAACTACCTCAACGGGAGCCGTCTTAACATAATTGCAACTAGAAAATAAAGCGCCAACTAAAAAAATAAATCCAAAAAATACCCCCTTGTTTTTCCACATAATTATTTCACTAATAAGTTAGTATGAATAGCATTAGCGCTTCCAATTTTCAAAGAACAAATATAGATGCCGCAAGCCAGTTGATTCGTTTTAATGGCAAATTGACTCACTCCCTGTTCAACAACATTAACAACTTTTTTACCTGAAAAATCAACTACTGACAATTCAACTAATTCTTTTGCATCATTATTAAACGTAATGAAAGCATAACTATCAGAGGGATTCGGATAAATAAGTAGCTCATTTTCTTCTTCTTGATACAAGGGGAAGGTAACTTTCCACATGTCCCCACCCCGTTCAATGACGTATAATTGATTTCCCACAAAGACAGCATCCACAGGCAAATAAAAGCCACTTACTAGATCCGATGTTGTCATTGTATAATTATCGATTACGGCATCATAAACCAGCTTAAGTTGCCTTAATTCACGAGAAGGATCTACAAATGGACAAGGAATTCCCCACGGTGAAATGGTTGAAAAACCGGTACTATCACCCCCGGGCATAAAACTTAAAACAAAACCATCACCTCTAAAAGGACTTGCCAGTAGGCTGTCTTTATCGAAAACTAATCCCAAAGGAGATGCATGTGGCGTAAATGTTGAAACATACGTTCCTTCATCGCTCGCTTTCTTTACCATTCCTGTGGTAACATCCCGGTAATAATCAGCAGAAACGCCATAATTCCTAACGGGTTCCATAAATGTAACATTCGAAGGCAAAGTTGGAAACGTAGGGTCATCCAAAAACCAGCCTGCAGCTACTCCCCCACAATTCGGATTCACCAAAGGATCATTTAAATAATTATAAGGTGAATTAACCAATGGATTGATGTTTCCACCCATGTTCCATGGAAAGCCATAGTTTTTTCCTTGCCGAATCCAATTCAATTCTTCAGGATCATCACGCTCCCCAGAATTATCAATCGAAAAAAGTGTGTCATTGCCATCCCATGCAAAATCGTACGCATTCCTTGTACCTGAAGCGTAAATAAAACCGCTATTTTCCAACCATAATGAATCATTTACTAAATGAATGGGTAAGGAAGAAATAGGAAAGCGAAACATACGGCAAGTCATTGGGGTTTCTCGGCAATTAGGCCATGCCCCATTATTATCATCCATTTCACCCAAATGTGTACGAGCACCACTACTAACGAATAAGAAATTTCCTGATGGATCAAGGGAAACACCAGAAAAACCATGATCACCTGTAGGACTAGCGCTAGGATATGGATCACTTGAAACGACAGTTTCCCATAATCGAGTTCCATTCGCTTGAGGCGTACCTTTTGAAATTATCCCAACACCTGTGGTACTTGTCCAATTATTTCCAGAGAGATAAAGAATTCCTTCACGGAAATACAATCCTTGTAAAGAAGAAATTCCATGATCAACTACCGAGTAACGCAATGAATCCGATGCGCCGCCAGCAGAATTCATGAAAACTTCATAAATATCACCGGTAATTACCGAATAAAAAAGATGGCCTGATTTTTCATCGTATGAAATTTTTGTAGCGTAGGGCTTGATTTCAAAGATGGAGTCAACAGAAATCGAATTAATTAAAGGGAACACACGCTGTTGGGCAAAAGAATTGTGCTGAAAAAAGAAAATAGAAAAAAATAAGTACCACCTTACTTGCTTATTTCTTTGCCAAGAAACACAAAAAAAATCGTTAAAAAAAAGTTGAGACATCCCTTTGTTAATTATTATCACAATCGTTTTGGCAGTGTATGTAAACATAAACAATAATGCTCAAATGTAATAATTACTTGGTATATTAATGTATTCATGGCCTAGGAATGAAATAGGAGACCTTAAATTTTGGAGTATTTATTTCTTATTGAATTTGGCTTAAAGGCAATTTTACTGGAGTTATTGTCTTTTATAATTCTTGGCAAACATTTTTATTATGTGGCTAAAGCCACTATTTTTCAGATCTCCTTATAGCTGTAACAGCTATAATTGTTTTTTATTAATCAAATTCAGTTGGGCTTTAAGTTCTTTAATCAAAAAAAATCACCTGACTTTTTTTGATTGGAGAATATTTATAAAATGAAATCCTTTCGGGCTATATCCTTCATTATAGAAAAACTTATGTGCTTTAAAATTTGAGGTGTAAGAATCCAATGAAAGCATGGTGCAATCATGTTCTATGGCTTTTTTATGAAGAAAGTCAAAAATCAATTTGCCAATTCCTTGACTCCTATGTTTCTCAATAACCACAATATTATCTAATTCCAAGTATTTACCACACCATAATTTAGTTCCAATCCAAAAGCCACTAATTCCAAGGCAATTTTCACCATCAAATACCCCAACTTGACCATAATTATGCGGTAACATTTGATCCAATTCAGCATCGTATTCCGCTAATGTTAAACTTGGATATAATACTTGAAGGACCGAAATATTATTGATCATTTCTTGCTTGTCTACTAATTCTCTAACAGTTAACATCTATGCTATTTTTTTAGATTCTTTTCGAATAATTCAAATATCCTTCGGTACTCATCTTGCCAAGAATACGACTCTTTAAATCCATGTGCTTCAACAGGATAAACAGCTAATTCCCAGTCTTTTTTTCCTAATTCGATAAATCGTTGACTTAAGCGAACGACATCTTGGAACTGGACATTATCGTCGACCATACCATGAAGCATAATTAATGGTTTACTTAGATTTTGAGCAAAATAAATGGGAGAGCTTTTTTTATACGCTTCTGGATCAGTCGACGGATAATTAAGAATATTACTTGTGTACTCGTGATTGTAATGTGCCCAATCTGTAACGGAACGCAATGCAGCGCCACAAGCGAATTCATTTGGACTGGTCAGTAAACCCATTAAGGTGATAAAGCCACCGTAGGAACCACCGTATATTCCAACCCGGTTGGAATCAATTCCATGTTGTTTTACCAAGAAATCTTTCGCGTCAATGAAATCGTTCAAATCTCTTCCTCCCATATGTCGATAGATGGCGGTTCGATAATCGCGACCATATCCTTCACTTGCCCGATAATCTACATCCAAAACAGTATAGCCTAAATCGCACAACAAGTTATGAAACATGTATTCACGGTAGTAATTACTCCAATAATTATGGGCATTTTGTAAATAACCTGCACCGTGAACAAATAACACCGCAGCCCCATTTTTCTTTAATGGTTCAGGCTCATAAATCCTTGAGGCAACTTTAATTCCGTCACTTGCTGTAAATTGAATAACAGGTGGTTTTCGCCATGAATAAGCTCGAAATTCGGGCGTTGTAGAATGTGTAATTTGAACCATTTTAGTATTGGCTACATTACTTGCTAAATACAATTCCCATGGAGAGTTAGCATTAGAATATCTAACCAGCAATGACTTTTCATCTGGAGAAACCTTCACATCGTGGAATCCATCTTCCATAAGAATTGGAGTCCAAAGTAAAGTTTTGATGTCCAATTGATAAAAATCACGATTTCCTGGATGCGTTTTATTGGCCGTAATGAAAAACCGATTTTTATCTTTCGATAATTGCACCGAATGTATTTCGAAATTTCCCGAGCTTAATGGCGACTTTACACCTGTTTCGAAGGAATAAGAATAGAGGTGTGAATAACCTGTTTCTTCCGATTGAAAATAACATGATTTGCCATCATCCATCCAATCTAAAACCGCTTCTTCTTCATTCCAAGAAGAGATTCCAGGACCACCAATCCATGCCTCATCGTGTTGATGATCCAACTCTTTCACACTTGCTTTTTCCAAATCAATTAAGACGATCCATCGATCCTTATTATCAGCACTGCGGATATCACATAAAGCTAAATTTGATATTTTTGAGAATTTTAAAGGATGAATAAATAGTGCTCTATCCTTTTCGTATTGGGAAGATTTTAAAGTGTCAAGGTAAGCTGGTTTCTTACGAATAGCGGAAAGCACCGAAAAATCAATCCATTTTAAGGAATCTGAAAGCAGGTTTAAAATAGCCAAACGTTGACTAGGTTCCATTTCACTTACTTTTGAGCGTGCAGGATTCATGACCACCTTCCCACTTACCGTAATAAATGCAGGGACATTTGTTTCTGCTTGTGCAGCTTCCGTATTCATAACGACAGATACAAAATTTCCAGCAGGTGCGATTTGCATCGAGGAAAGATTTCCTTCCCCCAGATAATTAATTGTAGGCTTAGAAAAAAGCTGGTAATCTCCTTGCAACTTATCCCATTCTTTCTTTTTGTTTTTATCCTTATAAAAGAGAAATAGTTCCTCTTGCTGTTTGAATAAAAAACTTGAATCTTTTGACTTTATTTTTGCTTCTCCCAGCACAAAGTTTGTTCGCGGTTTAAATGTAGATTTTCCATCCTTATTTTCCCATTCGAATAAATTCAATCCCTGTTGAAAAACAATTCTATTTGGGTCTATTAAGCGTTGAATATTACTGATCGATTCAAAGCCCTGATAACACAGGGAGATTTCACCATTTATTTTATAAAGTGAAGCAAGCGAGCCCTCCTTTTCGAAATACAAAACCTTAAATTCTTTCTGAATTAGATCGTGCCCTATTGCATTTTCGGCCTGAATAGAATCCAGCTTTTGAATCACTTTAGACTTACAATTATATTGAAAAAAAGAAGTGCCAAGATCATTACCTTGTTGCCAATCAAAATAAATTGAGCTGCCGTCATAAGACCAAAAAGCATCTTCAGGCAGGTAGCCGATAAAACTTGGGCCACGCATAATCTCCTTTAAATCAAGCTGAGAAAAACAAGCCAATGGCGAACAGAAAATAACAACAAAGAAGAAAAATTTCATATAAAAAAAGTCAAGTATAAAATTACATTTTTATGCTTACACAATCGTTTTTTTCTAAATTTTTCGTTTGGTTTAATAGCTAGTTTGTACCTTCGTACACTATGATAAGTCTTGTAAAGCGGATACTATTTAAATTACTTACGCAACGTGCCTACCTTAAAGCAATGCACAGAGGGTTTTATCTTCTATTTGATTTAGGATTGTTAAAGCGTGACAAGCGATTTAAATTTCATTACATCGTCAAACAACTTATCGAAAAAGATTTTACAGTTATTGATATTGGTGCCAACCTTGGGTATTTTGCAAAAATATTTGCTCGATTAAGCCCTCAAGGTAAAGTCATTTGTATTGAGCCAATCCTTCCTTTTTACGAAATTTTAAAGCAATTCTTATCCCCCTTTCCCCAAGTAGAAATTCATAATATTGCTTTGGGAGAACAAGAAGGCTATGTTGAAATGGTGCTTCCGGAATCCAATGGCATGATTCGAACCGGCTTACCACATATTATAGATAAGATGGAAGATATAGGTACGCAGAAAACAATACAAGTAGAAGTAAAAAAAGGAAGTGAATTATTTGGTTCACTATCTAAAATAGATTACATCAAATGCGATATTGAAGGATATGAATGGATTGTTTTTAATGAATTACAACCGATTATTTCCAAATTCAGACCAATTATTCAAATAGAAATTTCCGAAAGCAATATTGATCACTTGGTTAATTATTTTGACCAATTAGAATACTGTCAATACGGAATTTGCGATTTTAAAATTATTAGGGAAAAAGGGCAGCAGAATGAAATTGGGGATTTCTTATTTATTCCAACCGAACAAAAAGTTACATTTGAAAACAAATTTAATCTGATCTAAAAATGAGATTTATACTTGCTTTTTTTATTTTTGGCTTGCTTATTTCCTGTGAAAAAGGCACTGGTAATTTTACCATAAAAGGGACAATTACCGATGCTACTAATCAATCTGGTTTGCAAGGGGCCGAAATTAAAATATACAAGGTTCCCATTGCAAGTACCCAAGAAATACTTATCTCAACAGCAGTTATCGGATCAGATGGCAGCTATACATTTACATTTCCTAGAGAAAAAATGGAGCGATATGTCCTACATGTTGATAAAGTAAATTATTTTGAACTAACAGAAGACATCTATTATTCAAGCTTATCCCTTAAGAATGATAATGTCCGTAACTATTCAACCAAAGCGAAAGCATGGATAGCACTGCATTTTATCAACAGCAACCCTCAAGCAACAGATCATTTGCAATATATCAAACAAGATGGATTGCAGGGTTGCACCGCTTGTTGCCCAAATTCAGAACAAAATTATTTTGGAGCCTTAGACACCACCATTTATTGCATTAACAATGGCAATGAGATTTATTCAGTTTATTATTGGGTCTTAAATTCGAGCAACCAAGGATTATTATCTGCTGTAACTACTGCATTTGATACGACAGAAATAATATTGAATTATTGATTTTCAACAAAGACAATCACGCCTTTTAATATCAGATAACAATATTGAACAAAAGGATTCTCCCCTAAATAATTTTTTATTTAGTCTAAAAGGTGCTAATTTTACTAAAAAAAAATAAAAAACACTAACCACTACTACGATAAGTCAGTATTAAAAATCCAAAAAAACCACAATGCAATTTTTAGAAAAATCTCCACGATTAAAAAAATTCTTACGTTATTTTTATTTTATTTCTTTACACATACTTGCAGCAATTGCAGGGTTCTTGATCTTAACAGCCCTTGCAGTTC
>CAJAII010000030.1 GCA_903939755.1 uncultured Flavobacteriales bacterium | reverse complement strand
ATCAATTGATGATAATATTTTAACCATTAGTGCTGAAAAGGAAAATGAAAAACAAGAAAATTCTGAAAGATATACACGAAAAGAATTCTCTTACAATTCATTTTCTAGGGCATTTTCACTTCCTGAAAGTGTTAGTTTTGATAAAATTGATGCCAATTACACGGATGGTGTTTTAAAACTAAGCATACCTAAAAAAGTAGTGACAAGAACCGTCGCTAAAAAAGAAATTAAAGTTTTATAAATTATTACTAAGCATTAATAATAAACCAGCTCCATGAACTGGTTTATTATTGCCTTTTCATATAAAAAATCCGATTTGAATATCTTTGAGGTCCGTAAATGAAACATGAATATTTTTGAGAATATGGCTTTAAATTAAAATAGTTGGAAAATAATTCCCTTTTTTACTTGATAGAACACAACTATAAATTAAATTTGTGCAAGATTTTTTGGAATGATATTATTGACTAATAAAAACTAGTACTTTAAATATTTTCAAATTATTTGATTATGAATGATTTATCTTGTTATTTCAAAATAAAATGGTAGAACAATCTTCGAGTTCAAATTACCTTCCGCTGCTAATTCAAGTACTGATAGCTGGGGGCTTTGTCGTTTTTACATTGTTTATTACACATGTTTTAATGCCAAGATTAAACGCAAAAAAGAAGGACGAAAACTTCGAATGCGGTATCGAATCTCAAGGAAATGCTCGTTTCCCAGTATCAATTCGCTATTTCATGACAGCAATTCTATTTGTCCTTTTCGATGTGGAAGTAATTTTCTTTTATCCCTATGCAGTTAATTTTTACCAATTAGAATTAGAAGGTCTACTGGCAGTTATTATGTTTGTCAGCTTCTTTTTAATTGGATTTCTTTACGTTCTTAAAAAAGGTGCTTTAGAATGGGAAAAATAGATAACGATAAGGTAATTAATGGGGAAGGTTATCAATTAACCACCCTCGATAAAGCGATTGGATTGGCGAGGTCTAATTCTGTTTGGCCACTTCCATTTGCTACTTCTTGCTGCGGCATTGAATTTATGGCAACGATGGGAAGTGCTTATGATATGTCAAGGTTTGGAATGGAACGCTTGTCTTTCTCACCCAGACAAGCAGATTTACTCATCGTAGCTGGAACCATTTCTAAAAAACTTGGACCAATTCTTAAGCAAGTTTACGAACAAATGGCTGAACCTAAATGGGTACTTTCTGTTGGCGCTTGTGCTTCTTCAGGTGGTATTTTTGATACATATAGTGTACTTCAAGGAATCGATAGAATTATTCCTGTTGATGTATACGTGCCAGGTTGCCCTCCTCGTCCTGAACAAATTATTGACGGAGTAATGAATATCCACAAACTGGTAAAAAAAGAATCCCTACGTCGTCGTTATAGTTCTGAATATAGGGATTTGATGAAAGAATATAAAATTGAAATGAAAGATCCAGATGTTAAATAACGAAGCACTTCTTACTCAATTAGAAGGTCTCTTCTCTTCTAACATACTAAGCGCTGAAATTAATTTTGATTTGCTTACAGTAGAAGTGCCTACTTCTAAAATCCATGATATAATCGCGCAATTGCAAAAAGATGAAAACTTAAGTTTTGGGTTTTTAACATTGATTGGTGCAGTTCATTATCCAGATTCTACTGATCGTGAATTTGCAGTTGTTTACCATCTTGACAGCTGGAAAAATAAAGTAAGACTTCGATTGAAAGTATTTTTGCCATTAAGTAATCCTTCCGTTGATTCAATAACAGATTTATTTCCATGTGCAAATTGGATGGAAAGAGAATCGTACGATTTCTTTGGGGTAATCTTTAACAATCATCCCGATTTAAGGAGAATATTAAACGAGGATTCTATGGATTATTTTCCCTTAAGGAAAGAATATGCATTAGAAGACGGGACAAGAGAAGATAAAGACGATCGCTTTTTTGGGCGTGTTTAATATATGAATATGAATAAGGAAAAAGAAGCTTTATACAACAGTCCATCGGAATTTTATAATTCTAAAGAAACCATTGACGGAGATATTGCGACTATCAATTTAGGCCCAACTCACCCCGCCACCCACGGAATTTTTCAAAACATCCTTAAAGTAGATGGTGAAAAAATTATTTCTTCAGAACAAACAGTGGGTTATATTCATCGCGCGTTCGAAAAATTAGCGGAAAGAAGGCCATATAATCAAATTACTCCAATCACAGATCGCTTAAACTATTGTTCATCGCCAATTAATAACTTGGGTTGGCACATGACAATGGAAAAGTTAATTCAAGCTGAAATTCCTAAACGCGTTGATTACATGCGGGTTATTATTATGGAATTGGCTCGAATTGCTGATCACTTAATTTGCGATTCCGTTATTGGGGTTGATACCGGAGCACTAACTAGTTTTTTCTATCCTTTCCAAGAAAGAGAGAAGATTTATGAATTGTATGAGGAAATTTGTGGGGCGCGTCTAACAACTAATATTGGAAGAATTGGTGGATTCGAACGGGACTTTACACCTGTCTTCCACACTAAACTAAAATCGTTTTTGAAAACTTTTCCGAAAGCATTTAATGAGTGGGATTCAATGTTGGCAAGAAATCGAATATTTATGGATCGCACGCGTGGCACAGGACCTATTTCGCCTGAAAGAGCCCTCGCTTATGGATTAACTGGACCAAATCTTCGAGCAGCGGGTGTTGATTATGACGTACGCGTTATGCACCCCTATTCTTCTTACGAAGATTTTGATTTTATTATTCCTGTAGGCGTAAACGGTGATACCTATGATCGCTGGATGGTTAGACAAGAAGAGATTCGTCAGAGTGTTAGAATAATTGAACAAGCATACGGAAATTTGCCGGAAGGAAGCTACAAAGCAGATGTTCCCGAATTCTACTTACCAGATAAAGCAGATGTGTATAATAACATGGAGGCTCTCATCTACCATTTTAAAATAGTGATGGGTGAAATGGAAGTGCCAGCTGGAGAAGTATACCATAGCGTAGAAGGTGGAAATGGAGAATTAGGCTATTACCTTATTAGTGATGGAGGAAGAACCCCATACAGACTTCAATTCAGAAGGCCTTGCTTTATTTATTATCAAGCTTATCCCGAAATGATAACCGGACAAACCATTAGTGATGCAGTTATTACCTTAAGTAGTATGAATGTAATTGCCGGAGAATTAGACGCCTAATATGAAAACAGAAACAACTATTTATCAAAATACGGCTGAATTTAAAGGGTTCTCAAAGGAGACGCTAGCTAAATTCGATGAAATAAAAAATCATTTCCCAGCAGGTAAAGAAAAAAGTGCGATTATCAGAATGTTGCATTTAGCACAATCTGAAATTGGATGGTTAAGTACCGAGGGAATGGATGAAGTAGCGAAAATGTTGAATATTCAAACAATTGAAGTGTACGAAGTGGCAACGTTTTATACCATGTTTCATGTAAATCCAGTTGGAAAATACGTATTTGAAGTATGCAGAACAGGACCATGTATGCTGGTGGGTAGTGATAAAATTATTGATTATATACAAGAAAAATTAAATATTAAAGTAGGTGGGACAACTGCTGACGGTGCTTTTACACTAAAAACGGTTGAGTGCCTAGGTGCTTGTGGGTATGCGCCAGTATTGCAATGCAACTATAAATTCCATGAAAACCTCACCAAAGAAAAAGTTGATGAACTAATTGACGCATATCGGTCAGGAATAATTGAAAATTAATAAGGAATGAAAAACAGGAAATTACTTCTTGAAAATGTACATATCCCCGGGATCGAAACATTTGATGTCTATCGAAAAAATGGCGGCTACCGCTCAGTTGAAAAAGCGTTGAATGGAATGACTCCTGATGAAGTCGTTGAAGAAGTGAAAAAATCAGGTCTGCGAGGACGTGGTGGAGCAGGATTTCCTACTGGAATGAAATGGTCATTCTTGGCCAAACCGGAAGGTATTCCCCGTTATTTAGTTTGTAACGCAGATGAATCTGAACCTGGGACTTTTAAAGATCGTTATTTGATGGAAAAAATTCCTCACCTTTTGATAGAAGGAATGATAACGTCTAGCTATGCCTTGGGTGCTAATACTTCGTATATCTATATTCGAGGAGAATTTATGTACATTCTTCATATCCTTGAAAAAGCAATAGCTGAAGCCTATAATAAAGGTTTCTTAGGAAAAAATATATTAGGTAAAGGGTATGATTTAGACCTGTTTGTTGTCCCTGGTGGTGGTGCATACATTTGTGGAGAAGAAACAGCTTTACTCGAATCGTTAGAAGGAAAAAGAGGAAATCCACGCATCAAACCGCCCTTCCCAGCTGTAAAAGGTCTTTGGGGTTGTCCAACCGTTGTGAATAATGTGGAATCATTAGCGGCGGTTGTTCCAATTATCAATGAAGGTGGTGACGCATATGCTAATGTTGGGATTGGCCGAAGTACAGGTACTAAATTAATCTCCGCATGTGGAAATCTCGTTAAACCTGGCGTGTATGAAATTGAAATGGGCTTATCAGTAGAAGAATTTATCTACGGAGATGACTATTGCCAAGGAATTGCAAATAACAAAAAACTAAAAGCTTGTGTGCCTGGAGGATCTTCAGTTCCTATCCTACCCCACTACCTTGTAACAAAAACGGCAAGCGGTGAAGATCGTTTAATGTCCTACGAAAGTTTAGCGGAAGGTGGATTTGTTTCTGGTTCAATGTTAGGGTCCGGTGGATTCATTGTTTTTGATGAAGATCAATGCATTGTTAGAAATACCTGGAATTTCACCCGTTTCTATGCGCACGAATCATGTGGCCAATGTTCGCCATGTAGAGAAGGAACCGGATGGATGGAAAAGGTGCTGCACCGGTTAGAAAATGGGCATGGAAACATCAGAGATATTGACTTGTTGGCAGAAATAAATAAAAAAATTGAAGGGAATACGATTTGTCCTCTTGGTGATGCCGCTGCTTGGCCAGTTGCTGCTGCTATTCGTCATTTTAGAGATGAATTTGAGTGGCATGTTACGAATAAAGATGAAGCAATAACAAGGAATTATGGTTTGAGTAAAGAACCGCTGATTGCATAGAAAATAATTGAGATGAAAGTTACTATTGACGATATTACAATTGAAGTTGAAGCAGGGACGACCATTCTAAATGCAGCGCGCAAAATTGGTGGTGAAGTGGTCCCTCCTGCTATGTGCTTTTACAGTAAATTACCCGGAACTGGTGGGAAATGTAGAACTTGTTTAGTGGAAGTGGCTGCTGGATCAACTGCAGACCCAAGACCAATGCCTAAATTAGTGGCATCGTGCTCCACCCCTGTTATGGATGGCATGATTGTGAAAAATAAAACAAGTGAACGTGTCCATGAGGGAAGAAGCGCAGTTGTTGAATTCCTATTAATTAATCATCCCTTAGATTGCCCCATTTGTGACCAAGCTGGTGAATGTAATCTACAAGATTTAGGGTATGAACACGGTTCTGTAAAAACACGTTACGAAGAAGAACGAAGAACCTTTGATCCAATAGATATTGGGGATAAAATAAAATTACACATGAACCGATGCATTCTATGCTATCGATGTGTTGAGGTGGCTAACCAACTGACAGAAAAACGAGTGCATGGTGTGCTTAACAGAGGCGAGCATGCTGAAATAAGCACCTTTATTGAACAAGCTGTTGATAATGAATTCTCTGGAAATATGATCGATGTATGTCCGGTTGGAGCATTAACGGATCGTACGTTTAGATTTAAAAGTCGTGTGTGGTTCTTAAAACCAATGGAGGCAGAATGTGATTGTAAGAAATGTGCTGGTAAAGTGGTATTATGGATGTTCGGGCAAGAAATTTACCGTGTAACTGGTCGCAAAGATCAATATGGTGAGATTGAAACAATCGATGATAAAACTGCTTGGATTTGTAACGAATGCCGCTTCGATAAAAAAGACCTTGCTAAATGGAAAGTCACAGGACCGCGTGTCATTGATAGACACTCCGTTATTTCACAAGGAAAATACGAAACTAGCATTACACCATCAATTAAAAAAATCAATTAATGGATACAGGATTATTAATTGAAAAAATTATTTTAGCCACTTTACTTTTTGTGGTTTCATTAGGTATTGCTGCCTATTCCACCTACTTTGAAAGAAAGCTTGCCGCATGGATTCAAGACCGTGTTGGTCCGGATAGAGCTGGTCCATTTGGTATTTTACAACCGATTGCTGATGGGGTAAAAATGTTCATGAAAGAGGATTTTACACCTACAAATGCGGATAAATGGTTATTTATTTTAGGCCCTGGAATTGCTATGTTTACGGCCTTAATGACGAGTGCTGTCGTTCCATGGGGAACAGATGTTTCTCTATTTGGTAGGACAATCGCATTACAAGTTGCCGATGTGAATATCGGAATCCTTTTCATCTTTGGAATAATATCCATTGGTGTTTATGGAATAATGATTGGTGGTTGGGCTTCCAACAATAAATATTCACGATTTGGTGCCATTCGAGCATCTTCTCAAATGATTTCTTATGAATTAGCCATGGGGATTTCAGCGATTACGATTATCATGATGTCTGGAAGTCTTGGTTTAAATGATATCGTGAAAGCACAACATGGTATGAATTGGAATATTTTTTATCAGCCGGTTTGCTTTATCGTGTTCTTTGTTTGTGCATTAGCGGAAACTAATCGCGCTCCTTTTGACCTTCCGGAATGCGAATCGGAATTAATTGGAGGGTATCATACGGAATATAGCTCAATGAAATTGGGGCTGTTCTTGTTCGCAGAATATGTTGGAATGTTTGTTTCATCTGCCGTTATTGCCATTCTGTTTTTTGGAGGATATAATTTCCCTGGAATGGATAGTTTTAGTGGGAATACCCTTGCGATTTTAAGTGTGGTCGCTTTTTTCACGAAAATATTTGTCTTGATTTTTATCTTCATGTGGATCCGTTGGACCATCCCAAGATTTAGATTTGATCAATTAATGCATTTAGGTTGGAAAGTATTAATTCCTTTATCAATCATCAATATGCTACTAACAGGAATTGTAATCGCTTTCAACGAAGGTTGGATTAAATTTTAAATGGAATGGAGAGCTTAACAAATAGAAAAAAAGTGGTTTCGGATAAGCCAATGACTTTCATTGAAAAGTTATACCTCCCTGCCATTTTTAGTGGAATGTTTATTACCTTGAAACATATATTCAAGAAAAATCACACCATTAAATACCCGGAAGAACAACGTGTATTTGCGCCTGTTTATAGGGGAATGCATGTGCTTAAGCGCGATGAACAAGGCAGGGAAAATTGTACAGCCTGCGGCTTATGCGCTGTAGCATGTCCGGCAGAAGCGATTACAATGGAAGCCGGTGAACGAAAAAAAGGAGAAGAGCATCTTTATCGCGAAGAAAAATACGCGACCATGTATGAAATCAATATGTTGCGATGTATTTTTTGTGGTCTATGCGAAGAAGCTTGTCCAAAAGAAGCGGTTTTCTTAACGGATCGGATTGTTCCAACTGAATTTGAACGAAGTGAATTTATTTACGGTAAAGATGTGTTGGTGGAACCAATTAATGATAGAATTGATATTACAAAACGACAACATACTGGTAAAAGAACTGAAATATGAGTATTGAATTATTGACACTAATTATCGGAGGACTTACCATAGGAGCTGCACTTATGGTCGTGATAAGTAAGCACCCCATTCGGAGTGTGTTATTTCTGATCGTTACCTTTTTTCTTATTTCTTCGCTTTATATATTAATGAATGCTCAATTTCTAGCGATTGTGAATATTATCGTTTATGCTGGCGCTATCATGGTCTTGTTCTTATTTGTACTCATGCTATTAAATCTTAATAAGGAAAGCGAACCCAATACTCCAAAAATTGTTCTCATTTCTTCAGTGGTTGCCAGCGGTATTTTGTTACTTGTACTTATTGCTGCTTTTAAAGATAGCATCCACTTAAGTCATGTGCATTTACCAACTGAGAAAAACATTGGTTTGGTGAAAAACTTAGGAGATCTTCTCTTTCATAAGTACATTGTTCCTTTCGAGGTTTCTTCGATATTATTCATTGCTTCGATGGTAGGTGCTATTCTATTAGCGAAACGCGAAAAACCAATTATTGATTAATATGAATGCTATAGACCCAACTTTTGCCACTTCCATTGATTTCTATGTCATACTTGCAAGTATTCTATTTGTGATCGGTGCTTTTGGTGTCTTGATAAGGCGTAACATGATTGTGTTGTTAATGTGTATTGAACTCATGTTGAACGCTGTCAATTTATTATTGGTAGCCTTTTCTACCTATTATGGAAAAGGAGACGCTCAAATTTTTGTCTTTTTTATTATTGTGGTCGCAGCGGCAGAGGCCACGATTGGATTATCGATTCTTATCATGGCTTACAGAAACAACAAAGCAACGGATGCAGGATTATTTAAAAATTTAAACGGTTAACTAATGGCAGTAGATAAATTAATCCTGATTTTATTAGTATTACCCTTGTTAGGAGCTTTGGTGAACGGAACTTTGGGTAAAAGATTTTCAAATGCGCTTGTTGGAGGAATAGCTACTGGCGTAATGTTGGTCTCTTTTTGTTGTGCTGTACTTGTTTTCAACCAAACAAATGACACCAAAATTATTCATTTATTTAACCTTTTAAAGTTAAATGATTTTCATATTAATGCGAGTTTACAAGTGGATGCTTTGTCTATTTGGATGACGCTTATTGTAACGGGTGTAGGGACATTAATTCACGTATTCTCAATGGGATATATGTCCCATGATAAAGGATTTTACAAGTTTTTTACCTATCTAAATCTCTTTATTTTTTCCATGTTACTTCTCATTTTAGGAAGTAACTATTTTGTACTTTTCTTTGGTTGGGAAGGTGTTGGTATTTGTTCCTATTTGCTTATTGGATTTCATTATAGCGATGCAGAAAAAGGAATGGCAAATAGCATTGCTGCAAGAAAAGCTTTTATTATGAATCGCATTGGTGATGCTGGATTATTAATTGGTTTGTTTTTAATTCTTGCTCAATTCAATACCTTAGAATTTACACAGATTGCTGAGAAGCTCGCACTGGATCCAATTTCTGCAAATGGTGCTATTGTCGGAATTACCCTCTGTTTGTTTATTGCCGCAACGGGAAAGAGTGCTCAAATTCCACTTTTTACTTGGTTGCCTGATGCGATGGCAGGACCAACTCCAGTTTCTGCATTAATTCATGCGGCAACGATGGTAACAGCTGGTATATATTTAGTCGTGAGATCAAATTTCTTATTTGAATTAGCACCTTTAACCAAAGATATTATCCTTGGAATTGGTTTTGCGACTTCGATGGTAGCTGCATTTATTGCAATGCGACAAAATGATATCAAAAAAGTGCTCGCCTACTCGACTGTTTCTCAATTGGGATTGATGTTTGTTGCTTTAGGAATGGGAGCATATACGGTGGCTATTTTCCATGTTACCACACATGCATTCTTTAAAGCGTTGCTTTTTCTAGGTTCCGGAAGTGTTATTCATGCCATGTCGGACGAACAAGATATTCGTTTAATGGGAGGCCTTGCAAAAAAATTGCCTATTACCCACCTAACTTTTTTAATTGGCACGCTTGCAATAGCTGGCTTTCCTTTACTATCAGGGTTTTATTCCAAAGATGAAATTCTTGGTCACGCGCTAGCTCATAGCCCGATACTCTATGGAACTATCATGATTTCGGTGGCTTTAACTGCTGCCTATATGTTCCGACTCTATTTCCTTGTCTTTCATGGTAAATTTAGAGGCGGGGAGCAACTTGAATCTCATGTTCATGAAAGTAAAGCAATAATGACGTTTCCATTGGTGGTTTTGGCCATCCTTTCCATCTTTGGCGGCTTATTAAACTTACCAGGTATATTCCTTAAAAATGGGACGCACTGGTTACAAAACTTTTTAAATGCCCATACGGCAGGATTGGAGAAAATACATGCTGAACACGCCTCTCACACTACCATATTAGCATTGATGGCAGTGGCAAGTACAATGACAATCGCTATTCTTATTTGGGCGTATTACAACTACGTAAAGAAAAATCGATTGGCGTTAGCGGATAAAGAACTAGTGGGTTGGCAATTGTTCTCCAACGCTAAGTTATACATTGACGAATTATATAATTTCTTGTTTGTAAAACCTATTGAATACGTTTCAAAAATGGCGTATAGTATTATTGAAATAAAGGTGTTAAATCAAGGTATTTTTGGATTTGCTAACTTATTCGGTAAGGCAGGATCCCTTCTGCGTTATTGGCAAACAGGCTTACTTTCTAGCTATCTATTTTGGATGGTTATCGGATTAATAGGATTGATTAGTTACTACATAATAAAATTACAGTTTTGGAACTTTTAATTATACCATTAGTTTTTGGGTTGATATCACTCATCCTGCCATCTTCTTGGAGCAAACTTATTGGAGGAGTTGGTGCAATTGCTTCTTTGGCATTGGCATGTGTGCATCTTAATGGATTTGATCCGCTAACACAAACTATCCTCGCTAGTTCAAATAAAATGGCTTTTGGACTCACATTTAATTTTGGATATGATGCATTCGGATTAGTTATGGTGATGCTTACTAATGCAATCATTCCTATTATTTTACTCAGTAATTGGAACCGAGAATTAGCGAATAATAAACTATTTACAGCACTCGTGTTTTTTATGCAATTAGGATTACTCGGATTATTTACGGCACAAGACGGTATGCTGTTTTATATATTCTGGGAGTTTACACTAATACCTATTTTTCTACTATTATATTGGTTTGGCGCTAAGGAAAACAACAAGGTGCTTTTCAAATTTTTCATTTATACATTGATTGGTTCATTAGCAATGTTACTTGCATTAATTGCACTTGGCAGTTCTGCCAATTCATTCGCTTATGCTGATTTAAAAAATGTACAGCTAACTCAAGAAGTGGCATGTTGGATCATGAGTGGCTTTTTATTGGCATTTGCAATTAAAATTCCCTTGTTTCCATTTCATACTTGGCAACCAGCGACCTACACTTCATCGCCAATGGCTGGAACTATGTTACTTTCGGCATTAATGTTAAAAATGGCCTTGTTTGGAATGATTAAATGGATGCTTCCTCTTACCTCTGAAGGTATTGAAATAATGAAGTGGCCTGTTATTATTCTCGGAACAATCGGTATTATTTACGGTGCAATAATAGCCATTAAACAAAATGATATTAAAACACTATTTGCCTTTGCTTCGATTAGTCATCTAGGATTAATTGCTGCTGGAATCATGCTGTTTAATACAGCAGCTTGGAGTGGCGCCGTTATTCAGATAATTAACCATAGTTTAATCTCTATCGGATTATTTTTAGCTGCTGATATTCTCGAAAAAAGAAGTGGCACTCGAAATCTAAGCGAACTAGGGGGTATTGCGAAACTTGCACCACGTTTTGGATTTTGGTTTGCCGTGACTGTTTTTGCTGCATTATCCATTCCATTTTCAGCAGGATTTATTGGAGAGTTTATCTTAATAAAAGAACTTTTTAACTTCCATTTAATCGTTGGAATACTCGCAGCAACATCATTGATTTTAGGCGCTGTTTACATGCTTCGTTCTTACCAATTAAGTATGTTTGGTGCTCCTAAAATTTCCTCTTTTGAAGATTTATCATGGAACGAAATAGCTGTGTTCATTATTCTTTCACTATTAATTTTAGGAATTGGATTATGTTCTTCTCAAATCATAGAATATACTGAACCCGCATTTCGAGTATTAACAGAAAATTTGACTTCAAATCAACAAATCATAGAATAGTATGGATGCATTAATTGTGATATTTCTTACGGGATTAATTGGTTTGTTTGTTGGCATGCTAAAAAAGCCAATGCTCAATTTATTAGTGACGATGATTGGGTTAGTTCTTGCTTTTTTCCTTCAATTAAATAATGGCCTTTATACATCACCTTTAGCGAAGTATCAGGTGCTGGAATTCAATATTTCGCAGTTGTACTTTAGTCTATTAGCAATTGCTTTTTGCATGTTAATAGTTTTGGCTGGATATCAATATTTTAAACGGGATGCCATTCACACAGGTGATTATTATGGCTTGTTATTGTTTTCACTTTGTGGAGCAATTTGTTTAATTGGATTTACTGATTTATTCATGTTCTTCCTAGGTCTTGAAATCTTGTCCATTCCAATATATGTTATGGTTGGCATAAAAAAACAAGATGTTTTATCGGCAGAAGCTTCTATTAAGTACTTTTTTACTGGTGCCTTTGCGACAGCAATTTTGTTATTTGGCATTGCTTTGTTATATGGCGCAACAGGATCCTTCAACCTTGTTGAGATTCGAGGGATAATTCAATCAGGTGAATACCAACCCACCTTCTTGTTTATAGGTATTCTGTTTATTTTAGGTGCATTTTTATTCAAAGTTGGCGCTGTACCTTTCCATTTTTGGGGACCAGATGTGTACCAAGGGGCACCAGAAATTGTCACCGCATTTATGGCGACTGTTGTAAAGCTAGCGGCACTCTTAGCCTTTTTCAAATTGTTCAACGGTACCTTTCAAGATCTTGCTTATTTTTGGATAGGGGCGCTCTATTTTGCAATTATATTATCTTTATTCGTTGGTTACTTAGGGGCCTTGAAGCAAACAAAATTCAAACGTCTTCTTGCCTATTCAAGTATTAGTAACACTGGATATGCCTTATTTGCACTGTTATCGCTGTCCAACTCTGCAATAGGAAGTCTATGGATTTTCTTAGTTGGTTATGGGTGTGCTACCATTGCTTTGCTCACGATAAGTATGGCAATACATAATGAAAATGATGAAATTAGTTCATTTAAAGGGATAGGGTATAAAAACCCATTTATTGGATTTATTATGATCATTTCCCTCTTATCTTTAGCTGGCATTCCACCATTAACTGGTTTTTTTGGAAAATTCGCGCTTTTAATGAATGCCTACCCTCAGCATCTTTACCTAGTAATTTTAGCGCTGATTAGCTCTGCTATTGGTGCATTTCTATACTTACGTTTAATTGTACTAAGCTTATCAAAAGATACCGATACAGAGTCAGTAGCTATGAGTAGTTGGCATTATATCGTTTTAGGAATTTGTGCAGTAGGTATTTTAGGTGCTTGGTTGGTTGTAGCTATTTAAGCACAATAAATAAAAGATACATTTAGATACTAATTAATCGCCTTCCTTTTTCTTTTCTTTCTTTTTTTCTTTTGGATTGCTTTCATCTTGTTTGGATTGCTTGATACCTTCACTTAATTTCTTTTGATAGATTTCATATTCAGATAAGGTAGCTTTTGTATCTGAAATAATGAGCGGTTCAATACCATAAATACAGCGCACATAAAATCCAGTACGTGTATTTTCTTTTTTAAAAAGCATATCATTCATGTTTGCTTGAAAGTAAATGTTGTAACTGGAATAGGCATTGCTTTTAGAATAACCATAATAGGTGATGGTGTCCCTTGACCAAATTCCAACTGAATTACCAATGCCATCAAAAGAACCATTTAGCATTCTGTAGCCGCCAGGTAAAATAGACATACCGTATTGATCTTCGCCATTTCCACCATCCGACCAGAGTTGGGCACTTTTTAATTTTATAGCTGAAACACCTTGGTCTTGGTAATTATAAATACCGCGTTTTAAAAAATTATAGAGAATAGCCCAATCGATATCATTCGCCACCCTAAATCCTTCTGGAGCTAGGCCCCTAGAATCAGCCATCGCAAACCAATTATATATGGCACCATAGATATTCCCATTTCGAGGATCATTGTTATAATAACAATAGGCAGGAATTCCCTCAGCATGGCATTTAATCCACTCATCATTATTGGTAACATAGCGAATTGGATCGCCATTACGAAATTGTTTTACATTTAAATTCTTTGTTGCCCAAACCTGTAAATCTATTTCTGTTACAGGTATGTCTTGCCCAAAGTAAGCTGAGCCGAATAAAATGAATGATATAAAAACAATTATTTTCATTATGGCTATAAATACTTATGCATGAAAAGTTACGAAAAAAAAAATGTTATTTGTGGAAAATATTTTACCGTAATAATTTATTAATTTTCTACTTCGGCGTCTTTTGAACTGTACCTTTGCACTATGAATATAGACACGCAACGAATTACCAAAGTACTTTCATCCATTGGATTCAACGAATTAAATAGTTTACAAGAAGAAACGCTAGATCATAGTAAAATCAATGATAACCTATTGATCCTTTCACAAACTGGTTCCGGTAAAACATTTGCTTTTTTATTACCGCTATTCTTACGACTAGATAGCAATTCTTCCGGTATTCAAGCGCTAATTCTTGCGCCATCCCGTGAACTAGCCATTCAAATTGAAGGTGTGTTTCGCGCTATGAAGACGAATCATAAAGTTTTGACTTGCTACGGTGGTCATTCCATTCAAGTAGAAAAAAAGAGCCTCAATGAAGCACCTAGTGTACTTATTGGAACACCAGGTAGAATTTGCGACCACCTAACAAGAAACACCATCGACTTATCGAAGGTTACTCAATTTGTTGTTGATGAATACGACAAAAGTTTGGAATTTGGCTTTGAAGAAGAACTGAAGTTTATTTACCAACAATTCAACTCCTTAAAGTATACCACACTTGTTTCAGCCACTGAACACAAGGATTTTCCATCCTACTTTGTATTTCGAAATCCAGCAATAGTTAATCACCTTTCCAACTCAAAAGATCCCGCTATTACATATTGGCATTTCCCAATTCGTGCCCTAAATAAATTTGATCGCTTATTTGATTTACTTTGTACATTTAATGGAGAATTAACCATTGTCTTCTGTAATTTCCGTGAGGCTACTGAAAGTGTTTGTAGCTTCTTGCATGAAAAAGGCTTTGAATCAATTATTTATCACGGCGGAATGGAACAGGATGAACGTGAAAAAGCACTCATAAAATTTAGAAATGGGACTTTTCATACCATGATTTGTACTGATTTAGGCTCTCGGGGATTAGATATTCCAGAAATTCAACATGTAGTACATTTTCAGTTCCCACAAAATGAAGAGGCGTTTATTCATAGAAATGGACGGACAGCCAGGATGACAGCGAATGGGTCGTCTTATTTATTAGTCAATAAAGAAGAAAAAACACCTGATTACATCAATGCAAAAAATGCAGAGTATAAAATCCCTACTGATAAAATACCGCCAAAAGAAAGCCCCTGGATTACTCTCTATTTCAGTGGGGGAAAAAAAGATAAAATTAATAAAATCGACATCGTAGGATTTCTTGGTCAGAAAGGTGGCTTAGCCAAAGATGATATTGGCTTAATTACTGTCCAAGATTTTAGTTCCTACGTTGCCGTTAAGCGAAAAAATGTTGCCTCACTTCTAGAAAAAATACGCTCTGAAAAGGTGAAAGGCAAAAAGTTAAAAATGGATATCGCAAAATAAGGCTGAAAAATAGTTGAGAAAATCACTGTAAATAGTGTAACTTTTCATCGTATTTAAACTATAACTGATCGTTCATCTATTCTATAGTCATTATGCTTAAACTTTTACCCGCATTCATCCTCTTATTTTTTTGTTGCTCATATGCCATCGGTCAATCAGATCCTTGTATTACTACTGATAAAAAACAAAAAAAAGCAATTGAATCCATTCTAAAAGAAACCGATTTTGAGAAAGTGAGTTTGCTTTTAAAAGAAGGAATAAAGAGTTTTCCAGACAATGCGGAATTACCCTTTATTTATGCTAAAAGAACGTATTCATTTGCTATGACTTGTTTCGATAAACCAGAAACTGAAGCAAAAGGAGAACAAAACCTGAAGTTAGCTTTCATTCTATTTCAATTAACTCAAAAAAAATGCAAAAGTTTTAATGCCGATTGTTCCTATTACATTGGATCGATTTTGTTGTCCAATGGGGAAAAAGAAAAGGCTGCCATAGCTCTGCAAGAATTTATGGATTTCCCGCAAGATGATTTTACACGTTTACCAAGTGATAATGAAACAAAACGGACGCAAGTTGAAAAATTTTTAGCTGATTATTTAGCTGAAAAAGCATTATTCGATAATCCAGTTCCTTTTGAACCAAAATTAGTCGTGAATGTGAGCTCTACTTTAGATGAATATTTCCCTATGATATCTCCAGATAACGATTTACTATTTTTTACACGTAAAGTAGATCGTTCCAACCTAGGAGATATTGATGCAAATATAAAAGAAGAGTTTTCTGTGGCAACTCGAAATGGCCAAATGATGAATTTTTCTACTGGAGACCCCCTACCCAAACCTTTTAATGACGGTACGTTTGTGAATTATGGTACCGCAACTTTATCGGTCGATAACAAAGAAATGATTATTTGTGCTTGTAAAAACGAAACTGTTTATAAACAAAATTACCTCAACTGTGATTTGTATTATACTACATTCAAAAGAAGCGGAAAAGGAGGAAATGATTTCACTTGGGCACCCTTAATAAATATGGGGCCTGGAATAAATACAAAAGATGGCTGGGAAGCACAACCTGCTCTCTCTGCTGATGGTAAATTATTGTTTTACACAACGCTACGTAAAGGTTCACGAGATAATGATATTTATTACAGTGAAAGACAAAGCGATGGAACTTGGAGCCTCGGGAAACCTTTTGATATTGTAAATACTGCAGGGAAAGACAAAAGTCCGTTCTTCCATCAAGATGGTGAAACCTTGTATTTCGTATCAGCTAGTACCGATCAAAGGAAAGGGATTGGTGGCTTGGATATCTTTTACATAAGAAAAGAAAAAGGGACTTGGACCGCACCTAAAAATATTGGTTTTCCCATAAATAGTGCCCAAGATGAATTGGGATTGTTTGTTTCTACTAATGGCAAATTAGCCTATTATTCCAGTCTTAAAGATGGTAATTGGAATATCTATTCATTTGAATTATATCCGGAGGCAAGGCCACAAGAAGTCGTAATTTTAAAAGGGGAACTCTTAGACGAAAACAAACAAGTAATAACAGATGCAGAAGTAGAAATCACTAATCATTTAAATGGAGAAAAGAGTACGTTTAAAGTAAATGGTGACGATGGCAAATATGCTGCGGTAGTTAAGGTAAATCAACCAGGTGATTTAACCATTACAGTCAAAAAAGATGGCTTTGCTTTTAATGCTAAAGTAATTGATACGGAAGCATTAAAAGAGAATACAGCAATAATACCCACAACAAATTTTGTATTAGAAGTACTCGAGAAAGGGAAAACATACAACATAAATGACATTCTATTTGCTACCGATTCCTACGAGATACCAAATCGATCAAAAATAATTCTAAATGGATTTTGTGATTATCTGAAAGAAAATCCAACATTAAAAATTGCTATTCTTGGACACACAGATGACGTGGGTGATGCAAAAGAAAATTTACAACTCTCCACAAATAGATCCGAAGAAGTAAAAAATTACCTCATCGAAAAAGGTATCGACAAAGAAAGAATTAACGCCGTAGGCTTTGGTGAATCAAAACCTAAGATTGAAAATACGAATGAAGAAAATAGATCGATTAACAGAAGAACAGAATTTCAGCTTTTAGAGCAATAAAAAAAGGGGCGAAAGCCCCTTTCCTATTTTTAACGAAAATATGTTATTTAGAAAAGTTTTTCTTTTCTCTAATTCTTGCAGATTTTCCAGTACGTTCTCTAAAGTAAAATATTCTTGCTCTTCGAACAGCACCACGCTTAACAATTGTTACCGCATCTAAGAAAGGAGATGATATGGGAAAGATACGCTCAACACCAATATTTCCAGACATTTTACGAACTGTAAATGTTTCGGTAAGGCCATTTCCTCTGCGTTGTAAAACAACACCTTGAAATTGTTGAATACGCTCTTTTAACCCCTCTTTAATTTTGTAAGATACAATTACCGTGTCACCTGCTCCAAATTGTGGAAGGTCATTGGCTGCTACGATTTCTTTTTGAAGTTCACTGATAAAGTTCATGACAATTATTTTAATCCCTTTATTGCTTAAGGGGGTGCAATATTACAAAATAAATCTTAAATTTTAAAGAAATGAAGAAAAATATTAAGCATATTTTATTTCACTAGCTATTTAAAGAAATAGAGTAGGTTTAATAAGGGATATAATGGCATCTTTCATATTTGTTCAATTCTTTCCTAATTTATCCATAAAAACATGGCTATTAACTTTGATTACTCTTATTGTTTATATATTTTTGTAGGTTTTTAAACAAAAATGGACTATTTTTCTATTTCTCAACTGCAACAATTCTCCGGAATCAAAGCGCATACCATCCGAATTTGGGAACAACGCTACAATGCATTAATTCCAACTCGATCAGAGGGGAATACGAGACATTACGATAACAAGCAATTAATAAGGCTACTGAATATAGTTAGCTTGTTAGATACTGGATATAAAATATCAGAAGTGGGTGTGATGACAGACCAAATGCATACACAACTCTTAGAAAAACAACTGATAGCAAAAGAAAATAAGGATAGCGACAATGAATACTTTATCACCCAATTAATTGCAGCCTCGGTAAGTTTTGATGAAATACATTTTGAAAAAATATTTTCTAACTGTGTTTTAAAGTTGGGTATGAAATCCACCTATACAGAAGTAATATATCCAATGATGATAAGAATTGGTCTTATGTGGGTGTCTGGAACATTTTCGCCTGCCTATGAACATTTCAGCAGCAACATCATCAAACAAAAATTGTATTCGGCCATAGATTCGATGGAACCAGCCACAACCGATGAAAGTTGGTTATTATTTTTACCGGAAAACGAATTTCACGATATTGGATTGTTATTATCAAATCATCTTATTCGTCAAGCTGGAAAAAATGTAATATTCCTTGGCGGTAATATTCCCTATGAAACGTTAATGAAATTATCGGATGAAATTAATCCGTCGCATCTTCTGTTCTTTTTGGTTCACAACGATAATATAGAAGATTTGAAAGGGTATATTAAAAGCTTGACAAATAAATTTAGTAAATCAAAAATTCATATTTCAGGTAATGAAAAATTAATGATAAAATTGAAAGATGAAAATGAATTTAATTGGATCAAATCTGTGGATGATCTGGAAAAACAATTGTATTAATCACGAAATTAACAAAAACTAAATTGGCTAAAATAATTATTATTGGTTCAGGGTATTCAGGCATAAGCGCCGCAGCTTATTTATCATCCGCTGGACATGAAGTTCACGTTTTTGAAAAAAATGATTCAGTAGGTGGAAGATGCCGACAATTCAAAACTGATTCCGGCTACGTATTTGATATGGGCCCAAGTTGGTATTGGATGCCGGGTGTCTTTGAGCGTTTTTTTAACGATTTTAATTTTTCGGTGGCGGATTTCTATGAATTAACATTATTGGATCCGTCGTTTGATGTGGTATTCGGAGAGCAAGATACCATGAGCGTTCCTGAAAATTTTGAAGAATTATGCAGCCTATTTGAAAGTATTGAAAAAGGAAGCGCAGAGAAACTTAAAAAGTTTATGACAGAGGCCGCTTATAAATATAAAACAGGAATTGAGAATTTGGTTTACAAACCCGGACTATCAATCATGGAATTTGCAGACCTTGATGTAATTAAGGGGGTATTTCGCTTGCAGGTTTTTTCTTCATTTAGTAAGCATGTACGCAAGTATTTCTCCCATCCAAAACTAATTGCCCTGATGGAATTTCCGGTGCTGTTTTTGGGGGCAATGCCACAAGATACACCTGCACTATATAGCTTAATGAATTATGCTGGCTTGAAATTAGGAACTTGGTACCCACAAGGTGGATTTATTAAAGTGATTGAAGCTATGAAATCAGTTGCCGAACAAAATGGAGCCGCTTTTCATTTAAATGCTCCCGTTGAAAAAATAGAAATTGAAAACGAAAAGGCAACGCATGTAATTGTTAATGGGGAAAAGATTTATTGTGATGCACTAATTGCTTCGGCTGATTATCATCATGTTGAAAATAAACTCTTAACAAAAGAATACAGAAATTATGATGAAAATTATTGGGATAAAAAAACAATGGCTCCTTCTAGTCTTATCTACTATTTAGGCGTTAGTAAAAAAATTAATGCACTGCAACATCATACACTATTCTTTGATGAAGACCTCAATCAACATTCAAAAGAAATCTATAAAAATCCAGAGTGGCCTTCAAAACCGCTATTCTATGTTTGCTGTCCTTCCAAAACCGATGAGAACTTAGCACCTATTGGTCACGAGAATTTATTTCTTTTAATGCCCCTTGCTCCCGGATTAACGGATACGGAAGAATTACGTGAAAAATATTTTCAAATGATGCTGGCAAGGTTGGAAAATCAAGTCAAGGAAAATATTTCAGAATTTATTGATTACAAAAAAAGTTTCTGCATCAATGATTTTATTCTGGATTACAATTCATACAAAGGCAATGCATACGGACTTGCGAATACCCTTATGCAAACAGCTATATTGAAACCGAAAATTAGAAATAAAAAAGTTAAAAACCTTTTTTATGCAGGTCAGCTTACTGTTCCAGGCCCTGGTGTACCTCCTTCAATTATATCTGGAAAAGTAGTCGCTGATTTATTAATGAAAAATTTAAACAACAAAAAAGCATGAAGGCTCTATTTGATGATGTATCTGCTCAATGCAGTAAATTAACTACAAAAGCATATAGCACAAGTTTTTCGTTAGGAATATATTTTCTGAACGAGAAATTACATGATCCAATCTATTCCATTTATGGTTTTGTGAGATTTTCCGACGAAATTGTTGATAGCTTCGAAGGGTACGATAAAAAATACTTACTTGAAAAATTTAAAGCAGAAACCTACGAAGCGATTCAATCTAAAATATCCTTAAATCCAATCTTAAATTCTTTTCAACGAGTTGTTAATGAGTACAACATTTCCCTTGATTTAATTGAGACATTTCTTAAAAGTATGGAAATGGATTTGGAGAAAAGAATCTATTCTACAGATGAATACAATCAATACATTTTAGGATCTGCTGAAGTGGTAGGCTTAATGTGTCTTCATGTTTTTACTGAAGGAAGTAAGGACTTT
>CAJAII010000029.1 GCA_903939755.1 uncultured Flavobacteriales bacterium | reverse complement strand
TGATTGACAACACCTCATTTTAAAAAAGTGTTTTCAATGTAACTTTAATTAAATGCTGTTTCTTCATTAAGCATCAACTTTTTGATAAATAAAATAAATTGAACAATTAATAAAGCAAGATAAATCGCATTATTCAAGTAAGAAAAAAACACACAGTAAATATTACTATTTCATCAAAGAATTATGTCCTACCTTTGAACTTTACTATTTGACGTTTGTTTAACTAAAAAATCGTTTATCACGAATGAAAAAGACAGGTGTATTACTAATTCAATTGGGAACCCCAGATAGCCCGAAATTAAAAGATGTTAGACGTTATTTGTCTGAATTCTTAAACGATGAGCGAGTTATCGATATTCCTTGGTTACCTAGAAAAATTCTTGTAAACGGAATAATTGTTCCCTTCAGAGCACCTAAATCAGCCAAGATTTACAAAGAACTTTGGGAACACGGCGCTGGAACATCTCCCTTATTAACTCATTCACTATCAGTTCAAGCTAAATTACAAGAAAATTTAAAGGACCATAATGTGACTATAGAATTGGCAATGCGTTATCAAAATCCATCCATGGATTCCGTTTTAGAGAAAATGCGATTGTGTAATTACGACCAAATAATCGTTTTACCACTTTTTCCGCAATACGCGAGTGCCTCTAGCGGTTCTGCCATAAAGAAAGCAATGAAAATTATCCAAGAATGGTGGGTGATTCCTGAAATTAAAATAGTGAGCCAATTTTATGAGAACGATGGATACATTAACTCTATCGTTGAAAACGCCAAAAAATTTGACCTTGCATCATACGACCATATTCTTTTTTCATTTCACGGTTTACCTGAGCGTCAAGTTGATAAGGTCTATGAAGGCACCGACTTGTGTGGGGATCAACCTTGTGACATAGAAATAAATGAGAAAAATAAATTTTGTTATAAAGCAACTAGTTTCGCAACAACACGATTAATCGCAGCCAAACTTAATCTCAAAGAAGAACAATATACCGTTTGTTTTCAATCACGATTAGATAAAAAATGGCTGATGCCTTTTTCAGATAAAGTGGTAGAAGAGTTGGGAAAAAAAGGAGCGAAAAAACTACTTGTTTTTAGTCCAGCTTTTGTAGCTGACTGTTTAGAAACAATTATTGAAATTGGCTCTGAATACCAAGAAATTTTTGAAGAGCACGGGGGCGAAAAGGTCCAACTAGTTGCTAGTTCAAATGACCATCCGCTTTTTATTAATGGACTAACAGCAATCATTAAAGAAAGACTTTAATTTAAATATTTTGACAAGGAAGCTTTGTTTTGTAATTTTGTACCAATTAAATATAAATAACCATGAGTAATACAACTGAAAAAATGACCTATAAAGTAAAAGACATTAGCCTGGCAGAATGGGGAAGAAAAGAAATGAAATTAGCTGAAGCAGAAATGCCCGGACTAATGGCACTTCGTGAAGAATTTGGATCTTCAAAACCTTTAGCTGGTGCACGCATCGCAGGATGCTTACACATGACCATTCAAACAGCGGTTTTAATAGAAACACTCACCGAATTGGGTGCTGAGGTAACGTGGTCGTCATGTAATATATTTTCAACCCAAGATCATGCTGCTGCTGCAATTGCTGCTGCTGGCATTCCTGTTTTTGCTTGGAAAGGAATGAATGAAGAAGAATTTGAATGGTGTATCGAACAAACAATCTTTGCATTTGAAGGTGGTAAACCATTAAATATGATTTTAGATGATGGTGGTGATTTAACCAATATGGTTTTTGATCATTTTCCAGAATTAACGAAAGATATTCGTGGATTATCCGAAGAAACTACAACAGGTGTATTAAGACTTTATGACCGTATCAAGAATGGTACGCTTATGATTCCTGCTATTAATGTAAATGATTCGGTTACGAAATCTAAATTCGACAACAAATACGGTTGTAAAGAATCATTAGTTGACGCGATTAGACGTGCAACAGATGTAATGATGGCTGGAAAGGTAGCTGTTGTTTGCGGTTATGGAGATGTTGGGAAAGGTTCTGCTGCCTCATTAAAAGGTGCTGGAGCAAGAGTAATCGTAACGGAAATCGATCCAATCTGTGCTTTACAAGCAGCTATGGATGGATTCGAAGTAAAAAAGTTTAATTCCGTGGTTCATTTAGGCGATATTATCGTAACGGCTACTGGTAACAAAAATATCGTTCAGGGAAGTCATTTCGAGAAAATGAAAGATAAAGTCATCGTTTGTAATATTGGACATTTTGATAACGAAATCGACATGCATTGGTTAAACACTAACCATGGCGCTTCCAAAATAGAAATTAAACCACAAGTTGATTTGTACAACATCGCTGGTAATGACATCATCGTTTTGGCTGAAGGTAGATTAGTGAATTTAGGTTGTGCAACTGGCCATCCTTCTTTTGTTATGTCTAACTCGTTTACAAATCAAGTGCTTGCACAGTTAGAATTATGGGAAAATACTTCTCAATACGAGAATGATGTTTATGTCCTTCCAAAACATTTAGATGAAAAAGTAGCACGATTACATTTAGCTAAAATTGGAGTGGAGTTAGATGTTCTTTCTAATGAACAAGCCGATTATATTGGTGTGAAAGTGGAAGGTCCATTTAAATCAGATAGCTACCGCTATTAATTAAACATAGAAGTACTAAAAAGCGAGGGAAATTCCCTCGCTTTTTTTTTGTCTAATTTTTCAATTGAAAAGACAGAGAGAAGAAATAAATACAAGTCCTACTTACCTCATAATCAACTTAATAAAAACACATAATTGTAGCTGTGAAACCTTAAGAGAACTTAAGCGTTAAAGTCCACCATACAAATGAATATGAGAAAGTTTAGTTTTATTATTTTTAACATTGTTTCCTTGGCTGCCTTCTGTACTAAGCCATTAGAAACAAGTAAATTACAATATAAACAACTCTACCAGTCACTTGCAATCGAACAGATGCACTTATATAAAATCCCAGCAAGTATTACCTTAGCGCAAGGAATTTTAGAATCAGGAAGTGGGAATTCATCCTTAGCAAAAGAATACAACAATCATTTTGGAATCAAATGTCATTCAAATTGGACAGGAGAAACAGTCTATTTTGATGATGATGCAAAAAATGAGTGTTTTAGAGCCTACAAAAAAGCGGATGACTCTTATAAAGACCATAGCCTATTTTTGACAAACAACAAACGATACCAAGGTTTATTTAGTTTAAATACAAGCGATTATAAAGGATGGGCTAAAGGATTAAAAGAGGCAGGATATGCCACTAGTCCATCGTATGCTACATTGCTGATCACCATTATTGAAGAACTTAAGCTTTACGAACTTGATAACAATACGACGCCAAACAATCCAATATTTTCCAATGCATTAACATCTGAAAACTTAATGCATAGTAATCATGTGCAATTTGTGAAGGCAAAAGCGGGGGATTCATATTACAAGATTTCAAAACGACATGGGATTACCCTTCGACAACTCCATAAATACAATGAACAAATTCCAAACATAGATATCCTAGAAGAAGGAACAATTATCTACTTAGCTCCTCGGAGAAATCATTCAAGAGTAAAAAAATACATTGTTTTAGACGAACCAAAAACATTGCGTGAAATAGCGCAACAAGAAGCTGTAAAGCTTAAACCTATCATGCGGAAGAATGAAATTTCTTCTCCAGATGAACAACTTCCTAAAGGAGAAAAAATATTCCTTCGATAATTCAATTTTGAAATAAGAAGGTGATTGCGTTTGTTGTTTGTTTGTTAGAAAGCCCCGTTCGCGGGGCTTTTTAAATTAAATAATCTTTATTGCGACTTGATAATAATTATTTACGCCGCCTAAAACCTCATAATTTATATAAAAGGATTTTGTCCATTCCTCGAATGCTTTAAACTCATGCATGGGAACATTGAATTCATCAAAAAATAGTATGTCACCTTTCTTAAGATATGGAGTAAGTAAGGTTAAAACATAAAGCGTTGCCGTGTATAAATCAGCATCCATATGTATGATTTTCCGTTTATTATTTTCAAATGAAACTAAAAACGGCAATAACGATTGTTGAAATAAACCCGTATGAAATTGATGTCTATCTCCTTCTATTTCTGGAAGTTCTTCTCCAGAACTCATATCGCCCTTTTTAAATGGTCCCCAATCTTCAGGAAGTCCAGTGAATGTATCAAAACCATGGAACCTAGCCTCCTTATGATCTATGCGAGACGTCCACCACTTAAACGAATCACCTTTAGAAACGCCAAATTCCAGGTAATCAATTGGATTATTAAGCGCTTCTTTTTCGATGACGTAATTAAATAACTTTTCGCGATTAGCATACAAAAATTTAAAGGAATAGAAATCACTCATTCCCTCGTGTCGATGGGTAGAAATCCAACGAGAGAGTTTCGATAATTGTCCAAGAAACGAAAAGTAATGCGCAGGAACGATATAATGAAGGCGAAGCATAAAAAATACCCCTTTTAATTTCCCCCTTAAAAACAACAATCTTTTCATATAAAACAATTGATAAATTGACCAAAAATACAATATAATGAAGGAAAATAAAAACGAATGAGTTGCATCACCTTATTTTATTAAATTGGCGACACGTTTTTTTATTTGTAAATTCGCTCATCAAAAATTAGTATGCGAAGCTTCTATATTTTCATTTCTTTATTCATTTCAGGATTTACCTTTTCGCATGATTATTATTTCTCATTTGCAGAAATACAATATAACAAAGAAACAACTTGCCTAGAAATTAGCATTAAGGTTTCAAGCCATGATTTAGAAACCTATTTTAGAAAAAAAATCACTGATGTAAGTATAGAAAAAGCGCGAAAAGTTGATTCACTCTCCCACAAAATAAATCAATTTATACTGGATGGATTTGTCATCAAACAACAAGAAAAACAACTGTTACTTACCATAGACGGCTATGAAAACAACCTTGATGGCTACACTTATTTTTACTTGAAATCTGAACCTTTACATAAAGAAATTCCAATGCTTTTAAGGTATGATTTATTCATGGATTTATTTCCTGAACAGCAACAAAAAGTTACCTTAATTGGCGACACAATATCAAGTTATCAATTTATGCTTTTTCAACGTGAACAAACAATTAATCTCAACTAAAATGAAATACATTCTAAGCCTCACCTGCCTTCTCACTTTCTTTAATGGCATACATGCGCAAAAAAAGTTTGCTCAATTAGATCTTGAGTTACCGACTCCAAACACCTACAGAAATGCCGCAGGGGCGCCTGGACATGAGTATTATCAGCAACAAGCCGATTACAAAATGAACATCACCATCGATGATAAAACACAAATATTGTCGGGCACAGAAACCATTACCTACACCAATAATTCGCCCGATCAATTATCGTATTTGTGGTTGCAATTAGACCAAAATATATATGCTGAAAATTCAGAAACAAAACTCATAGAAGTGGAAAAAATGGAGGATTTTAAATCATTAGCTGATCTAGATGCAAAAAACTTCAAATACGACGGCGGATTTAAGATTGAATCCATTTCAACAACGCAAGGATTAAAAATGAAATACGCCATCAATAAAACGATGCTTCGCATTGATTTAGAGAAACCATTAGCCGCTCATTCGTCTATTTCGTTTCAAGTGAAATGGTGGTATAACATTAATGACCGAATGAAAGTTGGAGGCCGATCAGGTTATGAATACTTTGAGAAAGACAAAAATTACCTGTACACCATTGCTCAATACTTTCCTAGAATGTGTGTGTATAATGACGTGACAGGTTGGCAAAACAAACAGTTTTTAGGAAGAGGAGAATTCACCTTGCCATTTGGTAATTACGAGGTATCTATCACTGTTCCTGATGATCATATTGTTGGAGCAACAGGTGTTTTGCAAAATTCCACCACCGTACTTAATGCTGCACAGCGGAAAAGATTAGAGTTAGCAAAAGTGTCCGACAACCCAGTAATTATTGTTACGCAAGAGGAGGCCATCAAAGCAGAATCGAACCAAACTAGCAAAAATAAGACGTGGATTTTTAAAGCTACGAATGTCCGTGACTTCGCATTCGCCACCTCAAGAAAATTTATTTGGGATGCGCAAAATGTTAAAATTGCCAATAATAACGTACTCTGCATGTCCTTTTATCCTAAAGAGGGAAATCCACTTTGGGAAAGATACTCCACAAAGTTAGTGGCTCACACCATAAAAACATATTCAAAATATACGGTGGATTACTCCTACCCTGTTGCCATCTCTGTTCATTCCAAAGCAATCGGGATGGAATACCCAATGATCTGTTTTAATGGTGGCCGTCCAGAGGAAGATGGAACGTACTCAGAAGAAACAAAATATGGCATGTGGGGAGTTATTATTCATGAAGTGGGACATAACTTTTTCCCTATGATTATTAATTCCGACGAACGACAATGGACATGGATGGATGAGGGTTTAAATACATTCGTTCAATATTTGACAGAGCAAGAATGGGAAAGAGGTTACCCTTCTCGCCGAGGACCTGCCTACCTAATTGCAGATTACATGCGCGGAGATCAGAACTTTATTTCCCCCATCATGACCAACTCCGAATCTATTTTTCAATTTGGAAATAATTCCTACGGAAAACCTGCAACTGCATTAAATATCCTTCGTGAAACAATAATGGGACGAGAACTTTTTGATTTTGCTTTCAAGACGTATTGTGAAAGATGGAAATTTAAACATCCTTCCCCTGCTGATTTTTTCCGATCAATGGAAGATGCCTCAGCGGTTGATTTAGATTGGTTCTGGCGTGGCTGGTTTTATGAAACTCAACCAGTAGATGTTGCTATAAATGAGGTGAAATGGTTTCAGTTAAACACGCAAAATCCCACCATCGAAAAAGCATTTCTACTTGACAAAAATCTAAACAAAGATCAATTTATCGGTGATGATCTGAATAAAACTAGTATCGTTGAAACAATCAACGAAAGAGACAAAGACATCAATGATTTTTATGCAAAAAGGAATAAATATGCCGTTGATGCAATGGATATTAAAGAATACAATGAATTCATTTCTAAACTAAGTCCAAAGGAACTAGAAATATTAAATGCTAATAAACAATTCTATGAGGTAGTGATTGATAATATCGGAGGACTTGTAACGCCACTCATTTTCGAATTCACGTTTAAAGACAATACAGAAAAAATTATTCGGATACCAGCAGAAGTATGGCGCCTTAATGAAAAGCAAATTAGTAAGGTATTTATATTTGATAAAGAAGTTATTTCCATTCGTTTGGATCCATTTCTAGAAACCGCTGATGTGAATCTTTCCAATAATTCTTGGCCAGCATACAAACAACCTTCACGTTATCAATTATTTAAACAACAGGGTTTCAAAGGCAACCTAATGCAGCGACAAATAGAAGTAGATAAGTTGAAAAAAGATTAATTATTTGGTTTACACAACCATAATGATTAATTTCCGTCTGAATTTTGTTGTTAAAAGGAAGGAAAATAGATGATTAAAAAGTTACTTGGTTTCGTCTTCATCGTATTGAGCCTTGAAATTTATGCTCAAGCAGAGGATTGTACCTCGGCAACAAATATTTCAAACGTAATTAATTTTTGCTCTGGAAACGGATTTTACACCAATATCGGATCAATTCCAAGTAGTTACTCAACACCTACTTGTTGGCCAGCTACAGCAACCGAAGATGTTTGGTTTCAATTCACCGCAATAGGAACCGATGTACTGATTTCAGTAAATGGTTCAGGTAATGGAGGTAGCCTTTTTCAGCCAAGAGTAGCTATTTATTCCGGTATTTGTGGAGGTTTGTTAAATGAATTAGGTTGTTCAAACGGAACGGCTGGAATTGGTACAACACAATTGTACGAAGGTGCATTAACTCCCGGAGTCCTTTATTATATTCGAGTATCTTCGCTTCAAGCGAATGAAGGAACATTTGAATTGTGTTTAAATAACTACACACCTACTTCGAATCCTGGTGCGGATTGTGGCGGAGCAGCTTTTCTTTGTAGCCAAAACCCGGTGAGTGTTGCCACATTAAGTGGAGGTGGATTAAATAACGATGAACCTGAACCAGGGACTTGCTTGGATGTCCCCGGCGTTGACGAAGGAAATTCTTCTTGGTTTTATTGGACGTGTGCGACAAGTGGGCCATTTACGTTTGACATTATTCCAATTAATTCGAATGACGACATTGACTTTATATTTTATCAACTTTCTGGTAATGATCCATGTGTGGGCAGAATACCTATTCGATGTTGTTCATCATCCTGCTTAAATGCAACAGGTTCCACTGGTCTAAATGCAGCTGAATTCGACCTTAATGAATTTCCTGGATGTCAAGCCGGATATAATGCTTATGTTCAATCCGTTAATATGGTGGCAGGAACTTCCTATGCTTTGCTAGTCAATAACTTTAGTGCGAATACCGGATTTACAATTACGTTTAATAGCAATCTACCTAATGGTGCAACGTTTGCTGGTCCAAATCCAAACATTGTAGCCAATCCATTAACGATTTGTTCAGGTGGGAATATTTCATACAACGGTTCCACCTCGGTAAATTGTGCGGGCGGTCTTCAATGGAATTTTTTAAGCGGTGGAACTCCCACATCAGCTGTTGGTGCTGGACCACATGTTGTAACCTATGCAAATCCTGGAAATTATGTCGCGATACTCAATGGCCAAGATAACCAAGGATGTCAAACCATTGAATACGTAAATGTTGTTGTCAACCCACCGATACAAGTAATTATCCAGCCATTTGACACTATTTGCAGTGGTGCCAATGCCATCATTCCTATTAGTAGCAATCCAGCAGGTGGACTTACCTATACTTGGACATGTTCGAATAATCCCGCTATTACTGGCGCGTTCAATGGTTCAGGCGGCGTAATTAATCAAATCGTAAACAATACGTCTAATGCAACTCAAAGCGTCATGTATACAGTAACTGCTTCCTTGGGTGGCTGCACAAATACCGATTCTTGTCAGTTAACTATAAATCCTTTAATTGAACCACAATTTAATCCGGAAGGCCCTTTTTGTTTAGGTCAAATTCCATCTCCAATTCTCCCTATTCAATCTGTTAATGTTCCTTCTATCGCTGGCACATGGAATACACCAACAATAAACACACTTCTTTTAGGACCAACTACTTATTCATTCACCCCTACTCCTAATCAATGTGCGGACACAAGTACCATGGTCGTTCTTATTTCAAATAACGGTGCTGTATCATTTAGCGCTGACACTACAATTGGATGTAGCCCTTTGAATGTTACATTTACTACCGCAGATGTTCCAGGAGCCACCTATACATGGTTATCAAATGGAAGTCTAATGGGAAATACCCCGGTAATCTCACAACAATTCACCACGCCTGGGTGCTATGACATTGAATTACAATTTAGCTTGAGTGGATGCTCAGCAACTTCTGTTATGACAGACTATATTTGTGTTGAACCTGACCCAATTGCTGAATTCAGTTTTCTGCCAGGAGTGTTTGGAAATCCAACGGAATCCATTTACTTTCAAAATGGAACAGTTGGCGCCTCTTCCTATTCTTGGGACTTTGGAGATGGCAGCAATTCTAATTTAACTAATCCAACGCATATCTTTAATAATACATTTGGAGGATATTCAGTAACACTTTACGCCTATTCTAATTCAGGTTGCGTTGATTCGGTGACCAATCCAATTGCCTATGAGGAAGGTCTAATATATTACATTCCTAATACCTTCACTCCTGACCAAGATGAATATAATCAAACATGGAAACCCATTTTCACCAGTGGATTTGACCCTTATTATTATGAGTTAAGCATTTATAACCGTTGGGGAGAAATTATTTGGGTAAGTAACAACGTGAATACTGGTTGGGATGGAACCTATGGAGTATCCCAACATTGTCAAGAAGGAATTTACACTTGGAAAATTAATTTTAAAATTAAAGGGGTAGACGACCGGAGGTTAATCACCGGGACCTTAAATTTATTAAAATAATTAGGAGATTTTTATCAAGCTTAAATTTTCTGCTTGATCTCCTTTTCGAATACTTACTATATAATGGCCTTCCGCTAAATCTGACGATTCACATGGAATATGATGAATTCCAGCATATAAATGAGTAGAAAAAAGCCTCTTAATGGTTCTTCCATTTAAGTCGAGAATATCAGCAGCCACCATTCCTTCGACTAGATTATTAAATTTGATTGTAAAATTAGAAGGCGTAGGATTTGGGTACAATAGCGCAGTAGCTTTACCACTATCGATATCATCTAACCCAACATTACATCCAGCAATAATTGAATAATAATTTATTTGATGCTCGAATAAAGCTTGTACTTCCTGAGCAGGCACTCCAAACCAATCTTTTAGTAGCGATGCATAAATATTTCGGAAATCAATATTCATTGGAACTCCAGCTTGCGCATTGGGTAAATTAGAAATTTGAGGATTCGGTCCAATAATTCCTGCATTAATACAGGAACCGAATAAAAAGCAAGGAGCCGCATCCCCATGATCCGTTCCAAAACTTGCATTGGCAGCTATTTGTCTTCCAAACTCAGAAAAAGTTAAACCGGCTACTCTTTCTTGTATGCCTAACAATTGCAAATCATCTTGAAAAGCAGCAATAGCATCAGAAAGTTTTTTCAAAAGCAAACTATGTGTGCCAGTTGCATGATTTAAATCATCTACTTGGCCGTCATGCGTATCAAAACCACTTAAATTTAAAATATAAACTTTTGTTTGAAGTCCACCGGAAATCATTTGTGCAATATACTTTAACTGAACAGCTAAAGAGTTCAAAGGATCATATAGCGTTGAAAGCGTATTACCAGCGGTTGCCGCTTGATTAATTCGTGCTCCGTATTCGTTCGATTGATTAATTAAGGTAGCCACATATTCGACATTATTGCCAAAATAACTCCCATCATTAATAAAACCACCTTCGTATAAATTAAAACTATTAAACGGATTAGAAACCGTATGTGAAAAGTTCCCCATCAATCCTTGACACGTGGCAGAAACCTCTGAACCCATGCTTATAGCAAAAGGATCTAAATTAGTTGGATTCGGATATTGTTCAGGAAAATTTGGATAAATGGCATCAAAATGCCTACCTAGCCATCCATTAGTTTGATTCACATCAAGCGAACCAGTGGACCAAATATCAGCCGATCTAAAATGAGATCTGTTTTGTTCCGGATAACCTACATTTTGCAATATAGATAGATTTCCCGCATTGAACATGTTTTTCATTCCTGTCATGACAGGATGTAAACCCACGTCTTGTGTAAGGGTTAAAACTTGATTCTGAGGTATGATAATATCTGACCGTTGAACCATTAAATTAGCATATTGATCAATTGGAATAACCGTATTCAAACCATCATTCCCTCCATTTAACTGAATGAGAATAAGCACCCGATCTTCTGCTCCTGTTGAAAAATTAAATAATTTTTGATTGACTGCTTTCATTCCAAATCCATCCGAAATAAATGGTATGGAAAGGGTAGCAAGTGAAATATTACGTACGAACTGTCTTCTTTTCATAAATTACACATTAAATCATTTGAAATTGAGGCATTTTAAAAACCCTGTTTAATACCAATTCAAGACGTTGACGGACAGGGTCAAGAACAATAGGATTAGTTGGATCCGCCAAATAATCGTTGTATTGTAAGGTCCACTCAAAATCAGGAAGGTTATTCGTTAGTATATTTTTTAAAATTGTCTTTTCAACTAAGCTCACTGTTTCAGGAAAAAATACATCGCAAATATCATCAATAACATCAGGGGCACTTGAAGGAATGGAAAGGCCATTTAAAAAGCCCATGGTATTAAGTTTAAAATTATTACCAGCAATATTTAATCCAGCAAACAAGATACCCGATACTACATCGAAACGATATTTTATGGTGGTAGAATTTATCCAAAGCTTTGAAAAAGCGGGTACTTGGTAATAAGCCGACCATCCCGCTACACTTGGCGGTTGAGCATAGGACAAGCCCATGTTTTCTGCAGCATAATAAATGGTAAGATACACATTACTATTACCAACTAAATCAAAGGTTGGAGTGGTTGATGTTGAATTTAGAACAGTAAATAACATGTCTAATGGATTACGAATAATCGTTCCACGCAAAGTCCCATAATAGAAGTGCTCGCTTAACAATAAATCTTGCAAGACAGCTTGAATATTGTAATTATTCGCAATCAATGTTTGAGCCATCCCCGGAATCACCGTAGTTAAAACGTCTTGCGTTAAATCGTAATTGACAAAATATCGATATAACTTAGTACAGATAAATTCAGCTACCTCGGCTTGTTGGAAGATTACATCGATATAATCTGAATATTCACTTCCACCATTATTAGCAACAACAAAATCATTAAAGTGATAGGAAAGTTGTTTGCTCGTTGTATCGTGTAAAATGGGTGTATAAGTAGAAATTGTAGCTGTCATTGTTGAACTTCGAATACCTGAAACTTGAAATCCCGTTAATATTTTTGCCCCAGCTGCCACGTCCATTTCAGTATAATTGGAGTAGTCACCTGCTCCAATTTGATCCCCTTTCCCAATGGTAAATAATTCCAGTAATTCTCTTGCATAGTTTTCATTTGGACTATATACAGTATTGGAGGCACCATTGAGGAATATTAACATCGATGGGTCGATGGTTACATCTTTCACCAATTGCTTAAAATTACCTAAGCAGTTTTGGCGCAATAATTCTAAAAAGTGGTACATCGCCCTTGCTTCTGTTACAGCAGAAACACCAAAATGATTCTGCCAAAAAAACAACATTTTTTCAGTAATTGACAAGGACTCTTGATTAATGTTTTGCATCATCCAGGCAGCAAGTGATTTATAGCGAGCAGATTCAGCATTATTGCTTGCTACTACTTGCGCTGGATAAACTGAATTAACCCAAGTTGTACCTTGAGCAACAATTGTTTCTCCCGGATCAAAAGCAAGTGGTGGTGGTATAGAAACAACTTGCAACAAGGATGCTACCGTTGCAGGTAAACCATTATTCACCGCATCAAGAATCTGTTGATTTGTTGCTCCGAACGTGGTACGTCTCAACAAATGTCCTGCTTCCTTTTTGGTCCAAGGACCTACATATGGATTTAAACTCATTTCACAAGAAATTATTAATTACTTATAAATGTAAAAATATAAAAAGCAACCGCATAAAACCTAATTCGTATAGAAAATAAAACAAAGGGTAATATAAAATTAATTAGTTCTAAATAATCGATGAAAGTCAATTATTGAAAAGATATAATAGATTTCTATTAATTTTTTCCGCTCTAATTTATAAAATTTAAGTAGTTTAGTAATTGTTTAATAAAATATATAAATGATAAAAATATACGCCAAAACAAAAATTTTCTTTTTTAGTTTTATTTTTCTTTTAGGAACTCAGTCTCTTTTTTTATCTCAAACTGCTACTTTCAACTATACAGGAAGCGTGCAAACTTGGACCGTTCCACCGTGTGTTTTTTGCCTGAATATTGATATGCGTGGAGCTCAGGGTGGTGGCTTATTAGGCAACCCATACCCAGGCGCTGGGCAAGGTGGTCGAGGCGCAAGAGTTCTTCATCCATGTATTCCGGTACAGCCAGGTCAAGTATTAGAAATTCGTGTTGGTGGTTTTCCGTTGGCCAATACAGGAGGTTACAATGGTGGGGGCAACGGTCATGCTTCTGGAACGATTCAGATGTCATCACGAGGTGGTGGCGGAGCAACTGACATACGTGTAGCTCCCTATGCTTTGGCTAATCGCATTGCGGTAGCAGGAGGTGGAGGAGGCCGTTCTGGTGGTTCCTCACAACAAAATTATCAAGCAACCGGAGGAGCAGGCGGATGCGCTTCAGGTCAACAAGGTTTTGGCTCCCCTTTTACTGGTGTTGGTGGCGGCGGTGGAACACAAGCAGCCGGTGGCAATGGCGGACCGCCATGGGGTGGTGGGCAACCAGGAACAGCGGGCAGTTTAGGTCAAGGTGGAAATGGTGGTTTTTATTCCTCTGCTTCAGGCGGAGGTGGCGGTGGTGGATATTACGGTGGCGGCGGAGGCGGTGGCGATAATTGCTGCCAAGGTGCAAACGGAGGAGGTGCTGGTGGAGGTGGATCATCTTTTTACCCTGCGGGCGGCACTTGTACACAAGGGTTCCAAACGAATGACGGACAATTAGTAATTACCTACGCATCAGGTGGAGCTTTAATTACAGCAACTAATACTGGTCCATATTGCGTTGGACAAACGATTAGTTTAAGTGCTACGAATGGCGCAACATCTTACGCTTGGACAGGACCTAACGGATTTACTTCGAATGTTCAAAATCCAACTATTCCAAATTCTACAGCACTTGATGCAGGTGTGTATACCTTGAATTATGTGACTCCAGCATGTAACGGCTCAACGACGACTACTGTGATTGTCAATATTCCGGATAACCCGTTATTTACCCAAATAACGCCAATTTGCGAAAGTGGACAAGTACCATTATTGCCAGGCTCTTCAAACAATAACCCTGTAATAACAGGTACTTGGTCTCCAGCAGTTATTACTTCTGCGGTAGCTGGTACACAAACTTATACTTTTACCCCAGCCCCAAACTTTTGTGCCAACGTAGCTACCATGAACATTGTTATATTACCAAATGAAATTCCAACTTTCACGCAGATTAATCCACTTTGTATTAATGATCCTGCACCTATTTTACCCAATCCATCAACCAATCTCACACCTTACACAGGAACTTGGTCACCCCCAACTGTGATAACCAATACAGCGGGTATTTACACCTACGGTTTTACGCCTACAGTAGGTCAGTGCGCAGTAGCGACAACTATGGACATTACTATTTTAAACTACACTATCCCAACATTTACTCAAATTGATCCAATTTGTCAATTCACACAAGGCGTAGTTTTACCTGGAAGTTCGACGAATCTAGTTCCGATCACAGGTACTTGGAATCCCGCAATAATAAATACCCAAATTCCAAATACAACAGTTTATAACTTTACGCCTGATCCTTTTCAGTGTTCTGCTACTGGGCAAATGACCATAGTCATTGACCCTTTAAATATTCCGCAATTTGCACAAATTGCACCAGTATGTCAAGGCGATGTGCCCCCATTAATTCCAACAGTTTCGACAAATATTCCTGGGATAGTTGGTAGTTGGACACCACCGACAATTGATAGTTCAATTGACGGTATCATCACCCACACTTTTGTTCCAAATCCTAATCAATGTGCGGATACTGTAACCATGGATATTGTAGTTATCGCAGCGATGCCACCATCATTTGTGGCAGATACATTAACGGGATGTAATCCGTTAATGGTTAATCTATCAACCCAACAAGTTCAAAATGCTAACTATACGTGGGTTTGGAATGGCAATACTATAGGAACCGGCAATAGTTTAGATTATTTATTTACAAGCGCTGGATGTCACGATATTACGCTCATTTACAATTTACAAGGCTGTCTAGAAACAACGACCTACAATTCATACATCTGTATGGAAAATTATCCAGTCGCTTCTTTTACAAGTAACCCTAATGTATTATCTTCTCAAAGTGAAGTGATTCAATTTAACAACAACACCTTGGGAGCAGTAACTTATTTCTGGGAATTTGGTGACGGGGAAGTTTCTTCTGAATTTGACCCTAACCATCCGTATGTTGGCGTAAGTGAAAATATGCTTGTAAGTTTAACTGCAGAAACACCGCTAGGTTGTTCGGATATTTATGAAATGACGTTGGTTGTAATTAGCGATCCAATATTCTATGTTCCAAATTCATTCACGCCCGATCAAGATGAGAACAATCAAACATGGCATCCAGTATTTACAACAGGTTTCGACCCTTATAAATTCTCTTTGGTGATCTATAATAGATGGGGAGAAATCATATGGGAAAGTCTGAATGCTGAGGGAGAATGGGATGGCACCTACGGTGTTAATGGCCTTGATGTTCCATTAGGAGTTTATACTTGGGTAATTAATTATTCCAATAAAGAAACAGACGATAAGAAGGTGATTACGGG
>CAJAII010000028.1 GCA_903939755.1 uncultured Flavobacteriales bacterium | reverse complement strand
GTACCTATTCCATGCCATGGTGGCACGACTACGGTAACCGTATCAGCAAGTGGTGGCACCGCGAATTATTCAGGAACGGGTACTTTTACGGTATCAGCAGGTCCATATAGTTATACAGTAACGGATGCGAATGGCTGTCAAGTAACGGTTACAGGCACTATTACTGAACCGAGCACCTTATCAGTGAATGCCACTCCTCAGCAGATTACTTGCTTTGGAGCAAACAACGGAAGTATTGCACCAGCTGTTTCTGGTGGAACACCAAGCTATACGTTTTCATGGACTGGCGCAGATTTTTCAGGAAATCCAATTGCGATTGTAACTAATACCCAACAAAACCAAAGTAATCTAGGCCCGGGGAATTATTCGGTACAAGTTACTGATTTGAATGGCTGTGTATTGAATTCACAAACGTGGGCGATTATCAATCCATTAACGTCACCAAACATTCAGATTATAGGTTTTCAAGATGTAAATTGTTTCGGGGACAGCACGGGTTCAATTAGCTTTCTTGCCACCGGAGGAACCCCTGATTATGATGTTGAACTTAATGGGGTACTGCAAGGGAATATTGCTATATCTGGAGGACAATTCAACATTCTGAATTTAGCAGCAGGAGTTTATACCTTGGAAATTATTGATAATAATGGATGCGTTGATACAGAAGTGATAGCGATTGATCAACCGAATTCTGCTGTCTCAGCGGTGGTGGATAATGTTACCAACGTTTCTTGTTATGGCCTAAGTGATGGTGAAATTTTTGCTTCTGTTACAGGAGGAACGGCACCTTATTCTTTCTTGTGGTCTGTTTCTGGAGGTGTTGGAGGACCTATCCCCGCGGGAGAAATGGCTTCAGAAGACCCTCAAGGTCTACCCGATGGAAATTATCAATTATTAGTAACCGATGCTTATGGATGCACGTCTACCGTAATAACAGTTGTTACTGAACCTACACCAATCAATATCGGATGGCAAGATTCTGGCCCCCTTTGTGATGGAAACAGTCTTGGGTATATTAATTTACAACTATCTGGAGGAACACCCAATCAAAATTCCCCACTATATAACACCTCATGGCAATGGGCGCCATTACTAAATCCGGGGATTAATTGCTCGGCGACAAATATTCCTCCTAATATCTTTAATCCATCTGCTCTAACATGTGGTATTTACACGGTAACGGTAACCGACGCCAACGGCTGTGCCACGTCATATTCAGACAGTATAATCATTACTCCAACACCTTTCCAAGCTAACTTTACTTCAACCAATATTCTGTGTTTTGGAAATCCGAATGGATCAATTACGGTCACTCCTACCAACGGAACCGCACCATATAATGTGGTTATAACCCCAACTTCTCCACCAGTAATTGATCCGCAAGGCCCAGAAATTTTTAATGTATTAACTAGTTACACTGATAGCCTTCCTCTAGGTTCATATTTAGTATCTATTATCGACAATAACGGGTGTCAGGATGATGCGACAATTACCATCACAGCACCTCAAGCCCCAATTATCGCTTCGATTTCATCCTTCGTCAATGTTTCTTGTTTTGGTGATAATGACGGCTCATTCAATGTCGGAATTAGTGGGGGCACACCTCCCTATACGTTTAATGTTGATCCTTTTGGCCCCGCGCCACCATTTAGCCAAGTTTCCAATCAATTATCTATTCAAATTCCCAATTTATCAGCTAATTCCTATTCTGTTACGGTATTAGATGCGAATCAATGCGCTTCAGCCGCTGTGGTTGTAACAATCAATGAACCCGCCGCTCTGCAGGCTATAATAACCGGATCAACAATAAATTGCTTTGGGGATTGTAACGGTGGAATTTCCTCCGCCGTTTCCGGAGGAACCTTCCCCTATGTATATCAATGGACAGATGGAGTTACCACGTGGAATACACAAAATATAAGTAGTTTATGTGCAGGGAATTATCAATTTAACTTATTAGATGCAAATAATTGTCCTTTTGCGACTTCTTATACTGTTATTCAGCCACAATCTGCCATGGTTGTTACAGTGATTGATGTAAATGATCTTTCTTGTTATGGCGCTAACAATGGGCAAGTTCAAATTGCTGTTAATGGCGGAACACCAAATTATATTGCAACCCTCGGAGGGCAAAGCCAATCGATAAACCCGAACATTGATAATACAGCGACCTTTCCTAATTTAAGCCCGGGCACCTATGTGCTATCGGTAACAGATGCCAACGGGTGCGGCTACACTCAAAACATTACGATAAATACCCCACCCGCCCTAACACTCTCTGTCGTTCCTACAAACATTTTGTGTGCAGGTCAAACCACGGGACAATTATTGCTTACCGCTAATGGTGGTGTACCTAACCTGACGTATGTAATTAGTGGTCCGAGCCCTTCCAATGGAATAATAATTGGCGGGACTCCGCTCCAAATAGGCGGAATTCTTAACCCACCATCGTTAGCTCAAGGGGCATATACCGTTGTTGTTACCGATTTAAATGGATGTTCCGATACCGTTAGTACAAACATTACCGTTCCAAATCCAATTCAAATTGTTGAGCAAATTATTCCTGTAGATTGTCATGGCTTATCCACTGGGCAAATTATCCCTACGGTTTCGGGCGGAGCAGGGGGGTATACTTATTCCTGGGTAGCTAGTAACGGTGGAGTATTAACTGCCGCCGCTTCAGCTGCCAGCCAAATAAATTTACCCGCAGGAACCTACCAATTAACAGTAAGCGATGCAAACAACTGTACATTAACAGAAACATACGTGGTAACAGAACCGCAATTAACGCTTTCAGCATCGATCTCAAGTTTTACCAATGTCTCTTGTGGTAATTTAACTGATGGACAAATCACCATAGCGATTTCGGGAGGAACTCCTAATTATACGGTTAGTGGAATAGGTGTCCCTCAGATTGTGAATCCAGCAAATGGCAACACGGCACAATTCCAGAATTTGACAGGAGGAAATTATACCTTAACTATTATAGATAATAATGGATGTTCGGTGACTGTGAACCAGAGTATTACTCAACCATTACCCCTTACTTTAGGAATTACTTCTACTACGAATGTGCTGTGTAACGGAGCATCAACTGGTTCACTTTCATTCACGACGTCTGGTGGTACAGCACCCATCAATTATAACATTGTAGGTCCACCAAGTTTTAGTGGAACCATAGCCAGCACAGCAGTTACGGTAACCCCTATATCCGCCATTCCTGCAGGAACCTATACGGTCAATTTATCGGATGCAAATGGCTGTACGCAATCCATCAGTACCACCTTAACCCAACCGCAGCCAATCGTTGTGACGCCAACGATTACTCCAATTCTTTGTTTCGGACAAGGAGCTGGTGCAATATCTACCTCTGTTTCAGGAGCTGTTGGGCCTTATACTTATCAATGGAGCACCACCAACGGTAATATCCCAGGCTCATCAACAACCTCGAATATCTCCAACGTTCCGGCGGGTTCTTACACCTTAACCGTCACGGATGCCAATGGATGTCCTAATGTTCAAACCTTGGCTATAACAGAGCCGGCTCTAGCCCTTTCCATGAGTTTATCTCCCCCGGTTAATATCTCTTGTAACCCTACGGTTAACAACAACTATGGTTCTATCCAAGTTACCGCCTCTGGTGGAACGGCCGGATATCAAGTTACCTATCAACGAACTTCACCTCCAGGTCCTTTAGTTAGTCTCCCAGGAATTGAAATTCCTTTGTCTGGTGGGTCTTACTCAATACCTCCTATATTAACAGCAGGAAACTACACCCTTACTGTTATTGACGCGAACGGGTGTTCCATACAGGATGTATTTACTATCACAGAGCCCCCAGTTTTTGGAGCAACCGTAAGTGTTAACACGATTTTATGTAATCCAGGGAATACTGGGGTTCTAACGATTACCACCCCTCCAGGTTCTTATCCGGTGACTTACGTAATTAATGGTCCAGGTGGTCCTTATTCCGGAAATATAAATACGTCCCCGTTCCTATTAAATAATTTACCAGGCGGGAATTATACAATAGACTTAACCTATAATAATGGGCTTTGTACCCAACAACTGAGCGCCACAATCAACCAACCGGCAAATCCAATTTCGGTTAACCCAGCAGTTACGAATGTAGTTTGTGCAGGAGTGAATTCTGGTAGTATTTGTTTAACGCCTACGGGCGGTACAGGGCCGTATTCTTATGCATGGTCCCTACCAGGAAATGCAAACTGTCAGAATAATTTAGCTCCAGGAATATACAATGTAACGGTAACTGATGCTAATGGATGTTTTGTACCAAACACCTATACCATTTCAGGACCTGTTTCGCCGCTTGTCACTGCCTTTACATCTACCAATGTATTGTGTTTAGGAGGAGGAGTCCAATATAACGGAACAATTTCAATTACAGCAAACGGGGGTAGTCCAAGCTACACCCTAACTTCAGCCACACTTACGCCGGCATTAGATATAATTAACTTAGCGGGAGGCTCTTATCAATATTCGAACGTATCAGCAGGAACATATGTCGTTCAGATTACAGACAACAATGGCTGTATGGATTCAGAAACCATAACCATTACGCAACCTCAAAACCCATTAAACGCTACAAATATTGCCGTAACGGATGTACAATGCTTCGGCGACATGAATGGCAGCATTGCGTTCAATGTCATAGGTGGTACAGCGCCATATACAATTTCATGGTCAGCACCTGCATTACCGGCAATATGCGCTGTTCCTGCAAGTACGGTAAGTAATTCCGGTGTTATTGCAGCAAACGGCCTTTGTCAAGGCGCCTATACCATAACAATTACGGATCTTAATAATTGCACCCATGTATTTACCCAATCAATTGTTGCACCGAATGCTCCGCTTACAGCCACAGCCACCCAAACCAATAATCCATGTTTCGGATATTGCACGGGCATTGCTACAACCGTCCCATCAGGTGGTACGGCGCCGTATCAACACTCGTGGAGCAACGGACAAACAACTCCATCAATAACTGGCTTGTGTATAGGAGATTATTATGATACCATCACAGACGCCAATGGATGTGTGATCATTGTGCAATTTAGTATTACTGCGCCCGCACAAGCGATGGTGGTTAGTATTTCACATCTTAATGTGGCTTGTTTTGATGATTCGACGGGTTCAATAGCTGTAAATGTTGTAGGAGGCACTCCTGGATATAATGTATCTTGGACTCCTGGACCACCATTCCCGGTTGCAGGGCTAGAAATAAATAATTCAGGAGGAACATATACTATTGGTGCTTTATTAGCGGGTACCTATAGCATAATTGTTGAAGATTTAAATAATTGTCCGGAGACACTGAGCGTAATTATTACTCAACCTACCGCCCTTACTTATGCGGTAACAAGCAACAATGTAACATGTAATGGGGCAAGTGATGGGTTCATTAATATAACCGTTAATGGCGGTGTCCCAGCTTATTCTTATGTGTGGACAAGTACCGCAGGTGCACCTTGTAGTATACCTATTAATCAATCGAATGCAACAGGCTTATGCCCAGGAAATTATAGTGTTGTGGTTACAGATTTAAATGGATGTAACATTAACACTTCGGCTATTATTTCGGAGCCAGCACCGCTGTTAATCAATGTGAATAATGATACCGTTTATTGTTTACCATTAACAGGATCCGCTCAAGCCATAGTGAGTGGAGGAACGCCATTATATGCTATTTCTTGGTTAAATGCCTCAGGAACAAATATTGGAAATGGATTGTCCATACTTGGTTTAGCTCCTGGTGTTTATAGTGCCGTTGTTACTGATGCCAATACTTGTACAAGCAACGCGGTCTTTAACATTATTGGTCCAGCAAATCCATTGACAGCAACAATTAGTCAAACGAATGAAACGTGTACAAATAATAATGACGGAACCATTACCATAATTCCAAGTGGAGGAACAGCACCATATACTATTTATGGTACTTCACCACCATGGAATGGAACACAACCCGTTTTGGTTTCTGGTGGAAATTCGGTATCCAACAACATGGTGGCAGGCACTTACACTTACGACATTTTTGATTCTTATGGCTGTACAACAAGTGTTACAACAACGATAACGGAGCCCACCTATTTGCAAGCCGCGGTAAGTATATTAAATGTTACCTGTAATGGGTCCAACGACGGGAACATTACCATTACCCCAAGTGGGGCAACGCCTAATTACACTATTTCTTGGTTGTCTGGACCAAACTCTGGCCCATGTATTTTACCGGTTTCTCAAGTGGTAACAGGTGTTACTTCTTATCCAAATCTTTGTCCAGGAACGTATGTTTTTGAAATTACAGATTTAAATGGATGTGACACCACGATAAGTGCTACCATTCTTGAGCCAACCGCACTTGTTCTAACGCCATCAAATACGGATGTTTTATGTTACGGTATTCCGACAGGAGAAGCCGGGATTGCAGTAAGTGGCGGTACTCCAACATATTCCTATTTATGGACCACAACCAATGGTAATATTCCCGGTTCATCAACAACTGCTAACATCGGTAGTTCTTTAGCTCCTAATGGATTAACAGCAGGAACCTATCAAGTAGTGGTAACGGACGCAAATAATTGTACAAGTTTAACAACAATCAATATCAATCAACCCATATCAGCTCTATTAGCAGGTATAAGCCACACGGACGAATTGTGTTTTCCAATTCCTAATGCAATTTCAACCGGAACGATAACAATTGGTGCCAATGGTGGTACGGCTCCTTATACCATTGGACTTGGACAGCCAAATAACCTAATTTGGACAGGTCCAGTAACCATTCCTTTTCCTACGATTCTTCCACCTGTTGCGCCATCAGGGAGTACAATGAATAATGTTCCTGCCAATAGCAATGGAGCACCTTATACCCTTACAGTAACAGATGCTAATGGTTGTCAGGACACAATTTCAGTAGTTGTTGGTAGCCCAACGGCCCTTGCAGTGACATCCACTCCAACCAATGTTCTTTGTACCGGCGACACAACAGGTGCTATTTTAATTACGCCGAGTGGAGGTGTATCACCTTATACCGTTGATTGGCTTTCCCCTCTTGCGAATGGGCCATGTATTTTACCTGTAACCTCCACTATTAGCGCACCGTATACACAAGCAGGTCTGTGTGCAGGGAATTATATAATTTCTATTACGGATGCGAATGGGTGTCCGGAAACAATTTCTGTTCCAATTACTGAACCAGTATCTTTACCAAGTTCCACTGCGAGCCAATACAATAATCCATGTTATGGTGCTGCCTTAGGGGTTGCAAGTGTTACCGCATTCGGTGGTACACCAGGATATACCTATTCATGGACGACAACTACTGGGAATATTCCGGGCCCTTCAACAACTCCTACTATCGGGACGGCTCCAAATGGCTTAATAGCAGGGACTTATACAGCAACAATTACAGATGCCAATGGTTGTACTACTACCAACACGGTGATTATAACAGAACCAGGAACCGCCATCGGTGCCGCGGCAACATCTACACAAGTCTCTTGTTTTAACGATACAAACGGTACAGTCACCATTACAGCTATAGGCGGAACGCCCCCTTATTTAATTTCGGGAGTAACTGTACCTTTTTCAGCAACGATACCAAACATTACCAATACGCCTGCCACCTTATCAGGATTAGCGGCGGGTGTTTATCAGTTTATAGTGACAGATTCTAATTTATGTAGTCTTACTGTTTCAAGTACGGTAACCCAACCTTTTCCGCTTGTTGCAACGGGGGTTTCAACGAATATTTTGTGTTATGGTGATAGTGATGGGACCATCTCTTTAACAATTACCGGCGGTACACCTGGACCGGGTTATTCCTATTCATGGAGCGGACCAGGCCCGATTATTCCGGCTGCCGGTCCGAATATTACAGGATTGAATATTGGTAACTACTCCGTTGTGGTAACCGATGCTAATGGATGTACTACACCGGTATATAATTTTAATATAACCCAACCTCCAGTTATAACATCTACTTATATCACGTCAAATAACAACTGCCACGGAGATTCGAATGGAGCTATTAGTGTCGCTGTAACTGGTGGAACCGTTCCTTATACATATGAATGGCATATAGGAACAAGTACCGGCCCAATCATACCTTTACAAACGGCACAAAATATTAGTAATTTACCGGCAGGTCAATATACGTTAGTAATTACTGATGCTAATAATTGTGTTCATACTGAAACAGCTACCATTTTAGAACCTTCTTCTGCCATAACAGTTTCGGCAATTACAACTAATGTTTTTTGTTTTGGTGATTTTAGTGGAACGATAAGCCCAGCTGTTTCAGGTGGTGTTTCTCCATATACCTATCAATGGAATGGACCAAGTCCGAACATGCCAAATACCAATTTAAATCAAACAAGTTTGGGGGCGGGAACTTATACATTTATTGTAACAGATGACTTGTTATGTAGTGCAGTTTATAATTATACCATAGTTCAACCATTAAATCCAATCTCTTTTGCCTATACAACGACCGATAATTTATGTTATGGAGATGCAACAGGTCAAATTTCAATGACGGTTAGTGGGGGAACCCCAGGGTATAGTTTTTTATGGTCGAACCCAAGTAATATTTATGCTGCAACAGAATCGATTAGTAATCTCCCGGTAGGTTCTTATTCGCTTCAAGTAACAGATAACTTTGGATGTACAGCAAGTGTGAATTCCATACAGATTATTCAACCTTTGCCCATCGTATTTAATTATCCAAGCACGTATGTTGACATAATTAATTGTTATGGAGACAACGATGCTAATATTTACACAAGTGTTGCTGGAGGAACTCCTTCGATAAATGGCTATACCTATGTTTGGACAGCTTCTAATGGTGGGGTAATTCCAATAGGACAAGGGGCCTCCCCCAATCTTAATATTATTACACCCGGCAGTTATAATTTATCTGTCACGGATGCAAACGGGTGTGTTAAAGACACCACCTTTATAATTACTGAGCCTCTAGCTTTAGTTATGACACTTTCAGCCGACACAATAAATTGTTTTGGCGATTCTACAGGAATCATTTCTGTTGCACTTCAAGGTGGAACGGCTAGTTATGACATTTCATGGGCCGGACCAACGCAAGGAAACCCTAATGGAGCAGAATTGTTAACTGCCCCAGGACTTTATCTTATTAATAATTTACCAGAGGGAACTTATACCATTACAGCCATAGATTCCAACGGATGTACTGTTTCGATGCAAGAGACAATTATTCAATCTTCGCAAATAGACACAATTAATGTTAGCGTTTCAAAGCCGCTCTGCCATGGTGATAGTAATGGCTCAATAATAGTTGGCGCCATTATAGGAGGGACACCCAGCTTAATTAATGGCTACTCCTATTCGTGGTCAGCATCACAAGGAGGTATCATACTACCTGGTCAGGCGGGGCCTTTTATTTACAATAACAACCCTATCAATTTATCCGGCTTGCCAGCGGGGATTTATACACTTTCCATAATTGATTCTTTAAATTGTGAAAGACAGTTTAATATAACGGTAACAAATCCAGATTCACTAACATTGGAGGGCGTCACATTTAATAACATATCTTGTAAAGGCGCCTGCTCCGGACAAATTTTATTTGATCCAAATGGAGGAACGGCGGGTTATTCAGTTAACTTATTGTATTCCACCGGAGGAACATTTGCAGTAATTGCTACAAAACCGATTTCCTCTCAAGAAGCGAATCTTTACCCAGACTCTTTATACTCTTTTGACGGGCTGTGTCCGGGACAATATATAATTCAAATTTACGACGCTAATAATTGCAGTATTAATTATCCTAGCATTATTATACTGACTGAACCAGCGACAAGCATGGGTATTTCTGCAAGCGTTCTATCAAATAGTGGCTGTAATAATGACGAAGGAGAAATATCCGTTTCTGCTTTTGGTGGATTGAGTTCTTACAATGTAGAGTGGCAAGCGATTCCGCTCGGTCAAATTGTATTTCCATCTGGAAATATAGCAACGAGTGGCGGGAATTATAGTATTGACTCACTAGGTGGCGGCACTTATATTATTTCCGTAACGGATGCTAACGGATGTACCATAGACACAACATTATTCATTAATTCAATAAACAATCTAATCGCCTCTTTTGATCTTAGTGACACAATTGGCTGCGCTCCGTTAACAATCAATTTTACAAATACAACAGTTGGAACAGGCCTGTCTTTCGAATGGGTCTTTACAAACGCCACAACAAGTACTGAGGAGGATCCTTCTGTTACTTTTTCAACGCCGGGGAATTATTCGGTCACCCTTATTGCAAATGATGCGAATGGATGTTCAGATACATTAAGCATGTTGGATTTAATACACATTTTCCCTATCCCAACAGCCTCTTTCCAAGCCACAACAGCCGAAATAGACTATTATTCGGGCCTTATTAATTTTATTAATAATTCAACGAATGCCCAATTTTATAGTTGGGACTTTGGGGACTTCTCCTTGGATTCTGAAGAAGAAAACCCAGGCCATATTTACCCTGCACAAACAAATGGTGGATACATTGTAACTCTTATTGCAATAGACACCAATGGTTGTACAGATCAAACACAAGCCTATTTTATTATTAATGAAACACTTGTGGTGAATGTTCCCAATTCTATTACTATCAACGATGATGGAATAAACGAAGCCTTTATTCCTGTTTTCTCAAATTTAGAAATGGTAACGGAATATTACTTATCTATATACAATAGATGGGGTCAAATTATTTTTGAAACAAACGACCCAACATTGCCTTGGGATGCTGAATACAATGGGTATGATGTACAAATTGGGACTTATAATTGGCAAATAACGTATAAAGATGATAACTTCTTAGAGAAAACCATCAATGGACATGTAAATGTGTTGCGTTAAAAACAAAATTTATTACCTCTACTTTGTTCTAATAATTAAACTTAATTTTACCATATAAAAAAACATAAAATGTATCCAGCAGAATTAGTAAATCCAATGAAAGCCGACCTAACGAATGCCGGGTTTTCTCAATTAACAACTAGTGAAGAAGTTGATAATTCTATACAAAACACAAAAGGCGTTATGCTTGTGGTTGTTAACTCTGTTTGTGGCTGCGCAGCAGGAAATATGCGTCCAGGGGTGAAATTATCGCTTACAGGGGACAAAAAGCCAAATGCATTGTTCACTGTTTTTGCAGGGGTTGATGGCGAAGCGGTAAGTCAGGCAAGGAAATATTTTTTACCATATCCTCCATCATCGCCTTCAATTGCATTATTTAAGGATGGCGTATTGGTTCATTTTTTAGAGCGTCATCATATTGAAGGTGGCACGGCACAAATGATAGCCGCTAATCTTAGCGCCGCTTACGAAGCTTATTGTTAAGTAGTGAAAGCGGTTTACTTTTTGAGTACCTGTTCTACTTGTCAGCGGATACTTAAACAATTAAATTTACCAAGCGATATTTCACTGATTGATATCAAACAAACGAATATCAGCGCCGAAGCGTTGGATGAAATTGCTGGTATGGCGGGGTCTTACGAACGTCTTTTCTCAAAAAAAGCAATGAAATATAAGTCCTTAGGCTACGATAAAAGAACCCTTAGCGAATTAGAATGCCGCCATATTATAGTTGAAGAATATACTTTTTTGCGTCGCCCAGTTATTGTATACGATGACTTCTTCTCGATCGGAAATTCAAAGGAAGAAGTGAATAAAGCGATCGCTTTTTTTGAAAATTTAAGCCCGACGAAGTAAACCTCGTTCCATTCCAAAAATGAAGATGGCGTATAGTAGAATCAGCAGGTTTCCAAATGCGAGAAGCGGAAAACTAGCGCTTGTGATTTCCAAATTAAAAAATAAACGTGCTAAAGTAAAGACAAAGAAAATCCCTATGGCTCCACCCACGTACAGCAAGAATTTTTTAGTATTGTATGGAATTTTATAATGTTTTTGTCCAAGGAAATAAGAAAGGACCATTTGTAGACCGTACACAATTAAAGTTGCCCAAGCACACGCCATAAAGCCATATTCAGGAATAAAAAGTAAATTTATTCCAATAGTAAAGCCCGCACCAATCAGTGCAATGTAGGCACCAAAACGGGTCTTTCCACTTAATTTATACCAAATACTTTGGTTATAGTAAATCCCCAAAAACACGTTTGCCATTAGTAAAATAGGCACCACTTTCAGTCCTTCCCAATAGACTTCTGTCCGGATAAAAAACTTAAACACACTTAAATTAATACTTACCGCTAAGAATACTAAACAAACAACAGCAATGAATAAGTTCATTATCTTAGAATACACCTTGTTTCTATCTTCGTTTTTTAATTGTTCAAAAAAGAAGGGTTCTGCCGCATATCGATACGCCTGTAATAAGATGGTTACCAACATCGCTAATTTGTAACAGGCGCTATATATTCCCACCTCGGATTCTGCCGCCTGCAGCGACCCAGGAATTAGCGGGTCATATAGTACTTGTTTAAGAAGAATTCGATCAATTGTTTCGTTGACAATTCCCGCAAAGCCTGCAATAACTAGCGGAAATGAGTAAGCAAGTAGGCTCCGAACAAAAACCCAATCTATTTTAAGTACAACCGTTGAAATGATATCATATACCAGAAGGACTTTAATCAAGGACGCACAGAGATTCGCAATTAAAATGAATAATATACCCTCTTCTGGTCTTGCAGGATCGAAAAAACCTAGCAGTAAAATTAGATTCAGGGCAATATTAACTCCTATGGATGAGAGCTGTATCATTGTAAAACGCAGCGCTTTTTCTTCTACTCTAAGTCGGGCCATCGGTATGGTGGCAATAGCGTCAAGACAGACAATCGCTCCCAATAAAACGATGTATTCATTATGCCCTTCATACAACATAAAAGCAGCCAGTTCATTATTGAAATATAATAATCCAACATAAAAGAGAATGTTGATGCCGAGAACGGTGAGAAAACTATTTGAAAACACCTTTTCTTTGTCTTCACTTCCCTGAAGAAATCTAAAAAATGCGGTTTCCATTCCAAAAGATAGAAATACAATTAGAAATGCGACCCAGGCGTACAACTCAGATACTACCCCATAATCCGCGGGGTCTTTAAATACAGAACTGTCCGTATACAATGGAACCAGCAAATAATTTAGTAGCCGCCCAACAATACTTGAAAGGCCATAAATAGCTGTTTGGCCAAGAAGTCTTTTTATATTACTATTCATTTACCCCTAAAACTAGGTTTTTCTTTAGAAAGAAATGCACTTGTCCCCGTTTTAAAATCATTTGTTCCAAAGCATTTCCCAAACTCTTCTATTTCAATATCATATCCATTTACACCATCCGTAAAACCCGCATTTATTGCAACAATTGCCGCAGCGATAGCGCTAGGAGAGTTACGCATTATTTTTTGTCCGATATCCATTGCTTTAGTGAGTAAATCAGGTAATTCAACAACATGGTTTATCAGGCCAATTCGCCAGGCTTCATCAGCTGAAATCATTCCCGCGGTAAAAACCAGTTCATTTGCTCGACCTTTACCAACTAATTGTGCAAGTCGTTGTGTTCCCCCATATCCTGGAATTACCCCTAAAGAAACCTCTGGCAATCCAAGTTTTGCATTAGAGGACGCTACCCGTAAATGGCAGGACAAGGCAAGCTCTAGCCCCCCACCAAGTGCAAAACCATTAATAGCTGCGATGACAGGTTTCGTTAAGTTTTCAATTAAATTAAACAGAGATGATTGCCCCGTTTTAGCGAGCGAACCCCCTTCGCTGATAGAAAAATCAGCAAATTCTTTTATGTCAGCGCCTGCAACAAATGACTTTTCTCCTTCACCAGTAATAATGATAAGTCCAACCAAGTCGTCCTTGTCTGCATCGGAGACCGCGTGGCTTAATTCAGCAATAGTTTTCTTATTTAAAGCGTTTAATTGGTCGGGTCGATTAATGCTTATTATTCGAATTCCGTTTTCGGTCTTAATTAATACGTTTTCGTACATTCTGATTGTTTTTGGTGACCAAAGTTACTATTTTTTTAGAAGCCCATACCTTGCTTCGTTACTTGGATTATTTGCAACGACCTCTATCAAGTGAGAAAAATAAACAGCTGTAAAGGCATTCTATTTTTAGCATTCAGAACTTGTTTGTATTTTTATATAATGAAACACATATTTTTTGTTTTTTTTCTCTACTGTGGTTCTTGCTTCTGCCAAGTTAATTTAACTTCGTCGAATATTCCAATTATCATTATAACAACTCCCGTGGGTCAAGTAATTAATGATGTAAACAGAATCGTTTGTGACATGGGAATTATTGATAATTCAACGTCTCTTAATTTAATAAACGACCCTTTCAATGGCTATAGCGGCAAAATATCCATCGAAATAAGAGGCTCTACTTCTCAACAATACCCAAAGAAAAGTTATGGCTTTGAGACCCAAACATTGTTAGGAGCAAATAATAATGTTTCCTTATTGGGAATGCCAGTAGAAAACGATTGGATTTTAAACGGACCTTATACCGACAAAACAATGTTAAGGGATGTATTAACATATGATCTCTCACAAAAAATGGGGCATTATGCCTCAAGGTATAAGTTTTGCGAATTGATTATAAACAATGTTTATTTAGGGGTTTATATTCTGCTTGAGCGGATAAAAAGAGATAATGAGCGGGTTAACGTGGCTCGTTTGGATATGGATGATATTGCAGGCGACTCACTTACGGGTGGTTATATAATAAAAGTGGACAAGTTAACAGGAGACCCAGGAACGCCATGGAATTCTAACTTTAATAATGAAGTTGTTTTTCAATTTCACGACCCTGAATTTGCTGAACTTCAACCGCAACAAATAAATTACTTACAAAATTTTATTTCAGATTTTGAAAATTCAATTCAAGCTGATCCGGAGCTTAATTATGCCGATTACATTGAACCCACCTCATTTTATGATTTCTTCCTATTACAAGAATTAGGGAGAACAGTAGACGGATACCGCTCAAGTTCTTTTATGTATAAAGATAAAAACTCGGGAGCTTTTCAAGGAAAATTAGTCGCGGGCCCTATGTGGGATTTTAATTTAAGTTATGGTAATGCTGATTATTGTGATGCCCAACTAACAACAGGTTGGCAATATAACTTTGATGAAATTTGCAATTTTACCTCTGCGATTCCTTTTTGGTGGGAAAGATTACTCGATTCGCCAAGTTATCGAAATGGATTAAAGTGCAGATGGAACGAATTAAGACAGGGCGTTTTACAGACCGACTCTATAAATTATTGGATAGACTCCATGTCACTGATGCTAACGGAATCTCGGGCACGAAATTATCAGAAATGGCCCATTATTGGCGTTTATGTGAATTGGAATGGATTCGTTGGAAATACCTATGAAGAAGATTTAGGCTTTTTTAAAGACTACATTGCCACAAGAGCCAATTGGATAGATGCGAATTTGCCAGGAATTTGTGATTTGGGAATGAATACAATTAGTGAGGAAAATGAAATTGATGTTTATCCGAACCCAAGTAAAGAAAACCTGTTTATTGGGTCTAGCACCCTACTAAAATCAATTGAAGTTATAGATCAAACAGGCAAAGTTCTTTCCACTATTGACATGACCAATGAGCCATTAAAATCAATCCAAATTTCCTTGACAACTTTAAATGCCGGCGTTTATTTGTTAAAAATAACGCAAATAGACGAGCGAGTATCTCAACGCCGCTTTGTTAAACAATAAAAAAAACAAGCGACACTCATTTTTTTTATTGGAAGAAACAAAGTCATTTATAAATCGCAACTAGCTTTAAATCAACGGCTTGATGTCGGCTTATGTCTTGTCTATCCGACAACAAACGAATAATAATCGAAACTAAACGAAAGACAACCGAAACAAAGATCGCCTTGTTCGAAACTTTGCACCGTTGATTTCAGACAATGGCGTTTGATCCAGCACAATTATCGAATCATTTAAACAAAAAACAATGAACACATTAAAAAACAAAGTCAATTTAATTGGCCGCTTAGGAGCACAACCAGAGGTAGTAACTTTCGATTCAGGAAAGACGTTGGCCCGATTTAACTTGGCAACCAACGAAAACTACAAAGATAAAAAAGGAGATTGGGTAGAAAATACACAGTGGCATACCATCAACACCTGGGGCAAGACGGCAGAGCGCGTAAAACAGCACCTTACAAAAGGGCAAGAAATAATATTAGAAGGAAAACTGGTTCATCAAACCTATGAAACGGCTGCAGGAGAAAAACGCTATGCCACCATTATCGAAGCGACCGAATTTTTAGTGATCAGTGAAAAAAAAGAAGCGATAAACAAATAAATATAAAATAGTGCGTTTATGAATCACGTGAATTTAATCGGAAAAATGGGCACCGCCCCCACATTTGCCAAAACAGAAGAAGGAAAACTAGTCGCTAGGTTTCTCCTATCAACAAGTGAATTTTATTGCGATAGTAAAGGAACCACCAAGACAAGAAGTAACAATCATCGAATTTCCGCATGGGGCAGGTGGGTCCCAATTATTGAGGAATATGGTATAGAGGGAACTCGATTGGCCATAGAGGGAAAACTCATTAATCGGTTTTATCAGTCAAATGGAAAACCAGCATGTATAACAGAGGTAGAGGTGAATGACCTAATTATTATGTAATACAGTAAAACTAACGAGGACCGGCGACCATAGGCGCCGCAATGATCACGGATTTGCCGGTCCCACTATATATATCAACAATGAGTAAAATACGCAGTAAAATATGAATACAATTAGAAATTATGTTACCCTGGTGGGCAATATTGGCACACCAGCCAAAATAACAAAGTATGACGATGGAAAGTCTGTTGCCAGATTTAGTTTAGCCACCCAAAAAGTAACCCGCAATAATGACGGAAAATATACCGCAAAAATCCAATGGCATCGAGTTTATGCTTGGGGAAATTTAGCAGGTTTTATTGAAGAATATGCGGAGAAGGGAAAAAAAGTAGCTATTCATGGCCGGCTTGTTAACCGGAGTTATATCAATGATAAAGGAAAAAAAAGCAGTTTGACAGAAGTGGAACTTCGACAGATAATTGGCCTATAATAACCCTTAATTAAACAAATGAAAGCAGCGACGGCTGCTTTTTTTGTTTGAATATACTGCCCGCCTTAAATTAACAACCCGGCAGATACATTTCTTCCACTTGTTTTATGAGTGAAAGATTGTGTTTTTCTACAGGAGTTAACTCATCAGTTACATCCTTTTTCATGGGAACATACCAATCATATTTTTCAAAGATTTTCCTTAAATCCTTAGACTTAAATGCCATGCCATGTCGCGCAAAGATTTCATTTCGCATAATTCGCAATTCTTTTTCTAAATAATCATTATATAATTCATCAATTTCCATTTTTCGTGTTGATAATTCTGAATAAATACCATTTTTTTCATCGTATACAAAGTCTTTACGAAGAAGTGAATAATTTTTGTTGGAACCATTTGAATTTCCTTTCCAATTTCCCGTTAAAGAATTTGGATTATTTACAGATAAGTCGAACTCAAATACCCCGTCATTTTTATCATCTCCAGGCTCACTAGCAACGACATGAACTCCACCGTTTACAACAACATAGCTTCCGGAAAATCGTCGCTCGTTTCCTGCTACAATTGATTTCCCGTCTATCTTTCCATCAAACATTGTTAAAATAGTAACATTAATTTTGTTTTCTCCGAATAAACCAACATACGAACCAATAAACGGCTTCGTATCTACGACAATTTGTTCGGGCGCCTTTGGCTCCTCTGTGTTTTTGCAAGAAAAGAGTAGAATTGCTAAAAGAAACGATTGTACAAAAAGTAACTTTTTCATAGTTTTTTATATTTATACTAAAGTAGAAAATTAATTTAAATATCTTGTTTTCGTAATTTATTATTGGCTAGTAATTCCTATAATCATTCCATAATTGAGAGCGCAGGCCAACCACCGGCAGATATTGTAAGCCATATGTTCCGTTCATTAAATCACATCGCCAAGCCAATTCTCCAAAAACAGCTATAGCTCCCTTTTTAGAGACAAGGTAGTTTAATTGTAGATTCGTTCGCACAAAATTAACCTTCTGGCCCTGACCAATAAACACTCCAAAATCGTAGGGCCTTAAGGTATATGGCTGATAAATATCCGCACCATAACTTAAGTTGTTTTTGTCTAGTCCACACAAACCATAGGAAAGAAATAGCTTGAAGAGCCACTTCTTATTTTGCCATTTAAATTCTCCTAGCATTTCCGAAAAATTAGCACCGAGTGGATGGCTTAAGGTACTGTTGGAATTGCCGTAATTTTGCAAAGGTGTTAGGTGGGAATAGGTGTAAGGCCTTACGGCATTACATTCCACACGGTAAAAAAAAGCGTTCCGCCCCTTTTCTATCCACCCTTTAATTCCGATTTGTCCACCTAATTTATTGGCCCACCAACCGGATTTGTTTCGAATTTCTGATAGCAGAAACTCATCAATAATAAATTGTGAGTAAAGTCGGTGTTTTTTGTATTTAATAGTAATTCCTCCTCCAATTAATACATTATCTGATGAACCAATAGCGTACTCTTGGGGGCGATAAAAAACAAATGGATTTAAGTATTCTGGATCAAACCCTCTTTGAAGTAAGGTGTCTTTTGCTTGAAAAATAACGGATTCGAAAAAATTAATGTTTAGCCATGAGGTAGCATTCCAACTTAGAAAGTGACTAGCACCAAATTTTAATCTTGTTTTATTTTGATATTGCTCTGTAAGTCCTTGATAGAGGATTGTGTATTCAAGATGCCAAAAATGTGTTTGCATTTTACCAAAAGCATATGGCTTACCGTAGTCGCTTAGAAATAAAGATCGGCAGCCCTCCCCGATAAAATTCTTGTCTAAGCCCAATTGGAAATTGAAATATTTGTGAGGTTGAAAGGCAATTCTTCCCATTGGGGAAACGCCAATGATCTTATTTGGCTGATCATTATATTCTTGGTAGGGAACTTTAAAATTATTTCCGGCCTCTTGGAAATAACAAATTCCCCCCACCCGATAATACCACTTTTTACCGGGCGAACTTTCTAAGAAAGCCCCCCCTCCAATTCTATAAAGAGTCGCTTCATTATACTGTGTTCCAATGTCCAAAACGGGGATTAGTGAAGTATTACTTTTTAGCTTAAAACCAATATTTTTCGCTATATTTAATTTAATAACCGGGTAAAAGTTGTCGTGGCGTGTTATTTGAGCGGTTTTTAAGCTATCATTTGGCCGTGGTTCAACCAACCAATCTACCGTAATTTGTGCCCTTGAGATGGTACAAGCACAGCAAATAAAAATCGATAAGACGCCCGCTTTAATAATCATTGTAATGGTTCATTAAACTTGTTCGTATACCAAAATATAGGAGAAGATTTTTTTGATCAATAGAAGGTGAATTAAATCGGTATGTTAAATTAGAAAAGACACTTAGATTAAGTTTTTTATTAATTTGATAAGAGAGTTCCACTTGCTCAAGGGCAAGCCAATTATTCTCATTATCGCTATACTTGGTTATTGGCAAGAGGGCGTTTTTTTGATGATCGATCAATTGATATACAATTGATTTTCCTTCCACAGCAAATGATTTCCACCTCCAATTTAAACGGAATACGATTTCTCTAAACCCATTTCCTTTGGTATGTGCTAAGGGTAAATTATACTGTGAATAAGAAAGAAATTGTGCAGGCGCTTGATACATGTGGCTTGACACTTGGTTGTATTCCAACTGCATGAAAAGGGATTCCAATCCAACGAATTCATAGGATCGGCAACCTAGTTGAAAAGCAGTCTCCATTTTCTTCCAACGTGCAAATGCCACTTGGCCATAAAGCCGGATGTTGGAATTAATCACCCAGTTGAAATTCAACCCTGAAATGGCATACGCGGTACTATCTGATACAAGATGTCCTAAAAAGGGGATTGGGCTGTAATACAAAGGGTTTAAGGCACTTGTTTTAACGGAATCTCCCTTTGCCCAAATGGCGCCATCAAACAAACTAATTGTCAAGCGGTTAGTCGCTGCAAAACTAACGTAATTTACAGCAAGCCCTTTAGGTTGGTAATATCCTTCTACGGTCGTATAGTTCGGTTTACGCACTAAATTTAATAAGCGACTTCTCAAGTAATTGAACGTCCAACGTGGAAAAAACTGATAGTCAACTCGGACGTATGGTGAGCCAATGGAATTGTCAGAAAGCAATAGAGATCGGTATCCAGCGCCAATAAATTGTTGATTATTCCCTGCGATAAATGTAATTTTATTTGTTGCTCGAAATACAAGATTACCAATAGCGTAGCCATAATCAAAGCCGCCATTTTTAAATGGTTTTGTCCTTGCTGCGCCAGGTACAACCGCGTTTTGGACGTTGTATTGATTATTGACTGTGGGATAAATTTCGCCATGTCCACTCATGTAGGAACTTTCGTACGAACTAAATCGTGCTTGGTTTTCATAGAAAGAGGTCGAAAATGAAAACCGAGGGGTGATATCACCTAAAATTATAATTCCACGGCTATTTTGATATAAAAATTGATTGCTTGAATCTAGTAAATCATTTCCCAAAGAAAAGTTGAAAAGCGGCGAAATTTCCAGTTTAAAATCTTCTCCACTTACCTTAATGAGATGCTCGTCTCTAAATCGTTTCATTTTAGAGGGAAGTAAAGTATCGTTTTTTCTAACCCCAAATAGGCACGTCCATTTTTCTTGGTTCTTGCTTATTGGGAGAAATGATGCGCTTGTATTTGTTTTATAAAGTTGGTCTTTAAAATAAGTTCCAATTGGCTCCAATTGACTCTGCCCAGTAGCACAATGGCAAATTAAAATAAATAATAAGACAAGTTTATTATTCATGGATAATTAGCAATAAATCCCTTTGTTTTAGCTATAAAAAAAGGATTGGTCAGGTCTTCTTTGTTATATCGCAATCGTGTTCCTTCTATGGCGTGGTTTACCTCGCCTCCCAAAGCCTCTAAAATCGCTTGGCCGGCAGCAATATCCCATTCCATTGTTGGGGCAAACCGAGGGTAAACATCTGCTTTTCCATTAGCAAGATCAAAAAACTTTAAGGACGAACCCTTCGAAAGATACTCAACATCTCTTGATATCAGCAACATCTCTTCATAGTATTTTTTCCCTAATTCAGAAGGGTGGCTTCTTGACCCAATAATGATTAAGGGATGATTAACACCCTCTACCTCAGGTATATGTTTCCATTTTGAGGGTTCGTTGACATCCCTAAAAGAGCAGGCAAAAACCCCCATTTCTTTTCCTCCAAATAGTATTTCTTCATATACTGGTGAGGCAATAAGTCCAAAAACAGGATATTCTCCTTCAATATATGCGATGTTGACAGCAAATTCCCCATTTCTACTTACAAATTCTTTTGTTCCATCAAGAGGGTCTACACACCAACAACTTTCCCAGTCCGACCTTTCCTTGTATTTTGTATGAATTATTTCTTCGCTTGTAATGGGAAATCCTAGAGGAGACAAATAATCGTTAATAATTTTTGAAGAAGCTAAGTCTGCATTGGTTAGTGGAGAACCGTCTTCTTTATAATCAAGGTCAATTACCCCATTGTAAATGCGCATTATTTCTTTAGAAGCCTCTATCGCGGCATGAATGGCAGTTAAATATTTTTCTTTGATTAACAAGCGGCTTAGAGTTGCATTTCCGGCACAAATTCCGGCACAATTAACAGCCCTTCTGTTTTGCTCACAATTTCCTCAACGGATACGCCAGGAGCGCGTTCAATTAGGTGAAAAGCGCCATCAATGATTTCCAGAACGGCTAATTCAGTAACGACTTTTTTTACACATCCAACCCCTGTTAATGGAAGTGTACAGTTTATTAATAATTTAGATTCGCCGGCCTTATTACTGTGCATCATAGCTACAATAATATTATCCGCTGATGCAACAAGGTCCATTGCGCCACCCATTCCCTTCACCATTTTGCCCGGAATTTTCCAATTGGCAATATCACCATTTTGGGAAACCTCCATTGCTCCTAATACGGTCAGTTGAACATGTTGTCCACGAATCATTGCAAAGGACTCTGCGGAATCAAAAAAGGAAGCCCCCGGTAGCGTAGTTATCGTTTGTTTCCCTGCATTAATTAGATCAGCATCTTCTTCCCCTTCAAAAGGAAAGGGCCCCATTCCAAGTACGCCATTTTCCGATTGAAATTCCACTTCAATCCCTTCTGGAATATAATTTGCGACCAATGTGGGAATTCCAATGCCAAGATTAACATACCACCCGTTACGTAATTCTTGCGCAATTCTTTTCGCGATACCTATTTTATCAAGTGCCATTTAATCTTTTTTTCTTACCGTTCTCTGCTCAATTCTTTTTTCGAATGCCTTTCCTTGAAAAATTCGCTGAACGAATATACCAGGAGTATGAATTTGATTTGGGTCAAGTGTCCCAGCGGGCACCAATTCTTCTACTTCTGCAATAGTTATTTTTCCAGCCATCGCCATCAAAGGGTTAAAATTTCTAGCGGAAGCCTTATAGATTAAGTTCCCCGCTGTATCTCCTTTCCAAGCCTTAACAATGGCAAAATCCGCTGTTAATGCTGTTTCAAGAATATGAGGTTTCCCATTGTAAGTCCGCATTTCTTTTCCCTCAGCGACCTCCGTTCCAAATCCAGCGGGGGTATAAAAAGCGGGAATTCCTGCACCGCCAGCACGGCACCTTTCTGCTAGACTACCTTGCGGAATAAGATCAACCTCTAATTCTCCGGAAAGCATTTGTCTTTCGAACTCATCATTTTCTCCCACATAAGAGCTAATCATTTTTTTGATTTGTTTTGATTCTAATAACAAACCAAGTCCAAAACCATCTACCCCAGCATTATTAGAAATACAGGTAAGGTTTTTCTTTCCTTTTTTTACCAGCTCTAGGATTGAATTTTCAGGAATGCCACATAAACCAAACCCTCCAAGCATGAGGGTCATGCCATCTTCAATTCCATCAAGCGCGACACTTACATTAGCTACTACTTTATCCATTTTTTAAAAATCGTTATCAAAAGGTACGTCACCCTCATCGATTACCTGATCAATTAGAACGTCTTTACATTCGTATTTTTTGGGGTCATAGTCTGGTGGCTCTGCAAAATCTAATGTAGACAATCCAATGTGTGCGTCTTTATAAACTTGTTTCATGTATAAACCATAAATTGGCAACGCCATTCTAGCTCCTTGTCCATAATTCATGGATTTAAATCGAACCGATCGATCCTCTGCACCAACCCAAATACCAGTAACTAAATCTGGTGTAATGCCAATAAACCATCCATCAGAATTATTTTGAGTAGTTCCTGTTTTTCCAGCTGTTGGAGCAATTGTTCCGTATTTTCCACTTCTTAAACTAGCACCTGTACCTCTTTCAATAACGCCCTTCATCATCTTTAAAATTTCATATGCCACAGTGGAATTGAGCGCTTGATTTTTTTCTTCTGTTGCCTCATAAATAACCTTGCCATTTCGGTCCTCAATTCGAGCAATAATTGTGGGTTTAACATAAACGCCATTATTGGGAAAAATACACTGCGCGGCAACAAGTTCGTAGAGTGATAAGTCCATGCTTCCTAAACACATTGACGGTACAATGTCATTTTTTTTGAGTTCTATTCCTGCACTTTTTAGCAGTTTAGCAATTTGATATGGCCCCCCAATTTTTTTGCTCGGATTAAAAGCACCCATTCGAGACATTACAGCAACCGTTGTGGGATTCGAAGAAAGAGCCAGTCCATCGCGCATTGTTGCAGCGGGGGTTCCTTCCGGACAATATTTTCCAACGATCCTATTGTTATTATCGACTAGGTTTAAACAATACTCTTCTGCTCCAAATGTAGTGCAGGGGTTTACCACATTCATAGAAAGTGCCGCAGCATAAACAAAGGGTTTTATCGTAGAACCGACTTGTCTTTTTCCGAGCCGGACATGGTCATAAGCAAAGTGGGAAAAGTTAATTCCTCCAACCCAAGCCCGAACAAATCCTGTCCCAGGCTCAATAGAAACCATACCAGCATGCAAGAATGCTTTGTAATACCTTATTGAATCGTTTGGTGACATGATGGTGTCGCACTTTCCTTTCCAAGAAAACACACTCATAGCCACCTTTTGATTAAATATACGCGCTATGTCACTTTCACTGTATCCAGCGGCCACCAAATTTTTGTATCGGTCGGTTGATTTCCTTGCGTTACTCATTATTTGATTGACCATTGTTTGGTTGATATCATTGGAAAAAGGGTAATTTTTTAACCCTCTATTATTTTGATTAAATGCAGGCTGCAGTGTTTTTTTTACATGTTCCTCAACGGCATTTTCCGCGTATTTTTGTAGTTTAGAATTTATAGTAGTATAAATTTTCAGGCCATCACTATAGATATCATATGGCCGCCCATCTTCCCTTGCAATTTTTAGCACGCCATCTTCTTTTTCCAGAAGAAGGGATGTTAATTCCTTTCTAAGTGACTCTTTAAAATATGCTCCCGCCCCATTTTTATGGTCAACCACTTGATAATTAACATCTAGAGGCAGTAAAGACAAAGAGTCAAATTCAGCTTTACTTAGTTTATTAATGATGGCTCCGTTATCATTTGTGCTGTTTTTTAACCATTGAAATAATACCTGATTACGCCTTAACAAAGCCCTAGTGGAATCCTTCGCTCTGGCCTCAAGAATTTGGCTCAAAGAAACTGCGCTTGGCTCCAACTCTAAATCAGCAGCAATTTTTCTTCGGTAGTTCGTAACTTTATACTTGTATGGATTAAAAAGACTTGGGTTTTTACACATGCCCACAAGCATAGCGGCTTCATTCTTTGATAAATCTTTAGGGGTTTTATTAAAGTAAACTTTCGCCGCATTTTCGATTCCAACCGCATTGTATAAAAAATCAAATTGATTAAGGTACATTGTTATTATTTCCTCTTTTGTGTAGATTGATTCAAGGCGCGTGGCAATAATATTTTCTCGGGCTTTTTCGCCTAAGCGACTTAACTTTCCAAAAACACCATCAAAAACCCTTGTGCTTTCTTCTCCATTTGCCCTTGCTATCTCGTCTCGTTGTCTCTGCTGCAATGTAAATAATAACTTTGCTAACTGTTGTGGAATAGTTGACGCACCACCCGACCTTCCCAAGGAGGAAAGAGACCTCGCAAGAGATCGAAAGTCTACACCAGAGTGTTTCATGAAGCGCTCATCTTCAGTAGCAATTAAAGCATCAAAGACATAAGGAGAAATATCTTTATAGTTAGCACTTGTTCGATTAATTTGCCAATAGCGACCTAATGTATCGCCTTCTTGCCCGAAAATCAAAGAGGCTTGTAACTCAGGTGGGTTATCTAGCATAGAAATTGGCGGCAAATCGCCTTCCGATTGAAAAAGCAAAAGGGAAGCAATAAACAGAAAGGGAAAAAGCCCCACCCCCCAAAAAATTAAGGTCATCTTCCTCTTTTTACTATCTGAAAGAGTTAACGGAGTATTTTTCATGCCTTAAAATTAATGAATAATCATTTACAACATATCTTTTCTTTGACTATCTAATTTGAGTAAAATGAAAATCATAATACAAAAAGATAAAATCGAGGAGCCCCCGTAGCTAAAAAACGGAAGAGGAATTCCAATAACTGGCGCAAAGCCGATATTCATTCCGATATTAATGGCAAAATGATAAAACAAAATCATGCCTACACAGTAGGCATAAATCCTATTAAATGCTAGGCGCTGGCGTTCTGCAATATATATAATTCTCATCAGCATAAAGAGATAGATAAAAACAAGAATAAAGCTTCCCAAAAACCCCCACTCTTCTGCAAAGGGACAAAAGATAAAATCGGTTTCACTTTCTGGAACATGGTTACTTTTTAAACTGGAAACAGACGCTTCTTTGTACCCCTTCCCAAACGCCCCGCCAGACCCTACCGCCGCCATGGCCCTATTGCGATTATAATCCCTTCCGTCCGGATCCTCCTTGAGTCCCAACACAAGTTCTATTCGATCCCTTTGGTGCCTTGCCAAACTAGAAAAGGCAGTATCCACAAAGAGTGTAATTCCCGATGTAATAATAAAGCCCAAAGCAATTACCAAAATAATCCTAGAACGATCTCTTTTGGCACTGAATTGTCGAATAAATAGTAGGGCTAAAAGCGCAAGAACAAATAGTGTCATTATTATCCCTGTAGAACCTTTAAAAGATTGGTTAGGAAAGAACCATAATTGGAAATTAGTATTACTGAGAACCAATGTTAATATACAAAGAAACAAAAAACAAAAAAGTACCGGAATAAAGTGACTGCCCAACCAGGTTGATTTAAATTTCATGCCGGGGATGGAATTTAAAACCCCTAAAATAATAGGATCAAATGTTAATCCTTCCCGGTACATAACGAAAAGAAAAGAACTAAAAACAACCAAAGTTCCTGCATCGGGTTGTAAAGCTACTAGTACAGATGGAATAAAAAAGATTAAACAAGCCAAAAGAACAGTTTTGGTTGTTTGTAATTTAACCACAAGTTCGCTTATATATTTAGCTAACAGGAGTGCAGTAGCAATCTTCGCAAATTCAGCAGGCTGAACGCCCATTGAACCAACACCAAGCCACGCCCTTGCCCCATTGATTGGAGGCATAAATAATACAATAACAAGGAGAAATAGCGTAATAACATAAACAGGAACAGCAATTTTTCTGTAAATATCAGCATCAATTAAAAAAATGAGTAGCCCCACAAAGAAGGATATTCCGAGCCACAAAAGTTGTTTCCCATACTTTTCACTAAACGCAAAAATGGCAGGATGATCTTCATTAAAAGCAACCGAATATATGGTTGCCATACCGAATATAATTAAGGTAATAAACGAAATAAATAATGGCCAATCTAAATTAGTAATTAGGGAATCATTTTTTCTCATGGGCGCCTAATATTTGACAAAGTTGTTTCAATAATTAACTTTTCTTTGTCCTTGTTAGAAACCTTATTAAATAAGTATTTTTCAATCATTAAACTAGCAATTGGCGCGGCCCAGGTGCCCCCAGCACCCGCGTTTTCTACAAATATAGCAAGGGCAATTTTTGGGTTGTCCATAGGGGCAAAGGCAATAAAAACAGAATGGTCTTGTCCTTGAGAATTTTGTACCGTTCCGGTTTTACCACAAATAACAACCTCTTCCAATCGAGCGTCACTTCCTGTCCCTCCAGGTTCATTTATCACCCTCCTCATACCCTCTATAACAGAAGAAAAATGCACGGCATCAACCATTGTTTGATTTCTTTTTAAATAGATTGGACGCGGCCCTTTTTTTCCAATCGATTTCACAAAATGAGGGGTGATATACCACCCTTTATTCGCAATTATTGCGGCAATATTCGCCATTTGTAAGGGGGTTAGTTTAATTTCCCCCTGTCCAATAGAAATAGAACGAATGGTTGAAAATGCCCATTGATTATGTCCATATATTCGATCGTAATACTTAGAATCAGGAATAAGTCCCGGCCGTTGACCAGAAATATCTGTTTCTAATTTATTTCCTAAACCAAAACTATTCATGTACTTATGCCATAAATTAAGCCCAATTTCTGCATCTGCAAAATTGTTCCGTTTTTTTTGTTGCTGAATTATTTTTTTAACAACAGCATAAAAATAGGGATTACAAGAGTATTGTACCGCCTGAGCTACCCCAGCGGCGTTCGGGTGATCATGACAACCAACGACACTTTTGTTACATGGAAACCCTGAAGTTGAACGAATAACGCCTTCTTGCATTGCGATTAGGGCCTGTACCAATTTAAAAATCGATCCCGGAGGATATTCTGCTTTAATTGCTCTCGGAAAAAGAGGTTTGTTAATGTCCTTTGCTAATTTGGGGTAGTTTAAACTTATATTTTTTCGACCGACTAATAAATTAGGGTCAAAAGAAGGAGCAGAAACCATTGTTAAGATTTCCCCACTTTTAGGTTCGATAGCAACAATACAGCCCTTTTTATTTTGCATTAATAATTCCCCATAAGCCTGCAAAGTAATGTCCATACTAAGTGTAAGTCCTGGTGATTGTTTCGCTGTTGTATCATATTTTCCATTAGCATATGATTCAATAGCATTATTCATCGCTGAGGTGACAACATACTTTATTCCTTTTCTTCCGCGAAGCTCTTTTTCATAAAACCGCTCGATGCCAGAACGGCCAATATTACTACCTGGTCGATAAAAGCGATCGCCCTCTACTTCTTCCCTCGAAACTTCGTTTAAATAACCAAGGATATTGGCTCCGTTAGAATAGGGATAACTACGCATACTTGTAACCTCTTCATAAAAACCAGGAAAATTATCTAGGTGCAATGCTATAGTTGTTATTTCGTCTAATGTAAGTTCCTTTAAAAATGGATACGCTCTTTGAGTTTGATAATTACTTGTTTTTTTTCCACTGCTTTTATTGAAATATACACCCTCTCCTTCTTTTATTTCCTTGAATCTTTCTCTAACCTGAAGTGGTGTCCAATTAATGAGTTTACCGAAGGCTACCGTGTCCAAATAGGTGACATTATCTTCAATAACCATGAGGTTATAGTATGTTTTATTGGAAACAATTTTTCGGCCATTCCGATCGAAGACAATAGCTCTAGGGGGCAAGATTTCTTTTCTTTTTTCTGCGATTTCTTGCGCCCTTAACACCCATGTGTCATCAATCACCTGCATATAAAAAAGGCGCGAAGAATAGAGAACCCCGACAATTAATATAAAAAGAATGATAATATATTTTCTGTTTTCGAGCTTCATTCTTTCTTAATTTTTACTGCGTTTCACTAATAGTATTTGAAGAAGTAGACTCAGAAAATAGATAAAAATAAAAGAAAGGATTACCTTTTGGATTGAATAAAAGAAGCCACTAAAAGAAAAAGCCTCTAGCATAAAAAACCAGACGTTGTGAATTAATAGCAGTGTTCCAAACGTTGAGAAAAACCAGAGTTGTCCCATATCAAGGAAAGTAGGTTTCTTTAAGACGTCATAATTCTCTCGCGGAGCAAAAAGCTTAAAAATAGAGGGGCGAAAATAGGCCATCAAAAGTAACGAGGAGGCATGCAGCCCGTAGGTGTTAGAAAAAACATCTACGAATGCGCCCATACCAAAGGCAATAATCATTAGCGTAATAATATTTATTTCAAACGGTAAAAGCATAATGTATAAAGGGCACATTAACAAGTGTATCCCAAAACCAAACTCTATTTGGTTAAAGATAAAAATTTGGAGAAAAACAAACAACACAAATCTTGCTGTGTTTATTACAATTACATTCATGGTTATTGTCTTGTGTTTTCTTTTTGAATTTCATTTTCGAGCAGGCGTTGCTCCTGAATGAACAAGTTTTTTATTACATATACGCGGTCGAGCCTACGGTAATCTTCGCTAAAACGGATAACCACTTCCCACAAAGGCTTTCCTTCTACAGGGAGTAATTTTTCCACATAACCAACAAGTAATCCTTTAGGAAAAATCCCCGCGCCTCCTCTAGTAACCACTTTCGACCCCTTCTTTATACTAAGGTCATTTGTAATACCGGTAATTGTGCCTCGCCTTGGGTCCTTCCCGTCCCATTTTAAAAATCCATAAAGTCCAATAGGAAGAACAAGTACATCGATATTAATGTCTTTTGTTAGCACAGACTTAACCACGGAATAGTGTGCGCTAGTATTATGAACGACCCCAATTACCCCTTTCTGTGAAAAGACACCCATTCCCCTTTCTATTCCTTGAAGTTCTCCCGCGTCAAGCGTGAAATAATTATTTATTTTACTTGTATTCGAATTGGTTATTAAACACGAAATAAAATCATATTGCTGCTCGTAGACCGTGTCGGCAACATGAAATTTATACCGATTAATTTGATATAAATTGTTTAAGGTTTGTTTGCGGAGTAAAACATTTTCATCTTGAAGTTTTTTATTTGAGTTTTCCAATTCAAAATGCTTCATAATGGAATACCTAACGCCATAGAATTTTCCTCCCACAACAGAAGCACTTGTTAAGTATTGGCTGTTTGGAAAGCTTAAATATTGCACATAGATGCTTATGGATAAAATTTGTAACCCTATAAAAACCAAGAAAACGCGAAAGCGCCTAAAAAAGGCAATAAGTTGTTGCATGTACAAAAATAGAAAAGTAAGCGGAATTAAGAGCGGTAAAGAATAGAAATATAAGCCTCTTTAATCTCTAATTAAGAATTGATACCTAGAAATGTTTTTCAGTGCAATACTTGTTCCTCTTGCTACGGCCCTTAATGGATCTTCAGCAATATGTACAGGCAATTTAGTTTTGGCAGAGATTCGCTTATCCAAACCTCTTAACATGGAACCCCCCCCAGCTAAATATATCCCCGTTTTATAAATATCGGCGGATAATTCTGGAGGAGTCATTTCCAATGCGCTTAATATCGCCTCTTCAATCTTTAAGATAGTTTTGTCTAATGCGCTAGCCACCTCATCATAGGTGACGATAATTTCTTTTGGTATCCCGGTCATTAAATCTCGTCCCCTAACCGCGTATGGATTTGGCGGATTATCTAATTCTGCCAATGCTGAGCCCACTTCAATTTTAATTTGCTCGGCCGTTCTTTCTCCCACCAATATGTTATGTTGTCTACGCATGTATTCTTCAATATCATTTGTGAAATCATCTCCAGCAATACGGATCGATTTATCACAAACGATACCACCAAGTGCAATAACGGCAATTTCTGAGGTTCCTCCGCCAATATCAATGATCATGTTACCCATCGGCTCTTCAACGTCAATACCTATCCCTATCGCGGCAGCCATTGGCTCGTGAATTAAATAAACTTCTTTTGCCCCAGCATGTTCGGCAGAATCCCTAACAGCTCTTTTTTCTACTTCGGTAATTCCTGAAGGGATACAAATAACCATTCTTAAACTAGGGTTGAACAAACTTCTTCCCGGGTTAATCATCTTGATCATACCGCGAATCATTTGCTCAGCGCTTTGGAAGTCGGCAATAACACCATCCTTTAAAGGACGAACAGTCTCAATTAATTTGTGTGTTTTTCCATGCATTTGCTGCGCCTTTTTTCCAATGGCAACAATTTTACCAGTTTGGATGTCTCTTGCAACAATCGACGGCTCATCAACGACCACTTTATCATTCCAGATAATTAGTGTGTTGGCAGTTCCCAAGTCAATAGCAATTTCTTGCGTTAAAAAACTAAATAGCCCCATTGTTCCTGTGTAAAATATGAATTATATTAATTATATGCAAAGAAAAAACAAAAAAAAGGATTTTTCTAATAAAACAAAGTTAATGTTTAAAATGTCGTATTCCTGAAAATACCATGGTCATTTTGTTTTGATTACAAAAGTCTATTGATAATATGTCTTTTATAGATCCTCCTGGCTGAATAACGGATTTAATACCGGCCTTAAAAGCAATTTCAACACAATCAGGAAAGGGAAAGAAGGCATCACTTGCCATAGAAGCACCGGTTAAATCAAATCCAAAATGTGCTGCTTTATGAATGGCTTGAGCAAGGGCATCCACACGAGAAGTTTGTCCAGTACCGCTTGCAATTAAAGTATTGTCTTTCGCTAATACAATTGTATTAGACTTGGTATGCTTCGCAATTTTATTTGCAAAAATCAAGTCTTGTATTTCTTGTTTATTTGGAGCTAGATTGGTTTTTACTTCTAATGTGTCAGCTGTCACGGAGACCTCATCACGTTCTTGTTGTAAGACGCCGTTTAACGCAGTCCTAAATTGCGTTTTTGGAAAAGAATTTAATTTTTGAAGTAGTAAAATTCTATTTTTCTTTGATTTTAATAGCACTAATGCCTCTTCTTCAAATGAGGGGGCGATTAATACTTCGAAAAACAGCTCGTTTATTTTAATTGCGGTATTTATATCGATGCACCGATTGCAAATTAATACGCCGCCAAAAGCGCTTAAAGGGTCAGTTGCAAGGGCTTTTGTGTAAGCGAGCTCGGTAGTTTCGGCTGTTGCAACTCCACAAGGGTTATTGTGCTTTAAGATGGCGAATGTTGGTCCATCTGTTTTAAATTCACTCATCAAATTTACCGCGGCATCAATGTCTAATATATTGTTAAAGGAAAGTTCCTTGCCGTAAAGCTTGTCAAAAAACAGGTCCAAGTCACCAAAAAAAACGCCTTTTTGATGAGGGTTTTCGCCGTAGCGGAGGGTTGTTTTTTGCTGTATGCTTTGTTTGAAATAATTGAAAGGATTCTGCGAAAAATAAGTATAGATCATGCTGTCATAATGGGAAGAAACATGAAATGCTTCCGCTGCAAAAACCCGCCGTTGTTCCAAGCTTAAACTTCCTTGTTGTTCGCGAAAAAGTGTTGTAAAATTACCATAATGATCTCTTGAAGCAATCACGGCAACATCCTCAAAATTTTTCGCTGCTGCACGGATCAATGAAATGCCACCAATGTCAATTTTTTCTATAATATCTTCTTCTTCTAAATTTAATTTAACGGACTCTTCAAAAGGGTATAAATCCACTACCACCAAATCGATTGGGCTAATAGTATGTTGTTTTATGGTTTCAACATCTGAAGGGTTCTTTCTCCTGTGTAAAATACCCCCAAAAACTCCTGGGTGTAATGTTTTTACCCTACCTCCAAGTATTTCCGGAAAATGGGTGATTTCTTCTATAGAGATAGCTGCTATGCCCAAACCTTGAATAAAAGTCAATGTTCCTCCGGTTGAATAAATACGAACGTTTTGAAGATTTAACTCCTGCACTAGTTCGGCCAGCCCGTCTTTGTAGAAAACAGATATTAATGCGCTCTCAATTTTCTTTAAGTGTTCCATTTATAAATTAATTAAGCGACAAATTTACGCCTTATTTATGGGATGTTTAACGTTACACCTGCGCAATAAAACACGCGCGCAATATTTAGTTAATCTTTTCTTAATTTTAGCGAATGAAAACGCTTTACTCTTATGGCAAACCAATCCTCCGATTTTGTTTGTTTTGGTTGCTTATTTTTACTCTGCAGCGCCTTATTTTCTTCATTACGCATTATAAGGAAATTCCCGACACCGTTAGTATAATGACACGAGGCATGGCTTTTCTTTCTTCCATTCGCCTTGACTTGGCAACGATTTCTTTTTTGATCGCTCCTTATGTTATACTAAAATCTATTTACAATAGCGTTGAAAAACGTTGGCTGTCTTACCTTTTAAAAGCAGTTGTGTATTTGGAGATAGTTTTGATTTCAGCGATTCATAGTGGTGAAGTCATTTCCTATTTCGAATGGGGACACAAGTTAACATCTCGTGTATTTATGCATCTTTCCATGCCAGATGAGGTTGTCAGAACGGCAGATTTTTCTTCGATTCTGTATTTCATTCTTCTTCTACTTGTGGAATTAGGACTTGGGTTTTATCTAGCCAACAAAGCGCAATTATTTATTAATATTCCACAAGGCCCTACAAAAAACAGATTGGTTTTAGTTTCGCGTTCAGCGGCAGCAATAGTAATAAGCCTAAGTATTAGTCTTGTTTTGGCACGCGGAGGCTTACAACAAATACCCATAAATATCGATTCAGCGTACTTTTCTGAGCACCAAATTATAAATGATGTTTCGGTTAACTCTGCCTATTTTTTTGGTAACAGTTTCGTTTTATTTAATAAAAGTGATGCTGCGGACCACCTTCCCAAAATCCTGCCAAGCGAGGCGGATAAAACAACCAATGATCTTTATTCTTTCGATCGCTCCCACCAGAATAATTTTATTACAAGTCCGAAACCAAACATTGTGCTTATTATTTTAGAGGGATGGTCTGCCAATGCAATGGGGAGTATTCATCCAGTTAATACGGCGACACCATATTTCGATGAATTAGCTAAAAAGGGGGTTTTATTCACAAATATTTACGCGACAAATACAACCTCCGAAATTGGCAACACGTCAATATTTGCTGGATATCCTAGTATTCCCGAGACAGCAATTTCACTTTACCCGGAAAAACACAGGAATCTTCCAACAATTAATGAAAAACTCAAAAAACAAGGCTATTCAACGCGCTATCTGTTTAGTGGAGACCTAAAATACGGCAACATTAAGGGCTTTTTAATGGAGCATGGTTTCGACAAATTGAAAGATGAAAATGATTTTCCAAGTGGCCTTAAAAAAGGAAAACTAAATTATTACGATAAAGATTTATATTCATTTTTACTAACGGAAATCAACTCAGCGAAAGAACCATTTCTGCAATGCGCCTTTACGGGGAGTACCCATTCACCTTATGACCATCCGCGATCTAGTAAGCCTAAATTTTCAGGAGAGGAGGCTAGTTATCTAAATTCAATGATTTATGCTGATAAATGTTTAGCAGAATTCATTGCGAAAAGCAAAACGCAGGAATGGTATAAAAACACAGTTTTTGTTGTCGTATCTGATCATGGCCACGCATCCCCGGGTATTAATTCTCCTTTTGAAACGGCATTTTTTAATATTCCCCTTTTGATTTTTGGCGATCCAATTTCACCGGCATATTACGGTAAAAAAATAGAAACCCTAGGTTCTCAAGCCGATTTAGCGGCCACGTTATTACATCAATTAGGATTAGCGAGTGACGAGTTTATTTTCAGTAAAGACCTGATGAGCCCAACGGTAAAAGAATTCGCCTTCTTTTCAACCATTCGAGGTTACGGTTATATTTCGCCCGCCGGGAGCTTAAGGTATAACTTTGATTCAAAGAAAATTATAACGAAAGACTTATTCAATAAAAGTGCCTTTGCTAGTGCAAAAAAACAAAGTGAGGCTTGTTTTTATCGGTTTTTCAAACATTTCCAAAACTTAGATAGTAACTAGTTCTATCCAGAACACATTTCACAAGAATCAGGATTTTCGATAGAACATGCAATTGCCGCTTGTTGCTCCAGACTAAGGCTTTCTTCTTCTGTCATTTCTTCAGAAATAACTTGATCTACTGTAAACTTAATTGCATCTGTTGCCGCTTTCGTTCTAAGGTAGTACATACCTGTTTTCAATCCCTTTTCCCATCCATAGAAGTGCATAGATGTTAGCTTACCGAAGTTAGCATTCTCCATGAATATATTGAGTGATTGGCTTTGGCAAATATAAGCCCCTCTATCAGCAGCCAGTTCAATAATTGCTTTTTGAGAAATCTCCCAAGCTGTTTTATATAAATCTTTTATGTCTTGTGGAATTTCGGTAATGTTTTGAATCGATCCATTAGCAGCCATTATTTTATGTCGCATATCTCTGTTCCATAGCCCTGAACGAACTAAGTCTTTCAATAAGTGGCGATTTACAATAATGAACTCACCTGACAATACCCTTCTTGTGTAAATATTTGATGTGTAAGGCTCAAAACATTCGTTATTACCAAGTATTTGAGCTGTGGAAGCCGTTGGCATTGGTGCTAATAGTAATGAGTTTCTTACGCCATGTTTTTTAACTTCCTCTTTCAATAGACTCCATTCCCATCTATTCGATGGCGTTACTCCCCACATATCATATTGAAACACGCCTTGTGAAACCGGTGATCCAGCATATGTTTCATAGGTACCGAATTCGATAGCTTGGTCTTTAGACGCTGTCATTGCGGCAAAGTAGATCGTTTCAAATATTTCTCTGTTTAAATTTCGAGCCTCCACTGATTCGAAAGGAAAGCCCATAAGAATGAACGTGTCAGCAAGTCCTTGTACACCTAAACCAATCGGTCGGTGACGCATGTTGGACCTTCTTGCATCTTCAACAGGATAATAATTTTCATCAATAATGCGATTTAAATTAACTGTTGCTTGATAGGTAACCTCAAATAATTTATTGTGATCAAATGACTTATCTTCATTTACATATTTAGGTAATGCAAGGGAAGCAAGGTTACACACTGCGATTTCATCCGGAGCTGTGTATTCAATGATTTCAGTACATAGATTAGAAGATTTAATCGTTCCTAAGTTTTGTTGGTTGGATTTAGCATTCGCCGCATCTTTATATAACATATAAGGCGTTCCAGTTTCGATTTGAGACTCTAGAATTTTAAACCAAAGATCTTGTGCTTTAATTGTTTTTCTTCCTTTTCCTTCTTTTTCGTATTGAAGGTATAATTTTTCAAAAGCTTCGCTGTGAACATCAGAAAGTCCAGGACATTCATGTGGACACATTAAGGTCCAGTCTCCATTTTCTTTTACTCTTTTCATGAAAAGATCTGGAATCCAAAGCGCTAAAAATAAATCCCGGGTTCTATTTTCTTCTTTACCGTGGTTTTTCTTTAAATCAAGAAAGTCAAACACGTCTGCATGCCAAGGTTCGATATACATGGCAAAGGACCCTTTTCTTTTCCCTCCCCCTTGGTCAACATAGCGAGCCGTGTCATTGAATACTCGTAACATTGGTACAATACCATTAGAAGTTCCGTTTGTTCCCTTAATATAAGAGCCTGTCGCACGAATGTTATGAATCGCTAATCCGATTCCTCCTGCTGATTGCGAAATTTGCGCACAAGACTTTAAGGTATCGTAAATCCCCTCAATACTATCTTCTTTCATCGTTAACAAAAAGCAAGACGACATCTGAGGTTTTGGTGTCCCCGCATTAAACAATGTTGGAGTAGCGTGTGTAAACCAACCTTCTGACATTAGGTTGTAGGTTGTTAATGCGGCAGCGACATCTCTTTTATGTATTCCTAATGCTACGCGCATTAGCATTTGTTGAGGGCGCTCGGCTATTCTACCATTTAATTTCATTAAGTAAGACCGAGTCAGTGTTTTAAACCCAAAATAATCGTAACGAAAATCTCTATCGTAGATAATACTAGAATCAAGTAATTCTTTATTATCCATGACGATTTGATAAACGTCATCAGCTAATAGTGCAGCAGGCAAATTAGTTTTAGGATCTATATAGGTATATAAATCGTGCATAACCTCTGAAAATGTTTTCTTCGTTTCTTTATGAAGGTTTGAAACAGCGATTCTAGAAGCCAACAAGGCATAATCAGGATGGTCTATTGATTTACCGGCAGCAACTTCTGCTGCTAAATTATCTAAATCTATTGTCGTAACACCATCGTAAATACCCTCGATAACTTTCATTGCTACGGCTTCAGGTGAAACTAATGGGTCAAGCCCGTAACACATTTTAACAATTCTTGCGGTAATTTTATCAAACTTTACCGTCTCTTTTTTTGTGTCTCTTTTTATTACGTACATAATTATTCTAACTAAATATATTTAAAAATCTTCATTTAAGCTAAATGCCTGCTCTCCGTTATTGTTTAAAACTCCTGCTTTTTGATATTCCCCAACGCGCTTTTCAAAGAAGTTAGCTTTTCCTTGAAGGGAAATCATTTCCATGAAATCAAAAGGATTTGCTGTATTAAATACACGTGGGTTGCCTAGCTCAACCAACAAACGATCGGCAACAAACTCGATGTATTGCCCCATCAAATCACTGTTCATACCGATTAGTTTCACGGGTAATGAATCTGTCACAAACTCTTTTTCTATAGCAACGGCATCTATAATTATTTCCATTACTTTTTCCTTTGGAAGCTTTTCGACTAAGTGTTTTGTGTAGAGTAAGCAGGCAAAATCACAATGCAACCCTTCGTCTCGAGAAATCAATTCATTTGAAAAGGACAATCCTGGCATTAACCCTCTTTTTTTCAACCAAAAGATCGAACAAAAAGAACCAGAAAAGAAAATCCCTTCTACTGCAGCAAAAGCGACAAGCCTTTCTGCAAAGGACCCTTTATCAATCCATCTTAAAGCCCAATCAGCTTTTTTCTTCACGCAATCCAACGTTTCTATTGCATTAAATAAATGGGCTTTTTCCGCGGTGCCTTTAATATAGGTGTCAATTAACAAGGAGTAGGTTTCCGAATGAATATTCTCTGCTGCTAATTGAAATCCGTAGAAAAACTTCGCTTCCGTATACTGTACTTCCGAAAGGAAGTTTTGAGCTAAATTCTCGTTAACAATCCCATCAGAGGCGGCAAAAAACGCCAAAACGTGTTTGATAAAGTGACGCTCATCATCATTTAATTTACTGTCCCAGTCAATTAAATCAGAGGACAAATCAATTTCCTCAGCCGTCCAAAAACTAGCCTCTGCTTTTTTATAGAAAGACCAAATGTCGTTGTGTTGAATTGGAAACAAGACAAAGCGACTTGTGTTTTCTTGCAGGATAGGTTCAATATTATTCATAATGGCATTTAAAAACAACTAAAATAATTTCCCATGGTGCTAAGCACTTTGGGGATGTATAATTCACAAAAGGGTTTTGTATCCTCTCGTTTTTGATTTCATTTACGCTTAATCTTGTAAATGTCCTTTAAACTTTGAGGCCTACAAATTTTATTATTTTTATTATTAAAACCAATTAAAGAAATGAACATTTTGGTTGTATTATTAACAAGTTAACTCGACACCCTTTGGTACATTAACCTTGCGAATTTTTAAACAACGAAATAAAGATATTCACACTTTTATTTTGGGTTTTTTAATAACTTTTTAAGCTTTAAATAATAATAATTCTTAAGAAGAATCATTATGCTATAAAAGTATAAAGAAATTGATTTTTTTTCTGTGTTTTTCTCGTCGGTTTTGAACAAGGCGATGTTCGTATTCAAGAAAACCAATGACAGTAAAAGGAATAAGCGTATATTAAGTTATTTCAATGCATTATTTCATCTAATTTTCCCTCCTTTATGCTGCCATTGTAAAAAAGAATTATTGAGCGACGAAAGGTATATCTGTTGGTGCTGTGACTTAGAAATACAAGCCACTTTTTTCGAATTACAAAGTACCCCTTCATCCCTCGACAAGTTGTTTTGGGGGAGGGTGAAAGTCAACCAAACTTTTGCCTTGTTTTACTTTAAAAAGGGTTCCGTTTCACAAACAATTCTCCACGAAATAAAATACGGCCATAAAGGCGATCTTGGAGTCGAAATGGGGGAAAAGATGGCGCGTGTCATCATGGGGGCCTATTCAATGAAAACGATAGACGCCCTTATTCCTGTTCCAACTCATCATAGGAAGACATTTAATAGGGGATATAATCAAAGTGAAAAGATTGCTAAGGGAATTTCAAATTTGACAACCATTCCTATTGACAACCATTTCATATCGAAAATGAACCACACACAAAGTCAAACAAAAAAATCAAATACAGAAAGATGGTTAAATGTAAATGGTGGATTTGGCCGAGTTGCATCGAATAAAGGTTATCAGCACATTGCCATCGTTGATGATGTAATTACGACTGGAGCCACATTAGAGGTATTAATAAAAGAAATAAAGAAGTCGAACCCCAACATTGAAATAAGTATTTTTGCCTTGGCAATGGCAAAGAAATGAAAGTAGAAGAAAAAAAGAAGTTCTTGATTGTTGGAGGTGGATTAGCCGGCATTACGCTTAGCCATCTTTTGCTTCAAAGAAATCAGCAGGTAACCCTTATTGATGATGGACTCAACGCTTCCACAAAAATTGCCGCGGGGATGGTTAACCCAATTGTTTTCCGCCGAACGACCCTTTCTTGGAGAGCGACCGAATTTCTAACTTACAGTTGGGACTTTTATAAATCATTGGAAAAACAACTAAACACGTCTTTTGCTGAGCCCCTTTTAATAAAACGAATTTTTCCCTCTGTAAATGAAAAAGAAGAGTGGCAAAAAAAACAGCTGCTCCCGGCTTATCAAAATCACCTGGTAAACATTGAATCTGTTAACAAGGAACAGAACTTCGGAATTGTCCGCAGCGGATACTTTGTTCATGCGGAGAAGTTTTACATTGAAAACCAAAGGCATTTTGAAAAGCGGGGAATATTAATAAAGGAAACATTTGATGACAACTTCTTTTCTGCATTGGAATCAACCTATCGGGGAATAAAGTATGATCACATCGTATTCTGTTGTGGTTACCGGGTTTCTGAAACACCTTATTTTGAGGATTGTCAAGTAAAACCAACAAAAGGGCAAACCTTGGTAATTAAACACCATGAATTACCTGAAACGGCATCGTTACACTTAAAATGTTTTGTGTTTCCAATGGGAAATAAAACATTTAGAATTGGCGCTACCTATGAATGGGAGAACAGCACCTTAAATCCAACTCAAGAAGCAAGAAACACGCTGTTAGATCACCTGCACCACATCACAAAAACACCTCCGGAAATAATTTCTCAACCCGTTGGGATCCGGCCAACAACCATGGATAGACGGCCCGTATTGGGCAGCCACGCTACCTATAAAAACGTTCATATTTTTAATGGACTTGGTGCAAAAGGGTATTTGCTAGCGCCAAAAATGGCCCAGGAAATGGTGGAATACTTATTAGATAATACGCCTATACCAAAGGATTATAACTTAATCAGGTATCAAAGCGCTGTGTAAATAAAAAGTAACAAACAAAATACTGTAACTTTGTTTAATGATTTTGAAAGAAACAAAAACATCACGATACGACCGAGCTTATTTACGTTTAGCTCAAAATTGGGCGTTGTTGTCGTATTGTGAACGGAAAAAAGTAGGTGCCATTATAGTGAAGGGCGGGGTCATAATATCAGATGGTTTTAACGGCACACCCAGTGGATTTGATAATTTTTGCGAAGCCACAAATGGAGAAACCCTTTGGTATGTGCTTCATGCGGAAGCAAATGCGATATTAAAAGTGGCGAAATCAACTAATAATTGCGCCGGCGCCACACTTTACTTAACACACTCTCCCTGCAAGGATTGTAGTAAAATGGTGCTGCAAGCAGGAATTGTTAGAGTAGTGTTTATCGAAAAATATAAAGATCCCGCAGGATTGGATTTCTTAAATAGTGCCGGAGTAGAAACGTTACAAATAGAAAATATAGATGAAATTTAACCAAGAAAATCAGCGGTATTTATTACCAATATTGTTTGCCTGCACGCTTATCTTTGGCCTTCTTTTAGGCAGCAAATTAAACGGGAATAATGGCCAGAACCTCAACATAAATAATGAACAGGTTCAAAAAATAAGCGACATCCTTCAATTGCTAGATGCCCGTTATGTAGATAAAATAGATAAGGATAAAATTTTTGAGGAAACAATTTCAGGAATGCTTCACAAACTAGATCCTCATAGCAATTATATTTCGAAGAAGGAAATGGAGTCGGTGTCTGAGTCTATAGATGGGAAATTTGGTGGTGTAGGGATTCGTTTTCAGATTATTAGAGACACGGTGTGTATTACGAATGTTGTTGATGGCTCTCCCTCTCAATCTGTTGGGATAAAAGCGGGAGATAAAATAATAAAAATAAACAAAATGCCTTTTACGGGTAAATCCATTACAAATGATAAAGTGCTGGCCAACCTCAAAGGCAAGGAGGGGACATCGGTTCTTGTTACTATTTTGAGAAACAAACAAGCCTTACCGTTTACGATAGTAAGGGGAGAAATACCACTAAAAACGGTATATGGGATTTACATGTTAGACAAAGAAACGGGCTACATTGGAATCGATCAGTTTTCAATTCCAACAGCAGATGAATTTCACGAAGCCGCATTAAAATTAAAAGGTTATGGAATGAAAAAGTTGGTTTTAGATTTACGGAATAACGGAGGTGGCGTGCTTCAATCATCAACGATGATCGCGGATGAGTTTTTGTCTAAAGGCCTCGTTATGCTAAAAACGAAAGGTAGGAAGGAAAAGGAAAAAACGTATTACGCCACTTCTGGGGGAATATTAGAAAACATTTCAGCTGTTGTTTTAGTAAATGCTTATTCCGCCTCTGCAAGTGAAATATTGGCTGGGGCATTGCAAGATAATGACCGAGCGATAATTGTTGGAAGAAGAACGTTTGGAAAGGGACTTGTCCAAGAAGATAGCCCCCTTAGGGATGGCAGTAATGTGCGGATTACCATTGCCCGCTATTATACGCCGTCCGGAAGGTGCATTCAAAAACCATACAATGGAAATTATGAAGCCTATTTGAAAGACGAATCTAGAATTGAAAGAGGAGAACTATATCATTTAGACAGCTCCCTTTATGTTGATTCCTTGAAGTTTAAAACCAAAGGTGGCCGAACGGTTTATGGCGGTGGGGGAATTACACCAGATATTTTTGTGCCATACGACACAACGGAAAGTAGTTATTATTTAACAGAGCTATTACTTAGCGGCGCTTTTCAATCGTTTGCATTTGATTTTGTGGCCAAGAAAAGAAATAATTGGGCAAGTCCTCAAGCCTTTTGTGAGCAATTCGTAATAAACGACGCCACGCTTCAAGGGTTTGTTAATTATGCGAACAAAACGTTTAATGTAAAAGCCGAGGCGAAAGATTTCAAACGAAGCAAAGGGTTTATAGTGAATAATTTAAAAGCGGAAATAGCTAGGCAGTTATGGGCCGAGGAAGGATATTATCGTGTAACGAACACTAAGGATAATGAGTTGAGGAGAGCAATGGAACAGTTACGTAAAATGAAATGAGAATCAGTTCATAATTAGCAAGTCAGATGAATAAAAAAACATCAAAAAAAAGCGTCCCCTTACAGGAAAGGAATTCACCTTCAAAAAAGGGAATTTGGATTCCTTTACTTGTTATCATTATTACTATATTGTGTTGTTATTCCCCTTCATTTTCTGACGAAAAAGAATTTACAAATTGGGATGACCCAGGCTATGTAACGAATCAATCATTGATTCAATCCTTTGATTCCGAAAAAGTAGATTCGCTTTTTAATACATCCACTCAAGTGATGTTAAATTATCACCCATTAACAATGCTGACGTTGGCATATAATTATAGCAAAGCAGAGCTAGATATTTCCCCGTATATGCAGTGGAATTTGGTGCTCCACATTTTAAATGCTTTATTGGTGTTTTTTTTCATCTATTTTTTATCGAAAAAGAACTTGTTTATCGCATTTTTTACCGCTATTTGGTTCGGGATTCACCCCATGCATGTAGAAAGTGTCGCCTGGATTTCTGAACGAAAAGACGTTTTATATACCTTCTTTTTTTTATTGTCTCTGCTTTCTTATCAATACTATATCACTGCGAAAAAAGTATGGATTCTTTTCTTTGTGTTTATATTATTTATTGCATCATGTTTAAGCAAAGCAATGGCGGTGCCCTTACCAATTATCTTACTTCTTCTAGATTATTATAATGATAGAAAGTTTAATTTTCGAAGCATTATTGAAAAAGTGCCCTTTTTTCTAGTGGCTCTTTTTATTGGTGTATTGGCTTGGAAAATTCAAGGACAAGGTGCGATTGCAAAAGAGGGTGTTTTTACCATTGTTCAGCAAGTTATGTTTGCGAGCTATGGCTTTATGATGTATTGGGTTAAATTGTTTGTGCCGGTTGATTTGTCTGCCTTTTATCCTTACCCGGCGCTTGGTCCTGAGAATGAATTGCCTGTAATCTTTTACATGGCTCCCCTACTTGTTTCCGTCCTTGTTTTAGCTCCCGCTATTATTTTGTGGCGAAAAAAATCACCTCTCTTAAAACCCGTTGTTTTCGGGATGGGCTTCTTTTTAATTATGGTGGCTTTGGTATTGCAGTTTATTTCTGTTGGCTCCGCAATTATGGCTGATCGCTACACCTATATTCCATACATTGGTGCTTTCTTTTTAATTTTGAGTGCATTGGCACACCTTAAAGTACATTTGAAGTATAAGGTCATTTCGTATACTGTTTTAGGCATATTCACTTGTTTTTTAGCCAAACAATGTTACGATAGGGTACCTATTTGGACCAACTCCGAAACACTTTGGTCGGACGTTATTTCTAAGTATCCATTTGTTATTGACCAGCAAGGAAATAAAGTAAAAATTATAAAAAATGGGGTGGAGGTAGCCTATAAGAATAGAGGTAACTATTACCGGGAGCACAATCAAATGAAATTAGCGTTCAATGATTATAACACCTTGGTGATGGCAAGGGTTAAAGAACCATTGATTTATAGTAATATGGCTAATATGTATGCTTTAGAAGCGAAGTTTGATAAAGCAATGGAGATGTATGGGTTAGCGATTGAGCGAAATAACTCCAACTATGAAACCTATTTAAATAGAGGAATAACGTACTCAAAAATGGGTAACCGAAAGGCATCGATAGCCGACTTTCGTAAGGCTTCCCAATTATTGCCAAATAATATCCAAATCATGAGCAATTTGGCTTCGGAACTACTAAATAATAATCAATTTGAAGAAACAATTAAGCAGTCAGAAGCATTAATTAAATTGTCGCCATCAGGATATGAAGGGTATTTTTATCGTGGCACGGCGTTGATCAATCAAAAAAAATATCCCGAAGGCATCAAGGAGCTATTAAAATCAGTTGCTATCAATCCTACTTATTCTTTTACGAACTACAATTTATCGGTGGCTTACAGTCTTATTAACGACCGCGCCAAGGCTCTTTTTTACGCCGAAAAAGCAAAAACGCAAGGATATCCAGTTACTGATAACTTTCTTACTTCATTAAAGCAATAATATTTACTAAGAATACTTACTTTTAATCCCAATAAATTAGGGGCATTGTTTCTATAAAACGAGTTATGGACGAATCTACGAAAAAAAGGGTTACCGCGGCGACCTTGTTAGTGGCTATTGGAATTGTATTTGGCGACATAGGCACCTCGCCTTTGTATGTTTTTCAAGCTATTACGGGAAATGGAAAAAACTTTTCTCCAGATTTAATAATGGGCGGACTATCAGCGGTAATTTGGACTCTTACGTTAATTGCTACCATCAAATACATTTATTTTGCTCTCAATGCGGACAACAATGGAGAAGGTGGGATTTTTGCCCTCTTTGCTTTATTAAAATCTAGACGAATAAAATGGGTGATAATTCCCGCTTTAATTGGTTGTTCCACTCTATTAGCTGATGGATTTATAACGCCTGCGATTTCGATCTCTTCGGCAGTTGAAGGCATCGAAAATATTTTTCCAGATTTCCCTGTAATCCCGGTTGTAGTGGGAATAATTATCTTACTTTTTACCATTCAGCAGTTTGGTACATCCGCAATAGGGAAAGCCTTTGGCCCCGTAATGGTCATCTGGTTTTTGTTTTTGGGGTATTTAGGGCTAATCAACATAATGAAGAATCCGGAGGTGTTGAAAGCGTTCAATCCTTATTATGCCTACAACTTAGTGGTAAATGTAAAAGGCGGGTTTTGGGTGTTAGGGGCGGTATTCTTATGTACAACAGGAGCCGAAGCTTTGTATTCGGATTTGGGACATTGTGGAAAAAACAACATTCGAATTAGTTGGTCATTTATTAGTGTTTTATTATTATTGAACTATTTAGGCCAGTCTGCATTATGTCTTTCTGATGGTTTTGTTTTACAGGGAAAGCAAACGGTATTTTATTCTATGGTTCCAGATGGCATGTTGCCATTTGCTATTGTTCTCGCGACCACCGCGGCAATTATTGCCTCACAGGCCCTTATTACAGGAGTTTTTAGTTTAATGAATGAAGCGATTAAATTAAATTTATGGACTAACCTTAAAGTCAAATATCCATCGGATCATCAAGGACAAATTTACATTCCCTTTATAAATTGGTTTTTAATGGCGGGCTGTTTATTAGTGATTGCTATTTTTAAAAAGTCGACCGAAATGGAGGCTACTTATGGTTTAGCGATTACAATTAACATGGTTATGACCTCCATCTTATTAGGATTCCTATTAATGTTAAAATACCCAAAAAGGAAATTGGCGTTTATTGTTGTTTTCGCTATATTACTAGGAGTTGAAGGAATATTTCTCTTTTCTAATATTGGAAAAATAGCGCATGGTGGTTGGTTTACATTGGTACTTGCCTCCATATTCTTCGTCCTTTTGTTCATGTACTTTAAAGCCCGCCTTTTGCGAAAAAGAATTACGGAGTATGTCCCAATGACAAAAATAATTCCCATGTTAACGGCCATTAAGAACGATGATAAGGTTCCGTATGAAGCCACGAACATTGTGTATCCTACACGTAGTGATAATCCCAACAAATTAGACGCTACTATTTTCTATTCTTTGTTTAAAAAGCGCCCAAGAAAGGCCGGAGTAGTATGGTTCATTCATTTTGACATCCTTAACGAGCCATGGGGAATGCATTATTCAGTTCATGAAGTAATCGACAAGTCTTGTTATTATGTAGGGATTCACCTCGGTTTCAAGGAGGAGTTGAGAACCGAATATTTTATGTGCCAAATTCAACGCAAAATGGTTGAAAAAGGAGAATTAAGTGGTCTTAGTGTATTTGAATCGGTAAAAGGACAATTTACAGAGCCAGACTTTAAATTCATCGTGTTAAACTCACGGGTCGCCACCAATAACTTACTAACACCATTCCAAATTTTATCCGTTAAAATTTACCGGTTTATTAAATCCACCGGACTTAAACCTGCGGAAGATTTCGGTTTAGACAAAACCAATGTTGTTGTAGAACACATTCCAATTAGCGTAACAAAACAATACTCCCAAGAATTGCGAGAAGATTGGGAAGATTACTCTAATCAAGGCCCAAAAATGTCTCTCAATCCAACTGCTAAAAAGAGATAGGGTAGAAAAGTCTTTTTTGGAATTTTATCCAATCCACCTACTTTTTTAAACCGAAAAACCCCAAAGAATAAATTCTCTGGGGTTTAACTTTCTCGTGAAAGGTGGAAGCCAATTCACAAGTCTTTAAAAACAAAAAACCCTGACCTTGAAGTCAGGGTTTGGTACTCGAGGCAGCCCCGAGACTTCGGGGCTGAGCCCACACGATTTTTGTTTGATAATTAGATAAAAACAACCTAAATTTTAACAAACGAAAAACCCCAAAGAATAAATTCTCCGGGGTTTAACTTTCTCGTGAAAGGTGGAAGCCAATTCACAAGGCTTTTATAACAAAAAAACCCAACATTAAGTCGGGTTTTTGGTACTCGAGGCAGCCCCGATTCTTCGGGGCTGAACCCTCACGGTTTGTTTTTCATTATTTCATAAAACAAGGAAGGTTCATTAATAATTTTTTCTATAAAATCACGGGATTTCATTCGTTTTATGAATTT
>CAJAII010000027.1 GCA_903939755.1 uncultured Flavobacteriales bacterium | reverse complement strand
TTCCGCCTCCGCTCGGTTGATATCACCCACTATAACAAGGTATGCACCTTTAGGAGTGAAACATGCTTTAAAATTATTTTTTATGTCTTCCAACTTAATGGATGCCAATGAAGTTGTCGTCATTGTTTCACCATAAGGGTGATTAGGGAAGTTAACTGCTGAAAGCGCATTTTGTGCCATCGCATCTGCATCTGATTTATACGACAGTAAATTAGATTCATATTGATTAACTATTCGGTCAAATTCTGAGGTGGGGAAATTAGCATTCATTGTAATGTCAGACATTAAATCCAATCCCTTTTCTAAGTGTTTGGTTAAACAAGATAAAAATACATTCGTAGAAGAAGCATTCAAACTAGCGCCAATAAAATCAACTTCTTTATCAAGTTGATCTTTAGTTCTTTTGTTTGTCCCGGACATAATTAAATCTCCCATTACAGCGCCAAGACCGACTTTTTCGCCTTCAAAACCAGGATTGTATCCCATTCTTAAGTCTAAAGATACTTTAGGAATTTTATGGTTTTCGGATAATATGACCTTAATCCCATTTTTTGTAGTAAATAGTTCAGAGTCTTTGAAGCCTATTGTTTTTGGAGCAGTAGGTTTTGGCATCTCGTTGCGATTCACCTGAGCACTGAACCAATTTGTAATAAAAATCAGGCATGTTAGTAGATATACTTTTATCATTTTATTTCTTTTTAGGAAGGTAATTCAATATAATTCTTGCGTCTTGAGTTAGGTAGGTATTCGCTACTCTTAAAATATCTTCTCGTGTCACTTTTCGATAATTTTCTAACATTTGATTGGTGCGCTCTGCAGTGCCGAAATAGACGTAATTATCAGCTAGACTTTCTGCGATACCAGCAACAGTAGAATTCCCGCCGACGATACTATTTTCAAATTTATTCAAGACAGCCTGGTATTCTTCTTCAGAAATCAACGTTTCTTTGATTAATCTAATTTGTTCATCAAATTCATTTTGAACTTCGGTCAATGAATGATCGATGTTTGCCAATGCTAAGAATATATTCAATCCTCCATCTTCTAAACCATAGTTAAACGATGCTGCATAGTTGGCAAGTTGTTTTTTCTCGACCAACGTTTTATTAATACGAGAACTGGCGCCACCTGATAATACCTCATTCATAAATTCTAATGCATAGCTGTCTGCATGGGTTTGTTCCGGAATTTTATAGGCCATAAATAAGCCGGATAATTGAATATTATCATAGACAGTATCAACGATAACACCACGTATTTTTTCAGTATCTTTAGTAGTCCTTTTGATTTCAATGGGCGCTTTAGATAAATTCGTAATTAGATCTTTCGCCTTTTTATTTTTTGTATCATAAATGTTCTTAAGATTCATTTTCTTCTTTGAAAAGCCATATTTACTTTTAAAGGTAGCATTACTCATTGACAATGCATCTCTGTAAATATTGATTGCTTTACCTGATGGAATGCTTCCAAAGTAGTCATTAATCCAACTTTTAGTGCTTTCAACATCAATGTCCCCCGCTATGGAAATGGTAGCGTTTTGTGGAACATAGAAATCTTGGTAAAACTGCACATAATCCTGCTCTTCTGCTGCATCTAAATGAGCCATTGATCCAATAGGAACCCAATTGTATGGATGAGAAGGAAAGGCTCTCTTGAACATTTCAGTAATAAAACTAGCGTAGGGTTGGTTGTCAACTCGCTGTCTTTTTTCTTCTTTTACGACACTTCTTTGTGTTTCTATTCCTTTTATATCAACTTTTGCATGCAACATTCTTTCACTTTCTAGCCAGATTCCTAGTTCTACTTGGTTAGATGGAAGAATTTCATAGTAATAGGTCCTATCTTGTGAAGTATTCGCATTTAGTGTCCCTCCATTTTTCTCTACAATTTCACTGTATTCACCTCTCCCGATGTTTTGGGTACCTTCGAATAATAAATGTTCGAAAAAATGGGCAAATCCAGTTTTGTTAGGGTTTTCATTTTTTGAGCCTACATGGTATAACACGGAGATGGCTGCAATTGGGGTGCTATGTTCCTCATGGAGAATAACATGAATTCCATTCGGCAAGTCATACTCAATGAAATTAATTCTCGTTTGGGCAGACATTGTGAAAGAACACAAAGCAGTCAAAGAAACTATAAATTTATTTTTCATAATTAAATATATAAGGGCAAATTTACATAAACGTGTTTCAAACGCCTATTTTTTCAATGAAAAATATAAGATAAGATAAGAGATTGTCGCAGTAAGTCGAGATGCATTGAGAAGGATGTGAAAAATAATACTAATTTTATTAATTAATCTTATGAATCATTAATTGTATGAAAACAAAAAGTTTATCAATTTTTAAAAAATCCTATTTATTATTTTCTTTGTGAAAATTGTCATTTTTGTTTTGCACCAGAAATTTATAATTGGACAATATCAGAATTTGAAGAAAAAATTTACA
>CAJAII010000026.1 GCA_903939755.1 uncultured Flavobacteriales bacterium | reverse complement strand
GTGAGAATAATATAAATGTTTTAATTTCGACGTGTAATTAATATTTACATTACTAAACTTTTATATCGGTGAATACTTTATGACTACTATTTTTGTTGCCAAATTAGACTTTGGTGTTAACAGCGACCAATTAAAAGAATTGTTCGAGCAACACGGAACAGTACTCAAAGCAAATGTTGCTACCGATAGAGAAACAGGTAAATCCCGTGGTTTTGGATTCGTTGAAATGCCCGATGCTGGTGAAGCAAGTACTGCTATTCGAGTATTAGACGGCTACTTAGTTAACGGAAGGCCAATTGCAGTAAAAGAAGCCGAACAACGTGGTGACACTAGACCCGCGAAACCTTTTGTACCAGGAGTAAATCGATCAAACGATGATTCCAACACAGATAAATTTGATAATAAGCCAAGTTTCGTTATCCCCATTATTGACAGTTTAAAAATTGAACCTAGAAAAAAAGTCAATAAGGATAAAAAATCGATCGATAAAGAATCCGATAATAGAAGCAAGAAGCCAAAAATGGATGCTTATAAAAAATCCGGTAAAAAATCATCATTTTTCAATGACGATGACGACATCGATGACGATTTACTTAATTATAAACGTTCAGATGAGGACGATGATAATGATGATTAATAAATTCATCACTTCCATTTCGGCTTAAATAGTAATTTTGTAGCCAAATGAGCATCAATTACGCCAATCAATTAAATCACCCAGTATTTAAAGTAGTTTCTAAATATGCTACCGAAAATGGCATTCCGGCCTTTGTAATCGGTGGATATGTTCGTGATTTGATCTTAGAACGACCTTCCAAAGACATCGATATAGTTATTGTTGGTGACGGACCATCTTTTGCTAGTGAGATAGCAAAAATAATGCGGGTAAAAAAAGTATCCATATTTAAGACATATGGCACCGCCCATTTTACCTATAAAGAGTTAGATGTAGAATTTGTTGGGGCACGAAAAGAATCGTATTCAGCCGAATCAAGAAACCCCACTACCCTTTCAGGTAGTCTTCAAGATGATCAAAACAGAAGAGATTTTACGGTTAATGCCATGGCGCTGAATCTAAACGGGGAAAAATTTGGGGAACTCGTAGATCCCTTTAATGGCATGTCTGATCTTTCCAATAAAATACTTAGGTCGCCATTAGATCCAGATATTACTTTTAATGATGATCCCTTGCGCATGATTAGGGCCATTCGCTTTGCTACTCAATTAAATTTTAAAATTGAAAGTAAATGCCTAGAAGCAATTTATCGTAACTCAGATAGAATAACGATCATAACCAAGGAAAGAATTTGCGAAGAATTAAACAAAATCATTTTATCCGATCAACCTTCAAGAGGTTTCAAATTACTCCGATCTTGTAATTTACTGGGACATATATTCCCAGAATTATTAGCACTGCAAGGGATCGAAACAATTGATAACAAAAGCCACAAAGATAATTTTCTCCATACGCTGGAAGTGTTAGATAATATTTCGGAATCTACAGATAATCTTTGGCTCAGATGGGCTGCCATATTACATGACATTGCTAAACCACCCACCAAAAGATTTGACAAATTGGTAGGTTGGACTTTTCATGGACACGAAGATTTAGGGGCAAAGCTCGTTCCTAAAATATTTAAGTCCCTTAAATTACCATTGGATCAAAAAATGAAGTATGTACAGAAATTAGTGCGATTGCATTTACGACCAATAGCACTAGTAAAAGGAACTGTTACAGATTCAGCTATCAGAAGATTATTAAGCGAAGCGGGTGATGACATTGATGATTTAATGCTCCTGTGCAACGCAGATATAACCTCAAAGAATGAATTCAAAGTAAAAAAATATAAAAACAATTTTGAGTTAGTTGCTGAAAAATTAAAGCTCGTTGAAGAAAAAGATCGAATCAGAAATTTTCAACCTCCAATTACTGGTGATTTCATAATGAAAACTTATGGATTAAAACCATGCGCTGAAATTGGCACCATAAAAAGCCTAATTAAAGAAGCAATACTTGAAGGAAAAATCAAGAATAATTTTGAGGAAGCTAAAGAAGAAATGCTAATTTTAGGAAAATCATTGGGCTTAATAATTCCCGAAGTATAAATTAAAAACGAAAACATGCCAGGACTTAAATTTAGAGTCTTACTCGATACGGATAAACAAGAGGAAATTTTTAGAGATATCCTGATTTCAGATGTAGATAATTTTGAGAATTTGTTCGCTGCTATTCTTAGTGCCTTTGAATTTAAAGGCCAAGAAATTGGTAGTTTTTATGTCTCAAATGAAGATTGGGATAAAGGCCATGAAATTAATTTGTTAGACATGTCTTACGACGATGATGCCATCGATGCACCAGCTGCTGTAATGAAAGACGCCATCATAAAAGATTTTTTAGAAGAACCAGATCAAAAATTCATTTTGGTATATGATTTTATGCGCATGTGGATTTTTCTTGTCGAATTAATTGGTTTCGATAAAACAGAACCTGAAAAACCTACCTTGGTTTTAAGTGTCGGAAAACCACCTAGTGAGCAGTCAAAAGATATAATGGATGAAAACCTCTTCATTGATAATCAACATCCTGATGATGACATCGAAGATGATGACGATGATGACGATTTTGAGGATGGTTACGGAGAAGATGATTTAAACGGTTTCAATGAATATGAATACTAAACAACAGGATCCAATTGGACAAGCCATTTTAGATTTTACGAAATCTAAAAAACCATTTGATATTATCGTTAACGCCGATATGTGTGATGACGATATTATCCCCATTGAAACGTTATTTCGGGGCTTTGATGATATGCCACAAATGGAACAAAAAGCCATGCAACTTAGTCGTGGAAAAATCCTAGATGTTGGCGCATGCGCAGGTCCACACAGTAGATACCTAATAGATACCGGTTTTAATGTAACAGCAATTGATACGTCTCCAGGTGCTATTTTATACTTAAATGAAATTGGAATCAATGCGCATCAAGTAGACTTTTTTGAATTTAATCCCAAAGAGCAATTTGATACAATTCTAATGCTAATGAATGGAATTGGAATCGCTGGCACCTTAGACAATTTAGAGCGTACCTTATTAAAAGCTAAATCGCTTTTAAAGCCTGGCGGTCAACTAATTTGTGATTCATCTGACGTAAAATTTTTATATGAAGAAGAAGATGGTTCGTTTTGGATGAATTTGAATGCGGCCTATTATGGAGAGTTTAAATTTAAAATGAATTACAAAAAAATAGAAGGGCCTTGGTTCGATTGGTTATACATTGATTACGATAAACTGCACAAGACAGCAACAAAATGTGGGTTTAAAAGCAGTAAAATCGAAGACCAAGATCATCATTATCTCGCACACCTTATCCTGTCTTAGATGAAATGCCTAGTTGCCCTTCTCTTTCTATCGTTATTTTCCTATTCCCAATCTAATAAATCATCCCTTTTATGGGAAATTAAAGATCCACAACAAAAAAATAGCTCCTATATTTTTGGAACCATGCATCTTATGGACAATGCCCATTTTTATTTTCCAAAAAAGCTAGAAAAATTAGTTACTTCAGTGGATGCAGTTTGCCTAGAAATAGGAGATGTGCAGCATACACTAATTAATCCTGATTTATTAATGCTGAAAGAAGGGAGTTTTATAACCCAGCTCTCAGAAAAACAAATGGATTCACTTTGCAGTTGGGCTAAAATACAACTATTAATGGACAAAGATCAATTCATCACTAATTTTTCGAAAGCAAAGCCATTCCTCATTTATCAGCTAATTTTACAAAATGAATTACCCAATTCTCTTCAATCTCAAGAAATAAAAATGGAGGAGATGTTGGCTACAAAGAAGAAAAAATCGACTATAGGATTGGAAACGATTGAAAGTCAATTAGCCCTGTTTGATAGCCTTCCTATTTATAGCCAAATAAATTTAATCATGACAGAATTAGCTGATGTATCAAATGTGCTAACTAATTTCAAGCGAACACAAGAAAACTACCTTGTGCAAGATGTGGATAAAATACATGAAGAATTAATGAAAGACATCACTGACCCGTATTTCAACTTTAAATTCATTGATGAAAGAAATGCGATTTGGATAGAAAAAATAAAAAAATTAACCGCCAACCAATCAATTTTATTTGCAGTAGGTGCAGGACATTTAGGAGGTGAAAACGGTGTATTAAATCTTCTGAAAAAAGAAGGATTTACAATAACTCCAATAGAATTATGAAAAATTTATTATTTCTGATAGTACCAATAATAATTACAGCTTGCTCCACCTATTCTGACCAAGATCTAACTTCATTTGATAGCACGATTAAAAAATATATCGCGAGAAATAAAATAAAGCTGGACAAAACGGATTCAGGATTATATTTCAAAACAACAGCTGGTACAGGAAAAAAAATTCGATATCAAGATAGTGTTAGCATCTCATATACGGGGAAATTATTGAGTGGTAAATTGGTAGATATTCAAAAAAATCCCATCACATTTGCTGTTAAAGATCTCATAATGGGCTGGAAAGAAGCCTTAATAATGTCACAAAAAGGCAGCGAAATTACTATGATCATTCCTCCAAACTTAGGATATGGAGACCATACATTAGAACAAATACCTCAAAATGCAATTTTAATTTTTGATCTTAAGGTTTGGGATGTAAAATAAACAGGAATTTAGTACTCAATCAAAACTCATTAATTACATTTGCAAGAATAAATTATCTAACTAAATATGAGCGTACTCGTAAATAAGAAATCAAAAGTTATTGTTCAAGGCTTTACAGGAAGCGAAGGAACATTCCATGCAGGCCAAATGCTTGAATATGGAACCAATGTGGTTGGAGGTGTGACGCCAGGCAAAGGCGGTTCAATACATTTGGAGAAACCTGTGTTTAATACGGTAAAAGAAGCGGTAAACAAAACGGCAGCAGATGTTTCGATTATTTTTGTACCACCTGCATTTGCAGCTGATGCTATCATGGAAGCCGCAGAAGCGGGAATTGGACTTATCGTATGTATTACGGAAGGGATTCCAGTGAATGACATGATAAAAACCAAAGAATATATTAAAGGATATAATTGCCGATTGATTGGTCCTAATTGCCCAGGCGTAATAACCGCAGGCGAAGCAAAAGTAGGTATCATGCCTGGATTTGTTTTCAAAGAAGGAAAAATTGGTATTGTCTCAAAATCTGGGACACTTACCTATGAAGCAGCAGACCAAGTTTCAAAAGCAGGTATGGGTATTTCTACCGCTATTGGTATTGGAGGTGACCCAATAATTGGAACCACAACTAAAGAAGCAGTAGAACTGCTAATGAATGATCCAGAAACAGAAGGAATCGTGATGATTGGAGAAATTGGTGGAAATCTTGAAGCAATGGCAGCTCGTTGGATTAAAGAAAATGGAACGAAACCTGTAGTTGGCTTTATTGCAGGCGAAACAGCGCCAAAAGGAAGGACAATGGGACACGCAGGCGCCATTGTTGGTGGAGATGATGATACAGCAGAGGCAAAGAAAAGAATCTTAAGAGAATGTGGTATCCATGTAGTGGATTCACCAGCAGATATCGGAAAGAAAATGGCTGAGATTTTAAATAGTAAAGCCTAACATAAAATGTTAACTATTAAAGCGACTTCGGTCGCTTTTTTTTTGAAATCAATTCCAAAAATCCCAGGTGATTCCAAATTTAATTTGCCATGTTGGAAGCGTGTATCCTTCCAACAGTAATTGACTGCGGTTATTTATGAAATAAGCAACGTTATCCAAGCGAGCAAAAAACCGAAACGTTTCAACCTCTAAGCCAACTAATACACCTGCATTAAACAACGGTTTTTGATCGACAGCATTCGGCAAGTTGGAGAAATCAATCATTGTCATATTGGAAATTAGCCTTGGTGCTTTGTAGCTACTGGAATACATTAGGTCAATTGCAGCAAGTGCCTTTAACTTTTTCGCTTTAAAAATACCTCCTTTTACCGAAGTTCGAGCTGAAAACATGTGCATTGGATAAAAACGATAATCCTTATCCATTAGCGTTAGCAAGTAATTAGGTGATACCTCAAATGCACCTAATTTAATAGAACCATTCAATCCAATTTGTCCAAGCATCTGTTGACTCAACATGGCATTGCTCACCCAAGATTGTCCATCATAAACGTACACCTTTTTTGTCGCTTGCCAACAATAGGTCATTGCTAAAAAATGCTTGCCCATCTTTTCCCTGAATAATCCGCGTATTGAATACGTCTCTTGTAAGTTGAAATCTGAAAGCGAATAACTAACATTATTAGCTTGGTAAAAGCGTTGAAAAGGAAGAGGAGCACTCTTCACGTTGGCATTCTCAATCGATAAATAGTGACCTTCTTTTCTCCAAACAGCAGCAGAAATAATTGACCATGCATTTTTTGCGCCCACAAGATTATATGAAGAAGAATTATTTATTCGCCAATTCCCCATTTTTAATTCTAACTTACTATACAAATCTAGTACTAGCGTATCGCGTAGCATTCCCTGATTGGAATAACGCCAATAATTGGCATTGGCCCCGACATTCCAAAACAGCTTGTTTGACTTATAGCCAATTCCGATTTGATTAGTTAAATCAATCAAACCATAATGATCTGAAGTTATTAAACTATCGTATTGAATCAATGAATACAAAGTATTCAATTGATCTTCTTCCTGATAATAATGATCCAATGAACTAAGAGTTGATCGTAATATCAAGCCAAAAAATCGTACAGAATCTTTAGCAGAAAAATCAAAATAATTGGCTAACTGAATCTTCCGTAAAGTGGAATTTGAAAAAGCATTCTCTTTCCGAACAGGAATAAGGGTTAATGGGTATAAAGTGGCCAAAGAATCAGCCACAATTCCATTAGATAAATTGCGATTCTCCTTAGAAAATCCCGCATCAAAGCAAAAACTATATATCCTTGAATTTTTAGCTATTGCTAAGGAATAATCAGAAGACTTCCATGCCGAATTACGATAAAATCCCGTAGAAGCATGGTTAGCAGCAGTCAAATTCACCACTAAATTTTTTCGAAAAACCTGATTGTAATTAAAGGATAAATGTTGAGTTCCCTGACTTCCAAAAGTATACGCTACACCAACATGAGGTAGAGCTGAATAATGCAAAACAGCCTGTTTATTATATGGGGAATGAAAAACACTACCTGCAGGTAAAAGCATTGAAAACGGATCTAAAAAAGAACCCATCGATCTGGGGTATATTATTGGGAAAGCCTTCGAAGATGAATGGCTATGCTGATCTATGGAATCTAAGCCACCATTTGTCTTGTGAGCAAATTTCAGTGTGTCAAAAGTAACTACCCCCCCATTAACCTGCGAATAGGCAGTGATACTAACTAAAAAGAAAATTACCTGAAAAGCGTATTTCATGATAAACAAACTTAATAAAAAAAGGGGCTCAAGGCCCCTTTTCAATATTTTTAAATCAAGTATTACAACCCGTTTACCAATACTTGTAAACCTGATTTTAAGTTAGCTGCTTTGTTTTTATGAATAATGTGTCGCTTAGCAAGCTTATCAAGCATCGCAACAACAGTAGGGAATAATTTCTCAGCTTCAACACGGTCTTTCATTTCGCGTAGTCTTTTAGTAGCATTTCTTGCTGTTTTGTGCTGATATTTATTCAATACACGTCTTGTTTCGTTGGTACGAATCCTTTTGATTGATGATTTATGATTTGCCATAATCTAAACTTTTTTTACTTTTTAATTTTTATTCTACTATCAGCATAATGCAAATAGTTAATTCTTGTAGCCCATAGGAGAATCGAACTCCTGTTTCCAGGATGAAAACCTGATATCCTAACCACTAGATGAATGGGCCAAATCACTTATAAGGTTAATTTTGGAGTGCAAATATACGGTTAAAAACAATAATGACAAACGAAAATTCTATTTTTTTTATAAATTTTCTGAATCTTCCGATAACCTTTTAAAGCCTAAACGTTTCGCAGTTTTTAATTTCAATTCATCGCCAATCTGCTGAATCTGGGCAACAGATAATTCTTCCATAATCTCAAAAGGAGGAACCAATAGATCAAAAGTTAAGGCATAATGAAATGAAAGTTGTACGATCAAACCAATTATTTGCTCATTTAATTCCATGTTTTGTGGATCTTGAAACAACTTTCCTAAGGTCCCTTTTCCTTCCACTAAGAAATGACGCTCATGATTGATTAAGATCCGTCCTATTAAGTAGCCAGAATCATTTAATCTATTTTGCAAAAAGGATTGCGCTAGAAAATTATAAATATAAATCACACCGAAATATCCGTGATTTTCATTTGCTTTAAAATAAGATGTTCCCCATAAAGCATTGGTATCCGGCAACCTAAAGACATTGCTGTGAAGTGTAAAAACCAACACGTCACTTCCCACATAAACGTGAATTTCAGCCTCTCCTTTTTCATGGAAAGACAAGCGAACCCTTTTGTCAGTGATGCTCTTTTGGAGTTCCGATAACTCATTTTTAATATGCGTCTTCAATAGCGCAAAAACTTTTTCCGTGTCATTCGCGATGTCTTGTTTCAAGACCGATTTATCAAGTAATACTTGTAAAATTTGAGCTCGATTATTTTCAGTTGGATTCTTCTTCATGCTTTTCTATTTATTCAAAGATATGGATTCCCACTTACTTTTTTGTAATTTGGCAACAATGAATAAAAGCATCAATCATTGGACCCCGATTACCATTCGTTTTTTGATAGTTTGGGGAGCATTAATCTGTACTAAATTATTGTTTTTGGCATGTAATTTTTCCTACCTAAATATTCGTTCATATGACTTTATTTATGCCATACCATTCGACTTATCTACCATCGCACTTTATTCATTACCCTTTCTATTTTTCCATTTCTTACCGATTAATAAATCGCTTCAACGCATAAAAGAATCATTGGTGAATTTCCTTTTTTATTTGACAATAACAACCATTATCTTGCTTAATATGTGGGATGTAGCCTATTTTTCGTATAGTCAACGATTGACCACATTTGACACCTTTTCATTTCTAATTCAAAGCCCAGATAAAGGATTAATAGACAATTTCTTATTAGATTACTGGTGGATTTCCTTGGTATCAATCCTCTTAATAACTGCTTGTATCTTACTTGATAAACGTTTGGCTAAAAATCAAAAAAAACTAATAATCCCACTAAAATTTCAACTCCTCCACTTGACATATGGATCTCTTTTGTTTTTTTCAATCGGACGATGGAGTTTCAGTCCAAAACCACTCGGCGTATTAGATGCCAACAAATTTACGAGCGCAGAAAATGTACCTTTTATATTGAATACTGCTTTTGTAACCCTTAAAACAATTCAATCAGAACAATTGCCCAACAAACCATTAATTTCGTTAGAAGAAAGTAAGAAATATTTCAACCCAATTAAATATATTTCTCCATCCTCAAAAAAAGAAATTAAAAAAAATGTAGTCATCATTATTCTAGAAAGTTTCGGTGATAAAATGATCCATCAAACGATTAATGGAATAAGAATCACCCCTTTCACAGATTCATTACTTAGTCAATCATGTTATTATGAAAATGGAATCGCGAATGGTAAACAATCAATCGAAGCATTACCAGCCATTTTTGCATCGATGCCACATCTCATGAATACTCCTTACATATTAAGTTCATTTTGCAACAACAAACTTAATGCGCTCCCATCTATCCTAAAATCAAACGGTTATTCAACCGCGTTTTTTCATGGAGCAAAAAATGGATCTATGCGCTTCGACAGCTTTTCAAAAAAACTAGGATTTGAACGCTATTATGGAAAAGATGAATACCCAAATAAAAAACACGATAATGGTTTTTGGGGTATTTCGGATGGCTATTTTAATCCTTGGACCGTTCAAGAAATCAGTAAAATAAAGCAGCCATTTTTTGTAAGTTTATTCACCATTTCATCTCATCACCCCTACAAAATCCCAAAAATATACAGCAAGAAAATAAGTGATAACTTAAGCAAAGAGCAACTCTCTTTTCTATATGCAGATGAGAGTTTACGTGACTTTTTTAATGAAGCACAAAAACAATCTTGGTACAAGAACACCTTGTTCGTAATCTGTGCCGACCATATCCCTCAACAGTTAGACAAATACTCCGAAACTATTTTTGACAAATTTCACATACCCATTGCATTTTTTACTCCAGATAAATCAATCCCAATTGAGAAAAGATCTTCCTATTTTCAACAAATAGATATCGAACCCTATATTCTAAATTATTTGGCTATTAGTACAACGTATTATGCCTTTGGGAATGATACTACCCATCCTGAAAGCCTCCTTTATCTGAATGGGAACTATAATTTATTATCGAAAGATTTAGAAATTATATTCAATGAGTCAACTAATGAATCCATTTTTATTGATAAAATCATAAATAAACGTATCCGATTTAAAAATAATTCGTTAACTTTGAAATATAGAGGTATTTTGTATCGTCTTAAATCAATGATAGAAAGGTATCGAAATGATTTACAGCGAAATCAAACAAAAGCTAAATAAATTGAAAAAGCGCATTTGGTTCATTATTAATCCTATTGCAGGAGTTCGTCGCAAAGACGATATTCCAGCTTTAGTGCGCGAATTTTTGGATCACAATTTATTTGACTTTGAAATTCAATACACCAATTATAAAGGGCATGCCCAAGAGATAGCAAAAGAGGCGATTTCACATAAAATTGATATTGTTTGTGCTGTTGGTGGGGATGGTTCTGTTCATGAAATTGGCACCACGCTAATTGGCTCTGACGTTTTATTAGCAATTATTCCTATTGGTTCAGGTAACGGATTAGCACGTCACATGCACATTCCGCTTACCATAAAAAAAGCCATTCAATGCATTAATAGTCAGCATGAAATCACGATGGATACTGTGCTTGTAAATGAACAAGCATTTTTAGGAATTAGTGGTTATGGATTTGATGCCCTAGTTGCAAAGAAATTTGTAGGAAGCAGTAAAAGAGGATTTATGTCCTATTTAAAAATTGTATTTCGCGAATTTTTTAAATACAATCCAATAAACATTTCTGTTGATGCAAATGGCCAAGTAAAAAAATTACCTGTTATGCTTTGTACACTTGCAAATACAAGAGAATGGGGGAATGGATTAGTGGTTTCACCTAAATCGGATGCTACGGATGGTAAAATTGAATTGATTTTACTTAAGCCTTTCTCTTTCTGGAGAATCCCAGGGATCGCGTTACAATTTTTATTTAAACGTTCGGACAAAAGTTCTTTCATGGAAGTGATTTCTTTTGACAAAGCAACGATTCGAGTATCAGAAAAAATAGCCCATTACGATGGAGAATCAATGGCTACAAAAGGTACACTTAATGTAAAAGTAGTTCCCAAAAGCCTCCATATTTTAGTCGGAAAATAACACAATCAAATTATAATGGAATTAGTCAACATGTTAGAGGCATTAGACCGTCTAACTATTTCAAAAAAACCTGTTTGGGGAAAAATGAAAGCGCAAGAAATGGTAGAACATTTAAGTGATCTCCTCATAATATCGCGGGGAGTAAAAAAATTCACCGTAAATGAAAATGAAGAGACCATCGCAAGAAGGCAACAATTTTTATATTCAGATAAAGAAATGGCAAGAAATATTGCTGTTCCTTTCACAAAAAATATAATTGAATTACGCCATAATGAATTAGCACTTTCCATTGATGAATTCACAATTGAGTGGCTAAATTTTATTGAATACTACGAAGAAAATGCTGGTATCACTGAAACCCATCCCTATTATGGAGAGTTGGATTTTGAAAAATGGATGAAATTGCATGTTAAACATTTCACCCATCATTTCAAGCAATTTGAATTAATCGGATGAGTTTTTGGATCTTAACCATCGCCATAGGAGCATTTTTGGGGACTATCAATTTTCTTTATTGGAAGAAAAAAGGATTTAGTAATTATAGCAACCTTTACTTGAGTATCATTGCCTTTTTTGCCTTGACGCTACTCCTCTTAAAAATAGTTAAAATCAATACTCCATAACAATTTGATTGGAATCAATCAGTTTACGCAAATTGATAAGCGCATAACGCATACGACCTAAAGCAGTGTTAATACTAATATCTTCCAATTCAGCAATTTCTTTAAACGACAAGTCTTGAAAAATTCTCATCTGAACAATTTCTCGCTGCATTTGAGGTAAATGATCTAAAAGCTCCACCATTTGTGATTCCAACTCAGTATTACACGTTTCTTGCAAAAAGTTTCTGTCCTCATTGGCTAGTTTATGAAAAATAGTAAATTCTTCATTTAAGGTACGCGATTCAGACAAGAAACGAACTTTATTAGTTTTACGAAAATGATCGATAATTAAGTTGTGTGAAATGCGCATGATCCAAGGCAAAAATTTACCCTCCTCATTATAATTACCACCCTTCATGGTTGTAATCACTTTAATAAATGCATCTTGGAAAATATCATTCGCTAAATCAGAATCCCTTACTTTAGAATTTATGTAACGATAAACGCGGTCTTTATGACGCTTGAGTAATTGTGCAAAAGCACTTTCATTACCCGATAAATACAACTTGATTAATTCTTGATCTGCTAAAAGATGAAACGACATATTTACTAATTAATCCAAAAAAAAATTGGCGGTTAAGTAAAGTTAGTCGATAGGCAGATTTATTTTTTAATTTCGTTAAATGTAACGCTTATATTCTGAAGCGAAATGATTTTTTTAACGTTCACTAGCTATTAATGAATATTCCTACCATATGAGAAATAATATCATGATTTTGGGATTAGCTACGCTGCTAATTTTTCCACTTATCGGTTATTTACTTTGCCAAATTTCGGGATCCGTTTCACTACTTGAATTCTTGGAAGTTGACAAGATAAATGCCATTGCAATTGGTTACGGTCTAGAATTCGGTATAATCTATGCATTTATTGCTTACCTCTTAATGAATGCGAAAGTCTTTGATAATGTATCAACAAGAATTGATAAACTAATTTCATCCCTGAAATTAAAACTTTGGCAGGGAATGTTTCTATCACTCTGCGCAGGAGTTGGGGAAGAGTTATTATTTAGAGCAGGAATACAGCCCTTTTTGGGAGTGGTCAGCACCTCCATCCTATTCATTGCGCTTCACGGATACTTAAATCCATTAAACTGGCGCTTTACGCTGTACGGAATCATTGCGCTGCCTTTTATTTATCTACTTTCTATCGGATATGTATATTTCGGATTGTATTTTGCGATAGCTGCCCACTTTTCATACGATGCGGTACTTTTTACATTTATCATTCATGAAAATGATTAATAAATTAGGAATTGTTACCTTTGATTATTGATGACAAAGAACACTTCCTCCTATTTTTTCTACTGTAGTTTCATTTTTTGGACTTTAGCTTTAGGATGGATTTGTTTTGCAGACAAAATTGCCATTCATAAGTCCCTTAATCTATTTCATTCAAAAGGACTTGATGTCTTTTTTCAACTAATTACGCACTTAGGTGATGGATGGAGCATTCTCTTTATTTCAGTTATATTGCTCTTCGTGAATCTTAGATTTTCACTGATGCAAATTACCAGTTATGCCAGTTCAGGTATTATTAGCATCGTTTTGAAAAACTTATTATTTTCTGAATGCAAACGCCCTTATTACTATTTAAAATCGGATCCTACTTTTTATACAATGAGTGACTTTACCTATTTCATTGAGCATTCATTTCCTTCTGGACATACAACGAGTATTTTTGCATTAATGACCCTATTCGCGCTGACATATAATAAATCAAAACTGTTATTATTGGTCTTTTTTATCTTCGCCTTACTAGTTGCTTATTCAAGAATATACCTTTCACAACATTTTCTGATAGATGTTTTAGCTGGCTCATTAATTGGCACAGGCACTGCTTATTTTGTCTATAAAAAACTTAATCATAAATTAGTAAAATTCAATTCACCACTAATAAAATCAAAGTCCAACCATGAATAGTTATCGTGTTAGTTTTGTATTATTGGTGTGTATTGCTTTGTTCCTTCCATTTTTAGGAACCGTTCACCTTTTCGATTGGGACGAAATAAATTTTGCGGAATGCGCACGAGAAATGCTTGCCTCAAACAATTACTCGACGGTTACAATTGACTATCTCCCTTTTTGGGAAAAACCACCGCTCTTTATCTGGATGCAAGTTTTTTCTATGAAACTGTTTGGCATTACTGAATTTGCTGGGCGATTCCCCAATTTTATGGCAGCCATTGCAACGGCTTATTTTTTATACCTAACAGGAAAAAAAGTAAAGAATGAAACCTTTGGCTATTGGTGGGTGGCCTTTTATTTAGGTTCGTTCTTACCCAATTTATACTTTCATTCAGGAATTATTGACCCATGGTTTAATTTATTCATTATTGGTGCTATTTATCATTTGTACAAAGGTCATAAGGATGAATACGGAATTGGGTCATACCTCTTGGCAGGTGTATTTATGGGCTTAGCCATAATGACAAAAGGACCAGTCGCTTTGGTTTTAGTTGGCGGAACCGCTTTCATCTTCTTCATTTCAATCCGATTTCGACAATTTCCATCTGTACAACAACTAATCACATTTTTTGTATTCACGCTTCTTATTGGTGGAATTTGGTTTATGCTTTTGATAAATACAGGTAATAAGCACATGATTTCTGAATTCATTAGTTATCAACTTAGGTTATTTCAAACACAAGATGCAGGACATGGAGGACCATTTTATTACCATTTCATCATCCTTCTATTGGGCTGTTTTCCTGCCTCCTTTTTTGCAATAGGTTATTTTCTTTTTCAAAATAAACATAAAAACAAAAAGGAATCCTTTGATTTGTGGATGAAGGTGGTTTTTTGGTTGACATTGCTACTTTTTTCAATCGTGAATACTAAAATTATCCATTATTCATCGCTTTGCTATTTTCCATTGACCTACTTTGCAGCAAGATGGGTACAAGAGTTAAAAAGTACCAAACAAATAAAAACGGTTTCTATTTTTACGATTAGCTATTTAGTTATTTTTTCAATCATCCTCCTATTTATTCCTTATGCCTTACAAAACAAACAATGGCTAATCGAAACATTTAACATAAAAGATCCCTTTGCAATAGCGAATTTAAACGCTAAACTTTCATGGAGTAACTGGGATTATTTTCCAGGGTTATTCTTTCTGTTTGGTTCCCTACTTTCGCTGTTACTACTGTTAAAGAAACAATTAAAATTAGCTATCATTACATCATTATTAACGGTGGCTTTCGGAATATTAACCATTCAAGCTAATACATTATCAAAAATTGAAGGGATATCGCAAGCTGCTGCAATTGAATTCTTTCAAAAGCACAAAAATGAAAACTGCTACCTTGTTCCCCTTGGTTATAAATCATATGCACACCTATTCTATGGTGAAACAAAGAATCATAAAAACAATAAGCGATTTGATGAGGCATGGTTATGCAATGAAATTACTGATAAACCGGTGTATTTCGTTTCAAAAATAGATCGTAAGGAAGGATATTTAAAAACCTATCCCAAATTATCCGTTTTGTATGAAAAAAATGGATTTGTTTTTTATACCAAGATGGACAAATGAAAATAGTAACTGTATAAGATTCATTACTTTTGTAAAAAAAAAAAAATATGCCACAATTATCGAAAAAAGCAATTGAAATGCCTGCTTCCCCTATTCGCAAATTAGTTCCATTTGCCGAGAAAGCGAAAAAAAAGGGTTTAGTAGTGTACCACTTAAATATAGGACAACCAGACATTGCTACACCAGAAAGTGCTTTAAATGCGGTTAGAAATTTTGATCAAAAAGTCATTGAATACAGTCATTCTGCAGGATTCGAGAGTTATCGAGTTAAACTTGCTGCAACGTATCAAAAAAATGGGATTGATGTAAACACCGAAGATATTATTATTACAACCGGAGGATCCGAAGCATTAATTTTTGGGTTTATGGCAACATGTAATCCAGGTGACGAAATAATAATCCCTGAACCTTTCTATGCGAACTACAATGGATTCGCGCTTATGTCAGGTGTATCAATTATACCTGTCACCTCCACTATTGAGACCGGATTTGCTTTGCCTCCAATTGAAGAAATTGAACGGAAAATTACGTCAAAAACGAAAGGGATTGTTATTTGTAATCCAGGGAATCCGACCGGTTATTTGTATTCATTGGAAGAGTTGAACCAATTAGCAGCCATAGTAAAAAAGCATGATATCTATTTATTTGCCGACGAAGTGTATAGAGAATTTTGCTACGATGGCGCAAGTCCTCATTCAGTGATGAATTTGGAAGGAATCAGTCAAAATGTAATAATGATAGACTCCGTATCAAAACGCTACTCCATGTGTGGAGCAAGAATTGGTGCATTAATTTCAAAAAATGAAGACGTTATATCATCTGTATTGAAATTCGGTCAAGCGAGGTTATCTCCTCCCACGATTGATCAAATAGCTGCAGAAGCAGCGCTAGAAACCCCAGCTTCTTACTTTGAAGATGTTGTTTCAGAATATGTTCAGCGAAGAAATATTATGGTCGATGGCTTAAATTCAATAGAAGGTGTATTTTGTCCTAAGCCAAGAGGTGCTTTCTATTGCATAGCAAAATTCCCTGTGGATGATGCGGAAAAATTTTGTCAATGGTTATTGGAATCATTCTCCTACGAGGGACAAACCGTAATGATGGCACCAGCAAATGGATTTTACTCTAGTCCTGGTGCTGGGAAACAAGAGGCAAGGATTGCTTACGTTTTGAATCAAGAATCCCTAAAAAAAGCAGTTATTTGTCTTCGGGAAGCACTGAAAATATACCCAGGTAGATTATAAAATACATGGAAGTTCAGCAATATATTGATGAGTTAGAGGGACCTAGAAAGCCTGAATTCTTGGAATTACGAAAAGTTATTGTCGACAATCTCCCTAAAGGATTTGAAGAATGTATTGGCTATGGCATGATTGGATATGTGGTTCCTCATTCTATTTACCCTGCAGGGTATCATTGTACGCCAAAACTTCCTTTACCATTTTTGAATTTAGTCATGCGAAAAGATATCATTACCTTTTATCATATGGGCCTATATAGTGATGAAAAGTTGCTGGATTGGTTTAAAGACGAATACAGTAAATTCACTAAGCTAAAATTGGATATGGGAAAAAGCTGTGTCCGTTTTAAAAAATCAGGTGATATTCCCTATGAGCTTATTGGCGCACTCATGCAGAAAGTTAGTGTAGAAGATTGGGTGCTTATCTACGAAGAAAAATTCAAGGCTTAGCTCTTACCATAGATTTGGCGTGTTTCTCGACTTACCGTGTCTTCGACTCCGCTCGATTCACATAAAGGGTGCTCGATTCACTAACAGGGCATCGAGCGGAGTCGAGATGCACTCGATAAACTTAATAGAAGCTAGCCGAGTGTTTCTCTCGATTTACCGTGACTCTCGACTCCGCTCGATTCACATAAAGGGTCCTAGATTCACTAAACGGGCATCGAGCGGAGTCGAGATGCACTCGATAAACTTAATAGAGGATAGCGTTAACGAATAATCAGTTTTTACCGCTAATATATTTCCTGTATTCCATTTTTGTGCTATCGAAAGAAAAATGTTTAGCAAGCGAAGAGGCATTCTCCTTATCCACTAATCGATCGGACATAAATTTAGCAACCGTTAATTGATTGGCATCAAAAGTAAATAACGGCATTATTTTTTCAGCATCTGCCGCATAAAGACACGTATTCACTAAGGCTAATTGCAAGGCCTCTACACGGTCATCTTCAAAACTTTGATCTTTCAATTCTTCAATAAAAACAGCTGTATTTTTTAATGTTTTAGAACAGTTTACGTTGGAATTATTCGGAGATGATGTATTAGGGACAACGTTATTAGACGAATTAATAGAAGAATTAGATGAATTGGTTGTAGTAGTTGTAGTGGTAATAACAGTTGTACTATTAGTATTAGTATTAGAATTAGTAATAGCAGGAGCATTACCTGAAATAGTAACATTCGCTGGAACAACCACATTGGAATTTATTTGAGCATTTGGATCAATAACTTGACCATTAATGTTAATACTCATGTTTACCCCCATATTTTGTCCAGACGTTGAATCACCTATATTCATCTGGATGCCAGCAGCACCATTAGCAGGAGTTGCGGTATTTGTGATGCTAACATTGCCACCCATATTTTGCCCATTCACATTCACATTAATTCCCACATTACCATTTGAAGAATTAGAAGGTGTTGGTGCAGGAGTCACTTGGTTGTTTGTTGGAGTTGGAGTTGGAGTTGCTTGAATGTTAACCGATCCATTTCCCGATTGTTGAGTCGTTGTTTCGGTAACTACCGTTGTGGTGGTAGAATTTCCAACAAACCCAATACCAACAGCGCCATCTGAAAAGGAAGCATTGTTATCTGGTCGATAATTAATAACCGTTTCACCAGTAGACGCGCCAACAGTTGGGATTTGGCTGATCAATTGTAATTTACCTTTTCCCTTTTTAAAAACTATTCGTGTAGTAATATCACTTGGAGAATCAATAAAAAAGTTTTTATCAATATCCGCTGTTTTCCCATCTGAAAAGATCAATTTCACTGAATAAGCGGAATTTACTAATCCACTAACCACCACATTAGTTTGTGGTAATGAATTTTGTTTTACGCCATTTAATATGACATAAAATGATTGACCATTATTGTTAAAAACGGTGAAATTTGATTGTCCAAAAATACAAGAACTGATAATACAAAAACAGATAGCTAATTTCATTTTCAATGATTTTTAATGATTAATTTTTCTAAATAGCGATTAAAATTACTACTAATTTCAATAAGATATATCCCATCAACGAAATTAGATGTGGAAATAAAATCATTGTTTTGACAAGTTTGACTTGAAAGTAATGCACCATTCAAATTGTAAATCGCTAATTGATAAGGCGTAAAGTCTGGTGTTCTCACCTTAAAACCAATTTCACATGGATTAGGATAAATACCAACATCATCGACTTCTTTGCTAGCTAGAGAAGAAATCGGATCGTTGTTTTCAAATGCCCCAATATCCACTGAACTACCAACAAACCTTGCATTTCCGAGGTAATCAGTCGCCGACAAAAAAGCGCCCACTGAGTCTCCTTTATTTATACAATCAATGGATGAAGTACTCAAGTTAAAATCAAACAATAAGGCATTATCATTAAGTCCCAATTGGGTGGATGGGTTGACTAAATTCGGATTAATTCCCAAATGATTGTGCGTGGTATCACCTAAACTAGTAACTGGAGTATTAAAAATAATGAAATTGGCCATAGGCTCTTGAATCCAATTTTTATCAAAATTAAACACATTGCACGTCAAAATTTGAATTTGTGAGGTCGTGTGATTAGTCGCATTATCATTTCCATAAAACAAATTATTCTTGGCTTGAATTTGCGAAGAAGCACCAATATTATAAAAAGCACCACCGCCAAGTTGAGCAGAATTATTAATAAAATGGTTGTTCATTAATTTTACTTTACAATCATAAATGTAAAGTCCACCTCCATAAAAAGCGCTATGATTGTTTGCAATCACATTATTGCGGACGATGTATTCTGTACTGTCCCAAACACCACTATTGTTGTGTGCCAAATGCAAACCTCCTCCGCCATCGGTAATGCCACAACTGCCATTCAAAGTATTGTTGTTGCAAATTAAATTAGATTCAATCGTAGTTTTTCCCATTGTACACATAATTGCGCCCATTCTATCTGAGGTATTATGATGAATAGTGTTATTTTTTACCAAGCTAACCCCACCATCAATTCGCACCGCTGCCATGTCATAATTATGTGAATTATGATGGATATCATTATTAAAGAAATTAGAATACCCAAAAATGGAGAAGAATGTGGAACCACCAATGTTGTGATGCATTTCATTATTTTCAATATCTGCAATTCCATAAACATACACTACCGAAACACGTACGTTGTTGTCATGAATATTACAATTTTTCATGAACAATTTTTGACTTCCTTGCATATTAGCATCAATGATTTTTCCATTACTTTGATTGGCGCGACTTTGATTGTGGGTAAATTCGCAATGATCAATTGTTAAATTGCGGTAATAAATATAAACAGAAGCAAAACCATTTGCTGGCGCATTAACACCGTGTTTTACATCTTTTATAAGACAATGTGTTAGATTCGTAGAATCAACGAAATTGCCGCTAAAACTATTGAATCGAATTCCTCGCCATCCACCAATTGGACTTAAGTCGTTGTACCATCCCGTTGTATCTTGCATTTTAAACACTACCGGATTCGCTTGGGTTCCTTGCGCTTTTAATTCACCGGTGACCGCTAAGCCATAAAAACCTTGAAAAACTACTTGAACCCCCGATTGGATTTCCAGCGATTGATTTCCATTTATTCCAATGTTCCCAATGACATTATAAGGAGAACCCGCCATTGTCCATACGCCAGAAACAGCACCAGAAACATTAGTTTGTAAATAAGCAGAATTTAATAATAAAAGTGCTATTGATAATGTAAAGATCTTCATCGTTTATTTTTTTGTTAAATATATCGCTTTTTTCACACTTGTAAATGGACTTTTGAATACTTTCGCAGCATGAATTTTGTAATCATCGACGTTGAAACGACTGGAGGGAGTGTAAATAACTCAAAGATAACAGAGTTAGCTATTTATAAATTTGATGGTGAAAAGATAATCGACGAATTTGTCACACTCGTAAATCCCGAAGCCCCCATCCCAGAATTTATAGTTCGTTTAACCGGTATCAATGATATAATGGTACAAAATGCGCCAAAATTTTATGAAATAGCAAAAAAAGTTATCGAATTTACGGAAAACTGCATCTTTGTCGCACACAACGCCGCTTTTGATTATAGCATGTTTCGAAGTGAGTTCAAAGCATTAGGATTTAACTATCGCCTCCCTCAAATATGCACCGTTAAGGCATCAAGAATCATAATTCCAGGTCATGAATCGTACAGCTTAGGTAAGTTAACAAGAGGTTTAGGAATAGATATCAATGGAAGACACCGTGCAGGAGGAGATGCATTAGCGACCACACAATTGTTTGAAATACTTATAAAAAAAGACAAGGAGCGTTTGTTAGAATTCATTCAACACGAAGTAAACCCCAAAAACATTCACCCCAATCTTTCCATAGAAACAATCGATGGACTCCCACAAAAAACTGGTGTTTACCTATTTTATAATGAATTTAATAAAATTATTTACATCGGAAAAAGTATTTCCATAAAGAAAAGAGTAGAACAGCACTTGAACAATATGAAAACGGCCAAGGCAATAAAAATGATACAAGATATTGTTCGCATTGAATACGAAATTACAGGATCAGACCTTATTGCCATGTTACGAGAAAGTGAGTTAATTAAAATTCACAAACCCTTATACAATAGGACGCTGAGAAATAGCGTGTTTCCCTTCGGGCTTTTTGATCAGCAAAACGAGGAAGGGTACATTACCTTAAAAGTGGAATCATTAAGTAAAAAAGAGGCACAACCCTTAATTAGTTTTAAGAGTAAAAAAGAAGGACTTGATTTTTTATTTACTAAAACAGCCCACTATCAACTTTGCCAAAAACTGTGCGATCAATACTCCACCAATACCGCTTGTTTTCAGTATGAAATAAAGAAATGCCATGGTGCTTGCATCAACGAAGAATCCGCAGAAAATTACAATCAACGTATCCATCAATTCATTGATGCTTTAACATTTGAAGGACGCTCCTTTTACATAATCGATAAGGGGCGAGAGAAAGTGGAGAAAAGTATTGTTTGGATTGAAAATGGTGTCTATCAAGGATTCGGATATGCCCCCTACCACTTTCATGGCAAAGAACCAAGAGCTTTCAGTCGATACATTACCAAGCAGAAAGAGGATAGAGATATAAAAACGATACTTCATTTATTTCTTAGAAAAAATGAGTGGACCAAAATTATTGAGCTTTAGCGATAAAAAAATTCTATATTCGTGTCGATGAAAGGAAAAGCAATTGTTTTAGGTTCAGGCACTTCTCAAGGTGTCCCTCTGATTGCTTGTAGCTGTCAAGTTTGTTCCTCTGACGATTTAAAAGATAAACGATTACGCTCCTCCTTACTTTTCCATGTTGACCAAAAAAATTATGTAATTGATGCAGGTCCTGATTTTCGGCAACAAATGCTAAGAGGAAATGTAAACGATCTGGAAGGTATACTTTTTACGCATGAACATAAAGACCATATTGCAGGCTTAGACGACGTTCGGGCATACAATTATCGGTACAATTCCCACATGGATGTATTCTGTACCTTGGAGGTAGAGAACGCGTTAAAAAGAGAGTTTTCTTATATTTTTAATAACGATGACTATCCAGGAATTCCAAAAATTAAACTACATCAGATAGACAAAGCCCCCTTCAAATTATCCGACACATGTACCATAATCCCCATCCAAGTAAATCATTATAAAATGCCAGTACTAGGATTTAGAATTGGAGACTTTGCCTATATTACCGATGCTAAAACCATTGCGAAAGAAGAAAGTGATAAATTGAAAGGAATAAATATTTTGATCATAAATGCTTTACATCAATCAAAACACATCTCCCATTTTAACCTGGAAGAAGCGTTAGCATTTATTGCTTTAATTCAACCAAAAAAAGCCTACTTGACCCATATTTCACATTTATTTGGCAAACACAATGAAATTCAAGCCCTTCTTCCTCCAAATGTTTATCCAGCATACGATGGCTTGGAAATCGATTTTAATTACTAAATCGCCTTTGTGAATAATAAAATTGTATTCATGTAATTACTATTCCTGTTACTTATAATTTCGAAGTCAGCATAAAAATGGAAAAAGAAAAACGTATTGATGTCAAACGATTAATCGAAAGTAAAAATAAAAAAATTGCTTTTTGGTTGCCAAAATTTGTTGTTCGCTACCTCGAACGAATCATTCATCAGAAAGAAATAAATAATTATCTCGCAAAATACAAGGATCATAAAGACGCCGCATTTAGCGATGCCATCTTGGAGGAGTTTAATATTAGCATCGATGCAACAGGCGTAGAAAATATCCCGAAATCAGGCCCCATAATAATTGTACTCAACCATCCACTAGGTGGAATGGATGCCCTTGCATTGATATCGTTGCTAAAAAATCACAGGCCTGATGTACGATTTATTGTGAATGATTTACTCTTAAACCTTGAGAATCTGAATGGATTATTTATCGGGGTGAATAAACACGGTAAGAATAATAAATCTGTACGAGAACAAATAGCCAAGGCCTTTGAATCTGATCATGCCATTTGCCTTTTCCCTGCAGGATTAGTGAGTAGAAAAATAGAAGGCGTGGTACAAGATCTGCCTTGGAAAAGAACATTCGTTACCTATGCGCGTTTGTTAAATAGACCTGTTATCCCAATTCACGTTGATGGAAAATTATCGCCATTTTTTTATCGCATGAATCGTTTTCGTAGATTTTTAAAGATAAAGACCAACATAGAAATGCTATATTTATCTAATGAATTATTCAAACAACGGAATAAAAAATTAACATTTACTATAGGGAAACAAATAAAAATGGACCAATTCGTTACTTCGCAAAATGATTATGAAGTCGCGAATGAAATTCGAAAAATTGTTCATGAATTAAACTAAAAAAATGGAAGAAATACTACCAGCTATTGACAGAACTATATTGAAAGCTGAGTTAAATAAAGATTGTTTTACTAGGCTGACCCGAAAAGGGAATAATGAAATTTATATTGTCAATGACAAAAATGCACCAAATGTTATATTGGAAATTGGACGATTAAGAGAAATTACCTTTCGAGCATCAGGAGGTGGCACCGGAGAATCCGTAGATTTAGACGAATACGATAGAGGTGAAAATGCCTACCAACAATTAATCGTTTGGTCACCCGAAGATGAAGAAATTATTGGTGGATACCGTTTCATATTATGCAAAGATTCAATCGATCAACAAGGAAAAATCAATTTATCGACGGAGCACTATTTCAAATTCTCAGATAATTTCATAAACAATATCCTACCCTATACGATTGAATTAGGTCGTAGCTGGGTACAACCCAATTTTCAGCCAACTGTCAATCCAAGGAAAGGATTATTTGCCTTAGATAATATTTGGGATGGACTTGGAGCACTTGTCCGATTTAACCCAGGCATTAAGTATTTTTTCGGGAAAGTGACGATGTATAAAAATTACAATACAGATTGCAGGGATTTTTTACTTTTCTTTATGCATAAGTATTTTCCGGATAATGAACAACTCATGATTCCAATCAATCCCTTGCAACAAAACTATGATACCAGCTATGCAGAAAAGCAATTAAAAGGACTTGACTTCCGAGATGGATTTAAAGTGCTTAATGGTCACATACGTGAAAATGGGGAATTCATTCCTCCGTTGGTAAACATCTATATGAATCTTTCACCAAGCATGAAAACTTTTGGAACTGCAGAAAATGTGGAGTTTGGTAATGTGGAAGAAACGGGAATACTAATCACAATCGATGATATTTATCCAGATAAGACGGAAAGACACATGGATTTTTAAGCTGACCAACTGTATTTTTCCATCAATTCATCAATGTTTTTCACTCCTGATTTCTGTACAATCCGTTCTTTTATACGATTAATAGAAACATTAACATGCGCAACGTTCAGTACCCTGCTTATGTAAATGGATGGTTTGCCATAATAATATTTCATTTTTAACATCAAGGCATCTTGTTTCGAAACTAATTTCAGTAATTCATCCATTAGTTGATTCACATCAAGTAAATTGTTGGATAAACCAGTATGGATTTCAGTTTCTGAATAATTTTGACGTACGATTGTGGTCTGATATTCTGGAATTAATTTAATTGCACCTTTCCGATTTCTTCTTCGTAATTCAGAAAGACAAAAATTGGTCACCACCGTACGCAACCATGCCTTGGAATTAAATAAATCCACATTGTCGACATACTTAGTTTGCAATAATTGATACAAATGAAGACAAGCATCTTGAAAAACATCTTTAGCGTCATCCAGTTCAAACTTATCTTTAATGAGCAACATGAAGAAAGATTGATGACGATTTAAGATCTCGGTAAATAATACATCTACTGTATTTTTGTCCATGAATTTTGCGCGTTAGATTAAAATTTCTGCATCATGTCCAAACAAATAATCAAGATTTTCAATGCTACTTTCCAACTGTGTAATAGACGTAAAGGAAGCTAATTGATTCACTTCATTCATCACCTCCACGAAAGTATCCATTGGATTCCTTACCACGTATGTGAGCATATTTTTTAATTTCATTTTAAGAATTAACGCTGAAATTTCTCGCCTCGTATCTAAAGAATTCATTCCAACAGGGTACAAAAAAAATACGATTGGCAAAACGTTTAATTCAGATGCTTCTACTAATTTAGTAACATAGGCCTGAAACAATAGTTCAGTTGGATCGCCAATTAATATATCACAATTTCCCTTCCATGCTTCTTTTATTAGAACAATCTCCTTGCATAAGCCTAACAAACTATAGGCACCAGCAAAAGGATAGTCTTTCTGATTAAAAACAAGTTTTGCCTTCTCTCCTGTGATGATATTTTCTCTTTGATACGTCAACAATTGCCCCTTGCAATTCTCATTAGAACTACCTAATTCGAAATACTTTTGGGCATGATCCCCTACAAACAAAATCGATTTTAAAAGCATAGACTTTTCAATTATCCCATTAAATTAGTCAAAAAATGAGGAAATGAAAAAAAATAAGTACAATTTTACACTCAATTAAACGTTCGCTTCGCTATGCAGGCAAAAATTTTATGCTGCTTCCTGGTAATTAACAGTTATTTTCATGCTCAAAGTGGAGGTAACGCTGCATTTCCCTTACTTAATTTTAACTACAGCGCACGATTAGCAGGAATTGGTGGCTATTCAAATAGCGCACAAGACCAAGAAGTTTCTCAAGGAATCATTAATCCATCCTTAATTAATTTAACCATGGTTGGAAACTATTCCCTCAACCAAGGATTACTTGCAAGCGGCATTAATTTCGGACAACTTGCCACAGCAATTCCCCTAAAAAAAGGAGTGTTACTACCCAGCATTCGTTACATCAACTACGGAAATTTTAAAGGGACAGATGAATACGGAAATCTAACCAACAACTTTTCAGCACTAGAATACGTGGTTGGAGCAGGCTATGCGTATCCCATAAACCAAGCGATGACGATAGGTGTAAGTTTAAATGTAATCGGTTCACACCTAGAAACGTATTCCTCTTTTGGACTGAGTTCAAACTTTGGTGCCAGCTACACCAGTTCTAATAAATTAATCAGCTTTAGTTTGCTAGCAAAAAACATTGGGTACCAATTAAAAAGCTACGTGGCACAAAGTAGAAGATCCTTACCCATAGATATTCAAGCCAGCACCTCCTTAAAATTAAAACATGCTCCCTTCCGTTTTTCATTGATTGCGCATCATTTAAACCAATGGGACATCACCTATTTTGATCCAAGCATAAAACCAACTGTAGACGCTTTAACAGGAGAAACTATTCCTCAAACAGGCGCAGGATTCGGAGAAATACTCGCACGACATTTTACCTATCAAGTTGAACTACTAACAAAAGGTGTGTTACAATTGAGATTCGGATTTGACTACAACAGGCGCCAATCCCTAAAACTGGAACAAAATCCTGGCATGTCCGGTTTTTCATTAGGATTAGGACTAAAATTCAAGAAATTTAGCTTAGATTATGGCTTCAACATATACTCTAAAGCAGGTTTTTCTAATTCCATTGGCTTGAGCTCCAAGCTTTCTGATTGGAAGAAGGGGAAATAACTATTTTCTCTCTAACTTTCTTCTATCATCTTAATTTCTTCTTCCGTTAAAAACGTATAAGACTAACTCAATCAAAATGAATTGGAATAATTTAAGCATCCACAACCTAAATCCCTCTCCAGAGAGGTAGACTGAATTGTTACATTTTGTTTCATAAAAAAAGCCCCTTCATTAATAGCAGCGGCTCTTTAAAATCGGCAACTCCCGAAGTGTCGGAATTGCTCTCCCTTCGGTCAATTGACTGACAATGACATCAGCGCATTTTAAAACAAAAAACCCTGACGAATCTTGCGATTGTCAGG
>CAJAII010000025.1 GCA_903939755.1 uncultured Flavobacteriales bacterium | reverse complement strand
TGTTTTAGTCTTTATGGACAACAAAAGGAAGTGTATAAGGACAATATTCAAGCAGATGTTAATGCTTATTTAGGAGAATATTCTATATTACCCATTGCACAAGTTCAGCATTCTATTTTATTATTTAAGTTGAATGGAAAAATGGCTATCAAATTTTTTCGTCCTTCTGAAAATCCCCAAATTGATGAAATAGCGATTACCACATGTACCAACTTAAAAATACAAGGTAATAGAATCACATGCGGTGATTTTTCTGGAAGATTTATAAATTTTTTAATTTATTGCGAAGATGGAAAAACAATGGAAGTACCGGGAATCCTTGAAGATGGTTATGAAAACGAAATGAGTATCTTTAATTTTTATTCAAAAAATGGTTTGAATGTATCCGCTTCGTCAACGCTTGTAGAACCCTCAAAACCAAAGGACTATTATGGTGCCTTTAATGTTCTTTCCAAACAGTATCATATTGTTCCAAATTGTACTATTATTCAAGATAATTATTCTCCTTTAGGCTCGGAAATTAGTGTTTTCCCGGCTGGGGTAATGGATTGTTCTATTAAAGGTGCAGGAGCTTGGGCTGAAGGAGTAGAAGGCAATGGGGTGAACGAATGGTTGAAATTTGATTTTGTTTTTCCAATTAACATTACTTCTATTTCAATTTGGAATGGCTTTAAAAAAAGTCTGGCGCTTTATAAAGCGAATGGAAGAGTAAAAAAAGTACTAATTACTACTAGTAACGGCGAAGAAAAAACGGTCGTTTTATCGGATATATTTGAGGAGCAAAGTATACCAGTGAGTTTTTCTCAATCTTTTACATGGTTAAAATTGACCATTCTTGAAGTCTATCCTGGACTAAAATACAAAGACACTTGTATTTCTAGTGTTACCTTTGAACAAGAAAATTGATAATCAACTATATGAAAAAGTTAGTGCTATTTATGCTTTTAATAAGCAATTTAAGTTTCGCCCAAAACAACCTGCCTAAACTTGGCGATGTTAAGGTGGTCAATGCCAAATTGATGGAGGTTGCATACGGAGACATGAGTACTTATATTATGTTCGAAAATGTGATCTCCAATACAGATATCGAAGAATATTCTTTTGCCTATTGGTCATGGGATCCGGGAGTTGGAAGTGTCATAACGGAGATGGAAAATTTCGAGGAAGGTGATTATGGAAAAACTTTTAAGTTAACTTTAAAATATTCTTCACTGGAAGAATTAGAATACCAAGGTTTTGATATTGGTAATGTCGAAACTGGTAGATTCTATAATGATTGGGTCTTAATCAAGATTGAATAATTTCATTGAGTCCATTGAGATTACCGTGTCTCTCGACTCCGCTCGACCCACTTAAAGCACATCGAGCGGAGTCGAGATGCGCTCGATCAACTTAGAGCTCATCGAGCGGAGTCGAGAAGAGCGTTACCGAAGTATGCCGAGACGCGCTCGATACACTTTCAATTCACTCCATCACTCAATTATCAGCACTTTTTTAATACTCCCATCCTTATACATATGTAGTTGGACGGTATTTGGTTGGAACCTTGTTTCTCGTCCTAATAAATCAACGATTTTTAGTAATTCGTGCTTGTTTTCTATTTCTATGGTTGGAATAGCTAAAACGGGATCAAATTTCCATGTCTGTATAAGCCGTTCGTCTGATTCATCGATGCCTGTGCTGTAATAAAATTTATTATCCTTCGCTAAACCAATTCCTCCACGTCTGCCAATAGAAGGGATTCCTGGGTAATTCATCCATGAATTTTGAGCGATATCGTATTGCCAAACATCGTTGTGAGAATTGCCAAGGCTATCAAGTCCAAAGCAAATAAATAAGTCATTGTTTATCACTGAAACGCTTGAATGCGATCTACCAAGTGAGGGGAAATTAGAGATTGTTGTCCATACATCCTGATTCGGGGTATATTCATATAGTTCATTATGGAAAAAATTAGTTTCATCACGTCCAAATAGCAGATAGCCCTTATTATTCAAGGTTGTAGCAGATGACCTCCATAGGTTCCCGTAGGGAAAATTGTTTTTTTGAATCCACGTATTTGTGGCGATGCTATACGCCCATACTTCATTTATGGCAAGACTTACAGCTGTTTTTCCCCCAATGATATATACAGTATCATTTAGTACAAAGCTAGCTGTACCACTACGCCCGATTCCTGGAAGTGGGGAGAGTGCTGACCAAGTATTTGTAGCAGGATTATATTCCCATAAATCATTCAGGAATTGGCTGCCATTGTAGCCTCCAAAAACGTATCCTTTTACAATTGAACTTGAAAATCCACTTGCGTATTGTCTTTCCGCATTAATAGGCAAGGATGCGATGGGAAACCAGGAATCATTGATAAGATTTAAGCCGTAAAAATCCCTTTCTACCGACCACCATGGGGTCATTCCGGTTCCGAAATAAGCGGAGTCTCCAATAACAAATCCTGTCCCATCGTCTCTTTGTGTTCCCGGAAAATCAGTAAGCTGTTGCCAGTTTTGCGCTGTAACTTGAAAAAGTAAGCCTGTCACAGCTATGAGTAGGAGGTGTTTCATGGTTTGTGAAATTACAAAAATTCAAATTAATAGCTAACGCTATTCTTTGTCCTTTTGTCTTGATACTACGGCTAGCTCCTAGAAAGCTTATCGAGTGGACACAGCTTGCTGGGGCTGTCCGCCTAGGCGGACGAGAGAAGCAATCTGCTAGCTTCAATTAAGCAAATCGAAATGCACTCGATCCACTTACGCTAAAAAAAATCTTCCTATCTTTATTGAATGAATTGGAAACAAGTTAATTTTTAAACTCACATTAAATTAAAAATAGATTTATGAACTACCATTTTATTACCTTGACCTTTGGGCTAATAGCTTTTTTGAATTTCGGAAGCGCTCAAAAAAAAGAAAAGGCGCCACTTATAAATTACAAGCTTGAAATACTCCCTCTTCTTCAAAATTCTAAACTTGATGAAGCTATTCCAGTGCTAAAAAAGTATTATGCTCAAAATGTCCTTTTTGGTGATATTTGGAAGCCCAAAGTATTGCTTTTAGAAGCTGAATATATGTATAATACTCAAAAATTGATTGCTGTAGATTTTGATTCAAAGGCTTTTAAAAACCTTTCAATTCCGCTTGCAGACTCCTCGATCATTTGGTATAACCGAATGCTAATTACTAGACACGCAGATAGCTTATTTGCTAAGGATAGGCTAGTTGCTCTCAATAATGGTAAGGTTCAATTCCCTTTGCAATTTGCCGAAAAAAGACGTCAACAAGAGTTGGCAGAAGTCCAAAAAAAGAAATTTATTGAAGATAGTTTGGAACAGCGAAGAATTCTAAATGAAAAGCGGGAATTATTCGTTAAGGACTCTTCTAATAATGCACAAAAGATTCAATTTGAATTACAAGCTTATAATTTGGCCAAAAAAGCACAAAAAATAACTACTTACAAATCATTTATTAGAGAGTTTCCAGAGTCTAATTACCTCTTTGAAATAGATACCCTCTGTTCGAATTTAGCATTGAAAATCGCAGATAGCATCAAAACTATTCGAGGTTACCAGGCTTTTTTGGATAGTTTTCCGCAATCAATCTATTTTAATAATAGCATTGATAAATTATTGAAACTTGCTGTGCCTCAGAATATTTCAACTATGACAAAATTAACAGATGTTAACAAAGCAATAGCAGAGGTTAAACGACTTAATGATAAGAGTAACTTTGGTTTTGATTTTGATAAATTAAATCATTTTAGCAATGTAAATTTAAATTCCGGAGATTGGACAATCCTTAATTTGAATGTAAGTCATTTTGCAAATGGGGATACAATTTATCAGGCCAAAACGAATCAGGAGTGGGTCAAGGCAACGAATGATAAAAAACCGGCTTGGTGTTATTACGATAATAATTCTGAAAACTCATCGGTGAATGGAAAGCTTTATAATTGGTATGCCGTCAATGACTCGAGAGGTTTAACATCTTCTAATTATGTCGTGCCAAGTATTGATGATTACATGAAATTAGTTGCTGATGAAGGAGGAATGTCAAGTGCCGGAAAAAAGTTAAAATGTCCATCTGATTGGCAGGAGGAACAAGAGAACTTTGATGTTAATGGATTCAATGCTTTATCTATAGGCTATCGTGATGAGCAGGGAAATTTTGTAGGTAAGGGGCAAATTGCTCGATTTTGGATAAAAGGTGCAGATGCTAATTCAATTAAATTTGCTCAGATAAATAAAAATTTAGATAATGTAGTCTTGAACCAAGATGCTCAAAAGGGATTCGGTTTTTCAGTTCGTTTATTGAAACATTATGAGGATGTCGAATATTCTTATTCAGCGATTTTGGAAAAACTACTTTTAAAACGCGATGAGTTATTACTTAAAGAATATGGATTAATTAAAGAATATAGGAAGATTAATTCTTTTTTATTGAATCAACTAAAAAGCGAGCTTGGAATTAAGCATCTGAAAGAGGAGGAGCTTAGTCAAGAACAATTTGAATTTCTAATTCAACGCTTTTACACCAATGAAGAAATTGTAAAAAATGGAAACTTTATTATTCCTCCTTTTTACACAGATGTAAGATGTGAAAATGGTGGCGATGGCTCTGAAGATGCCCCAAATCCTGAGATTATTCATGGGTTCAAAGACGGAGTTTTTAATTACATTAAATGGGAGAACGGTGAAACATACACGGGAGAAATTGTTGATGGTTATCCAAATGGAAAAGGAACAAAAACATTACCGAATGGGACGAAACTAATTGGTGTTTTTGTTGATGGAAAATTTAGTTTTGATGGTACTTATACTAATAAGGCAGGACAAACTTTAACGATTTCTAGTTCTAATGAAGGATGTTGTTTTGATTTTAATGTTAGTTGGGGGAAAGATGATGAATGGGGTTGTCTTCTTGAGGCAAATGGGTCTACCGAGTTTCTGAATGAATCCTCAGAATACCTTTATTCTAGTGAAGAGATTCCATTAATCAGATTCATTTTAAAAGGAAATACGATTGAATTTGTTGGTGAGTATGATTTTTTAGGAGACTGCGCAAAATACGGTGATTCTCAAAGCGCAACCTATACTACATTTAAAAAACAGTAATAAAAAGAGTCTGAAATTGAAAATAGTAGTATGTTCCAATTGTAAAGTGGCTAGTTCTGAGTAAAAGGAAATATATCCATCTGGCAAAGGTATGGGAGGAAGAAATGTTCAAGGCAGGTTTATATCGTAGACCAAAATGAAAGTTTACATAATTGAATGCGTGTATTGAACTAAGACTTGGGTAACGTGCATCTCGACTCCGCTCGATGCCCTTTAAGTGAATCGAGCGGAGTCGAGAGACACTTATTGTAGCCGAAATGCGCTCGATCCTCTTATAAAAAAACTTCCTATCTTTACTCCATGAATTGGAAAGAAGCTATTCGCACTTATTTTCCCGATATATGGCAATATTTAGTCATCATAGTGATCATACTTTTTGCAGCGATTTTTATTCTATAGTCTTATGAAGTCATCTACCTTTTTTTCCTCAGTGATAAAAAAAATCTTTTTTGTAGGTTTTTTATCTCTTTTATTTTTCCTTCCCAACCAAACGTTGGCGCAATTAAACGTAGATTCTTTATCGCACATTAATTACCAGCAATTACATGCTGCGAACTTAAATGATGTTTGGGGCTATGTTGATGAATTGGGGAATGAATACGCACTTGTTGGAACGTCAAAAGGGACTTCTATTGTCGATGTGACGGATCCCGCTAATCCTGTTGAGGTGTTTTGGTTGCCTGGCAGCGAATCCATTTGGCGCGATCCTTCATCGTTTGGTGATTATGCGTATGTAACTACAGAAGCAGAAGATGGGATGCTAATTATTGATCTTGGCCCCTTGCCACAATCAACTAATTTGACCACCACCTTATATACTGGCCCAACTAATAATCCTTGGCAATCGGCGCATACGTGTTTTGTCGATGAATTTGGCTATGCCTACGTTTTTGGGGCAAATCGAGGAAATGGTGGAGTAATAATGTTAGATGTTTTCACCAATCCAATGGCGCCTATTGAAGTAGGTGTTTTTGATAATTGGTATTGCCACGACGGCTACGTGCGAAATGACACGATGTATTTATCCCATATCTATGATGGTTTTTTAAGTATTGTGGATGTTAGTAATAAAGCTATACCTCAATTATTAGGAACGAAAACAACACCTGGCAGTTTCACACACAACAGCTGGCCTTCAGCAAATGGACAATTTGTATTTACAACGGATGAGGTTTCGGGTGCATTTATCGCTGCCTACGATATTTCGGATCCAACGAACATCGTTGAAGTGGATCGTATTCAAAATTCACCAGGTTCGGGTGTCCTTCCGCACAATACGCATGTCATGGGCGATTACCTGATTACCAGTTATTATTCGGATGGAATTGTGGTGCATGACATCACGTATCCCTACAACATGATAAAGGTTGGTCAGTACGATACGTATGTAGGACAAACAGTTAGCTTCGATGGATGTTGGGGTGTGTATCCTTTCTTTCCTTCAGGCACCACTGTGGCGGCTGATATCACCAATGGACTTTTTGTGCTAGGACCTCAGTATGAAAAAGCGAGTTATTTGGAGGGCGATATTACCGATGCGAATACGACCTTAGCTTTGCAAAATGTGGCGGTTCATATTCTTCCTAACGATCAAACAGATTATTCAGCTATAAATGGGCATTATGCTACCGGAATGCTAATACAAGGTAGCGTTCAGGTGGAGTATTCAAAAGTGGGTTACTTTCCTGTAATTGAAACCGTGAATTTACTTCAAGGGCAAATCACCATTCACGATGTTCAGTTGGTGCCCATCGCACCTTTCAATTTTACGGTTGTTGTTACCGAGCAAGGAACTGGAAATCTCATAAGTAACGCACAAATAAAATTAGTTCATCCTTTAATTGAGCACCTGGGAATTACTAATGGAATTGGCGAAGAAGATTTTGTGTTGTTTTATCAGCAAAATTACCGAGTTCATGTGGGCAAATGGGGATACCGTTCCATTTGTTTCGATACCGTGATAGATCAAAACACGGGTGTGTTAGCCATCGAATTGCCCCTAGGTTATTACGATGATTTTGAATTCGATTTTGGGTGGGGAATAGTTGGTGCCGCTACAACAGGAAGTTGGGAAAGAGGAATTCCAAATCCAACAAGTTCAGGCTCTGCTATTGGAGATGATGCTTCTTTTGATTGTGGCACCTTTGCTTACCTTACTGGTAACGATATTAACTTGCATCCCGATTTCGATGATCTTGACCAAGGAGAAACCATTTTAACATCGCCACCAATGGATTTATCAGCCTATACGAATCCTTATTTTAATTATTCCCGAGGTTTTTATTGTTACTACGGACCTTATTTAGTGGATGACACCTTGAAAATTTACGCTTCAAATGGAACAACTACCGTTTTGATCGACCAAGTTGGTGCACCACAAGGGAATTCGATGGCTTGGGAATCGAAGAGCATCGCATTGTTGGGTTTATTGCCCATCACTAATTCAATGCAAATTAGCATTCATATTTCAGATGAAGACCCAAACGTGAATATTACAGAAGCTGCCTTTGATTATTTTACAGTTACCAATAGTAATGTCGCTGAGGTGCTAGTGATTAATAAGGCTACCTTGTTTGCCTATCCGGTTCCAATGAATGATAAAGTAAACTTAGTTGGCTTAACAATTAACCAAGATTTACGCTTGTTTGATGCTACGGGTCAGTTATTAGCTAATTACATGGTGAATAGCGAAAACATGACATTTGATTTAAGTGCGTTCCAAAACAAGGTGTTTATTTTCGTTCATGGAAATCAGACCTTGAAGGTTATGAAAATGTGATTGTGCATTAATTCTATTTTATTTGTTGCCATATCAAGTTCAAAATTTTAATTTTACCTCATTATGAGTGAAATTCAAAAGGATCTATCTGTTGTGATTCCCTTATTTAATGAGGAGGAATCATTGCCCGAATTATTCGAATGGATCTCCCGTGTAGTATTGCATCATCAATTGGATAGCGAAGTTATTTTTATAGATGACGGAAGTACTGACAATTCTTGGCAAGTGATTCAGGGATTAGAACAGGAGGGGGTAACTATAAAAGCCGTTCAATTTCAACGAAATTATGGAAAGTCGGCGGCAATGCATACCGGTTTTGAGGCGGCTACTGGAAAAGTTGTCATTACGATGGATGCCGACATGCAGGATTCGCCTGATGAAATCAAAGGCTTGTATGATATGGTCATGGTTGAAGGTTTTGATGTGGTTTCCGGATGGAAAAAGAAACGTCACGATCCGATTTCAAAAACTATTCCCACTAAACTTTACAATTGGGCAGCACGAAGAATTACAGGAATTCACTTACATGATTTCAATTGTGGTTTAAAGGCCTATAAACTTTCTGTAGTAAAAAGTATCGAACTTTATGGTGACATGCATCGCTATGTTCCTGCTCTTGCTAAATATGCCGGTTTCCATAAAATTGGAGAGAAGGTGGTCCAACATCAAGCAAGAAAATTCGGTGTAACTAAATTTGGATTAAATCGCTTCCTAAATGGTCCTTTAGATTTAATGACGGTTGCTTTTATGGGGAAATTTGGAAAAAAACCGATGCACTTCTTTGGCGCTTTAGGGTTGTTGATGTTCTTTATTGGATTTTTGTTAGCGATTTACCTAGGTATTGATAAGTTGTTTATTCATGAAGGCGGAAGGTTGATTGCTGAACGAACGGAGTTTTACCTTGCCTTGGTTTCCATGATTATAGGTGTCCAATTTTTTATGACCGGATTCGTGGCAGAAATCATTGGTAGGAATTCTAGCAATCGAAATAATTATCTAATCCTTCAGAAGATAGGTTTATGAGCCATCGGCTTTTAATTGATACTTCCTGGACGCTTTTCCTAGATAGAGACGGCGTAATCAATGAGCGATTAATCAATAATTATGTCTTGCAACAAAATGAATTCGTGTTTTGCGAGGGTGCGCTAAAAGCACTTGAGAAATTCAGCAGTTGTTTTAAATATATCTTCGTTGTAACCAATCAACAATGTGTTGGTAAAGGATTAATCATGCAGGAAGACCTCAATTTAATTCACCAACATATGTGCGAACAAATTAGTTTGTCCGGTGGTGTTATTTCGAAAGTGTATGCTGCAACTGAACTAAAAGAAGATCCGCTTTCAACAAGAAAACCCAATCCTACCATGGCAATTCAAGCGCAAAAGGAATTTGATGGGATTGATTTTTCTAAATCAATAATGGTAGGTGATACGGACAGTGATATTGAATTTGGTCAGCGCCTAGGTATGAAAACCGTATTAATTGAATCAGGGGAAGCAATTTTTTCATCGCCCGATTTTCGCTTTGCCTCATTACACGAATTTTCTTTAGCAATATGATGAGATACGCTCTATTAATCGCTTTATTTTTACCATTACTTTGCTTTGCTCAGGTTAATAAAGTGGATCAAAAAGGATGGAAACAAGGTCCTTGGGTGAAGTATTATCCTGATAATAAAGTGCCAATTTATCAAGGTCAATTTAAGGATAACAAGCCTTATGGTGAATTTCGTTACTATTTTTCGTCGGGTAAAATAAAAGCAATTATTCAACACCAAAATAAAACTAATTTATCGAATGCCTTGTATTATTTTGAAAATGATCAGCTAATGTCTACAGGGCGTTATAAAGAAATGAAAAAAGATTCCGTTTGGACAAATTACAATGCGCAAGGGTTTATTCTCAGTAAGGAGACCTATTTGATGGATAAACTTAATGGAATCAGAGTTACGTACTATTTGGAGGGACAGGGAGAGGATAAGGAAAAAGTGTTAACTATCGAAAATTATAAAGATAGTATGATGGATGGGGCATTTGAATCGTATTTTGTTCAAGGTATTAATAAAGAAAAAGGGACATACAAAAAGAATAAAAAGGAAGGGGAATGGCTTACTTTTCATACAAATGGTGTGATAATTTCGCGATGTACTTATAGAAATGGATTACTGCAAGGCTGGGCGTATAGTTATGATACCAAAGGGAAATTATTGGGAAAAACAATGTTTAATAAGGGAGTTCAATTAAAAGGAGAAGAATTAGATAAATACCTAGAATTTTGTAAACAAAAAGGAATAGATCCAAACAATTAGTTTTGTATCTTTGAAAATAATGATGCGGATGAAAAATAGTTTTTTAGTTATTGTACTTGCCATGCTAGTTGTCTTTTTGCAGAGTTGTAAAAAAGATCAAGTGAATGCTATTCCTATCCCACTGAATCAACATTTTTTTGGATTGAGTGCTGGTAAATATGTTATGTATGACGTGATGGAAATTAATCACGACGTAAATGCAGTGATAAAACACGATACCATTTACTACCAACTAAAAACCTTAATTGGTGATACTGTTGTTGATAATGAAGGGAGGATTGCTAGAAAATTTTACCGCTCTAAACGTCCTGATATTTTCAGCGCTTGGGTAATTACGGATCTGTGGACCACCATTATTCACAATAACAAAGCTGAATTAGTGGAGGAAAATCAGCGAAAAGTAAAATTAATTTTTCCAATAAGTAGTTCAAAAAGTTGGAATACGAATCAGTTTAATGCCTACGAAAGTGAAGAGGCATATTACGATTTTATCTTTCAGGGAAAGACGATAAATAACTTGTATTTCGATAGCACCCTACGTGTGGAACAAGCTAAAGAACGTAATTTGATTGCGTATAAGCGCAAATACGAGGAGTATGCAGCCAATGTTGGGATGATTCGTAAAGTGTATAAAGATTTAAGTATCGTGAATTTTGATACCTTGAATGTTAAATTCGGGAAAGAAATATTTATGGATATTATCGAATACGGCAATTAATAATTGGGAATTGTCTGCATTCGATTATTTTTGCCCTAACTTTTAACAAATGAACCACAACGATACCAAATTTGATTGCCTTCACTTTAAAGGAAGTATTCCGTGTAAACCCAATAAAATCGATGGTTCAATTTGTTCAAGTTGCAGTCATTATCGAAAAATAGAAAAAAGAATCTTACTAATTAAATTAGGTGCCTTAGGTGATGTGATTCGAACGACTCCTCTTTTGGAGAAATTGAGATTTAAGTATCATAATGCTCATATTACTTGGCTTACTTTAAGTCCCAGTATTCTACCTAAAGATCGCATCGATGAACTTTTATCCTTGAATGAAGTCTCGCTTTTCAATTTACAACATACTTCATTTGATGTGGTCATTAATCTTGATAAAGACAAGGAAGCTTGTTTATTAATGAGTTTGATTTCAGCTCAAGAGAAATATGGGTTTACTTGGAACGATGGTCATTTAGCGGCTTGTACGCCCGCTGCCGAGCACAAACTTTTGACCGGTTACTTTGATGGCTTGTCCAAAGAAAATACAAAAAGTTACTTGGAAGAAATATTTGAAATTTGCCATTTTACATTTAATAAGGAAGAATACCTCATTCATCTAAATCATGAAAAAGTTCACCAGTGGACAAAAAAGTTGACCGAGTTTTCCAAGGAAAAAAAAATAATTGGTCTTAATACTGGATGTGGGCCACGCTGGAATACGCGCTTATGGTCGGATGAAAAATGGATTGAAACTGCCAGGTCTTTGCAAGAGAAGGGTTATTTTCCCATTTTTTTAGGGGGAGAATTGGAGCATGCTAAGAATGAACGCTTAAGCATCGCCTCAAACGGGTATTATCCAGGTCACTTTTCCTTGGAAGAATTTATTGCGATTACCAATTGTTGTGATGCGATTATAACTCAAGTGACAATGATGATGCATATTGCGACTGCCTTAAAGAAAAAGATGGTGCTTATGAATACTATTTTTAATCCTTTTGAATTCGAATTGTATGGCCGCGGTATCTTAGTTGGTCCGCCTACACCCTGTCAATGTTATTTTGGAAATTCGTGTCAGTTTGACTCGCCATGTATGCTTTCGATTGATTCGTCTGTGGTGGTGGATGCTATGGAAAAGATCCTATAAATTAAGTTATGAAAATCGTCTTTCTTTCTACTTTTTATCCATTTCGAGGAGGAATTGCTCAGTTTAATGCATTAATTTATAGGGAAATAGAAAAAGAACACGAGGTAGAAGCGATTACTTTTTCAAGACAATATCCGTCGCTATTATTTCCTGGAAAAACACAATTAGTCAGTCCCGATGACGCCGCAGATAGTATTCCATCTAAGCGTTGGCTAGACTCCATAAATCCCTGGACCTATATTCGAACTGCAAGTAGAATCAAGAAGATGCAGCCCGATTTAATTATCACTAAGTATTGGATGACATTTTTCGCTCCAAGTTTAGGGTATGTTTTAGGTCGTCAAACTAAAAAAACGAAGCGGATAAGTATTTTAGATAACGTCATTCCTCACGAAAAACGATTTTTTGATAATTGGTGTAATCGCTATTTCTTAAAGCGCAACGATGGCTTCATTGTTATGTCTGAAAAAGTACTCAAGGATTTATTGTTTTATGTCCCGAATGCACGATATATTCATGTCCCACATCCCGTTTACAATCAATTTGGTGAGAAAACAACCCGAAGCGCTGCTTTACAAAAATTAGGATTGGAGAAAATGGCCGAAAAAAAAATAATCTTGTTTTTTGGGATTATTCGGGATTATAAAGGCTTGGATTTATTACTAGAGGCAATGGCATTTCTTTCGGATGACTTTCAGCTTATAGTTGCTGGTGAAGTATACGGTAGCTTTCAAAAATACCAGGATATCATTGATAATCGTCAGTTGAATGAGCGGGTAAGTTTATTTACTAATTATATTGGCGATGATGAGGTGAAAGATTATTTTTCCGCCGCTGATGTATGTGTTTTGCCTTATAAGTCAGCAACACAGAGTGGTATCACAAGTATTTCAAATCATTTTGAATTACCGCTAATTGCCACCAATGTGGGAGGATTGGCAGAAACTATACATCATCAAAAAACAGGGTTAATCATAGAAGGACTGGAGGTAAAAGCGATAGCAGAATCAATAAATCATTACTTTGAAGCGAATTTAAAAGCACAATTTGAAGCTGCGATTAAGTTGCAAAATTTAGATAATACATGGCAAAATTTTGCTGAAAAGATAGTGCGATTTTACCATGATTTGAAATAATCAATCGCTGTGTTTTTTACATTTCCTGAATGCGCTTTTAAATAGTCGTTATTATTATTGATTTTACCAATCGTAGTTGCTATATTTGCTCCCTTAAAAAACGAACATAAATATAATTAAATGAGAAATAAAGGATTTTTTTGGTTCATAAGTGTTTTACTTGTTTCGGTATGCTTGTACCAATTATCATTTACTTGGGTAGCAAGTAATGTAGAAGCTGCTGCAGAGAAGAAGGCTGATCAAAAGGTTAGGGCTTTGCGAAAAGAGGCTGCTAAGAATAATGGGATTGCCTATCTTTCAAATAACACGAAAATAGATTTTAAGGAAGCTGATGGTGCTGATTTAGCGAAAGCGGCATATTTAAATGAGATTTTACGTGATAAAGGCGAGAAAGAAGTTTATCCAATTTTCGGTTCTACTTTTTCACAAGTAAAAAAGAGGTCATTGGCTTTTGGTCTTGATCTTGTTGGTGGGATGAGTGTTACCTTGGAAATTTCCTTGCCTGATTTAATTAAAAATTATGCTAAAAACCCACGTGATTTAAAGTTTCGCAAGCCTTTTGAAGCGGCCTTGAGATTAAATAAAGAAGATTTTTTAGATGCTTTCATTCAAGAATACAAAAGAATAAACAAGGGGCTTCCGTTGAATTATGTCTTTAAAGGAGAAGGAATTGGTATTCGTTCAACAGATGCTCAAGTTGAATCTTATTTCCGCACGCTTATTTCCTCTTCTATGGATGGAGTTGAGCAGATTATGAGTCGACGAATTAACCAATTTGGTGTTGCACAACCTAATATTCAAAAAGATGGAGCGAATAATCGTCTATATATTGAGCTTCCTGGTGTACAAGATGAAAACACGGTTGCTCAAAAATTACAATCAACAGCAAATTTAGAGTTCTTTGAAACTTATGCTCCAAGTGAACTAAAATTAGAATTAGAGAAAGCGGATGCTACATCTAAAAAAGTGGAGTCTCAAGTTACTGAGGATACAACCACTACTGATTCAGTTCAAGTAGAAAGTTTGTCTGATACAAAAAATACTGGTAAAAAAGGGTTGACTGATTTAATTCAACCAGTTGGGGATTTTGCAATTGGTGCTGTTCAAATGAACGATAAAGCAATGGTTGAAAGTATTCTTCGAAGAAATGATGTGATGGCTGCATTTCCATCAAATGTTCGATTTATGTGGGGAGCAGAGCCAGAAGAATTAGATAAAAAATCGAAGAAGATGGGCTACATGCTTTATGCGTGTAAAGTTCCTGAATCAGGTGAAGCTAAAGTGAATGGTTCACATATTCTTAAAGCAACGACTGGTTTTGATCAACGCGATGGAAAAATTACGGTAGATCTTCAAATGACGCCTGATGGATCGGATGCATGGGGTAAAATGACGACAGATAACGTGAAGCGTATCATTGCTATTTCAATGGATAACGTAGTTTTTAGTGCACCAACAGTTATTAATCCAATCACTTCAGGGAATACGCAAATTTCAGGAAGTTTCTCTTTTCAAGAAGCGGAAGATTTATCTGGCTTGTTAAACGGAGGTGCTTTGCCTGCTCCGTGTATCATAAAGGAACAAATGAAAGTGGGACCAACCATTGGAAAAGAAAACTCGCAAGCGGGTTTAATTTCTTTTGCGTTTGCATTTATGGCGGTTTTATTTTATATGTATTTCTACTATGGAAAATCAGGTTTGGCGGCAAATATCGCATTGACTGTAAACGTGATTTTTATCTTTGGGTTTTTAGCATCTTTCGGTGCTGTATTAACCTTGGCAGGTATTGCAGGGATTGTATTAACAATCGGAACAGCCGTCGATGCGAATATATTAATCTTTGAAAGGATTCGTGAGGAGCAATATCGAGGCATGGATTTATCTGGTTCTATTGATGTGGGATTCAAAAAAGCATTGCCTTCCATCATTGATGCGAACGTTACCCACTTACTTGTTGCAATAATTCTTAAAGTTTTTGGAACAGGTGAAATTGAATCATTTGCAACAACCTTAATCATCGGTATTTTCACCTCTTTATTTTCTGCGATTATTATTTCCAAGTTAATTATTTATTCTTGGTTGAAAAAAGAACAAGGAATCACTTTCTTCACCAAGCTTTCAAAAGGATTATTTCAAAATATTAAGTTTGATTGGATTGGAAATAGAAAATACTTTTATATTTTCTCCATCACAGTTACGATTCTAGGTATTTATGGAATGGCAACCAGGGGATTGAAGCAAAGTGTAGAGTTTACAGGAGGTAGAACCTGTGTTGCTAAGTTTCAGGAAAAAGCTGATATTGAATACTTACGTGCTAATCTCGCTAAATATTTAGTGGAAAATGGCGAAGCTGCTTCCATCGATTTAAAAACGAAAGGAACGGACTATAAAGTGGAAATCATCACTAATTATAAATTAAATGATGATGGCGCTACTGTCGATGTTGCTAATAAGATTAAGAAAGGCTTAGATGCCTGTAAATCAAAAATGGGTTCTTATACCATTGATGAATCAAGGAGCGTCTCTGCTTCTGTTTCTAGTGAATTATGGCGATCTTCTGCTTGGGCAATCGGGATTGCTTTACTAGCAATTTTCGCCTACATCTTAATCCGTTTTGGACATTGGCAATATTCACTTGGTGCCATTGTTGGATTAACACACGATGCCTTCTTTGTAATATCAATATTTTCTCTTTTACATGGTTATTTGCCATTTAGTTTAGATGTTAATCAAGCGTTTATTGCGGCAATTCTTACTGTTATATCCTATTCGATGAATGATACCGTTATTGTTTTTGATAGGATTAGAGAGAATCTACGTGCCAATAAAGATGATGTGCATCACTATGAAATAATCAATAAGTCCTTGAATTCAACCTTGAGCAGAACTTTTAATACATCGATGATACTATTTGTCGTTGTATTGATCATGTTTATCTTTGGTGGAACCGCAATTAAAGGTTTCTTGTTCGCTTTACTTGTAGGTGTTGTCATCGGAACGTATTCTTCACTTTGTGTGGCTACGCCTATTTTAATTGACTTTTCTAAAAGATTGAAGGCATAAAATAAATATAAAATTGCATTTAAAAAGCCGCTATTTAGCGGCTTTTTTTTGTGCTAAAATTTGCCTGTAATTCCCTGTAATTAAATTCTTTGTTCTTTATTTGTTCTTCCTCTTGTTTTCAACGGGAATAAGTGAATAACTACTTATAAGCAGTGTCAAATAAGTGGTATATCTTGTTAAATTTGTTAGTTCACTAAAGATAATGGCTGAAAATCAATATACGGAAGATAATATTCGATCGCTCGATTGGAAAGAGCACATTCGCCTGCGCCCTGGAATGTATATTGGCAAGTTGGGTGATGGTGCAGCAGCTGATGATGGCATTTATATTTTAGCGAAAGAAATTGTAGATAATTGCATTGACGAATACGTCATGGGTAACGGCAAGAAGGTCGAGATAAAAGTGAAAGATGGACTGGTGAGTATCCGTGATTATGGTCGTGGTGTTCCCTTGGGGAAACTGGTAGAAGTTGTTTCTAAAATGAATACGGGGGGTAAATATGATTCCAAAGCTTTTAAAAAATCGGTTGGATTAAATGGGGTGGGGTCTAAAGCCGTAAACGCGCTTTCGTCTCACTTTATGTTGTATTCTGTTCGTGATGGAGAAAAAAAACAAGCGGTTTTTTCACGAGGTGAATTGATAAGTGAATCGCCTTTAGTGAAAACGGATGAGGCAAATGGAACGTATGTGGAATTTGTTCCTGATGAAAGCATTTTTAAAAAGTATGCCTTTAAAACAGCATATTTAGAGAAAATGATTTGGAATTATTGCTATTTGAATCGGGGTTTGTCACTTCATTTTAACGGCGAAAGATTTCAGTCAAAAGATGGTTTAAAGGATTTATTGGAGAATAATATGGACGGTGATCCTCTTTATCCAATTATTCATATTGAAGATGAGGATATTGAGGTGGCATTTACGCACGGAAAAACATATGGTGAGGATTATTATTCTTTCGTAAATGGACAGCATACAACACAAGGTGGAACCCATCAAAGTGCTTTTCGCGAATCGGTGGCAAAGGTTATCCGCGATTTTTACAATAAAAATTACGAGTCTTCGGATATTAGACAGTCTATCGTTGCGGCAATTGCCGTAAAAGTAATTGAGCCTGTATTTGAATCGCAAACGAAAACCAAACTTGGTTCGCAAGAAATTGAACCGAATGGAAAGTCCATGAGGGCCTTCATCAATGATTTTTTAAAAGATAAATTAGATAATTACTTACACCGTAATCCGGATGTTGCTGAAACCATAGAAAAGAAAATTAGGCAGTCTGAAAGGGAGCGAAAAGAATTAGCAGGAATACGTAAAATTGCGCGAGATAGATCAAAAAAATCAAGCGTTCACAATAAAAAATTACGCGATTGCCGTTTGCATTTAACGGATTTAAAGGATGATAGAAGGGAAGAGACCACCTTGTTTATTACGGAAGGTGACTCTGCGAGTGGTTCGATTACCAAATCGAGGGATGTGAATACGCAGGCTGTATTTTCCTTGAGGGGTAAACCTCTTAATTGTTACGGTCTAACCAAAAAGGTGGTGTATGAAAATGAAGAGTTTAATCTTATTCAGGCGGCCTTAGATATCGAGGACGATATGGATAATTTGAGGTACGGTCGTATCGTTATTGCAACAGATGCCGATGTAGATGGTATGCACATTCGGATGTTATTACTGACTTTCTTTCTTCAGTTTTTCCCAGATCTAGTGAAACGAAATCATGTGTATGTATTGCAAACTCCTTTGTTTAGGGTGCGGAATAAAAAGAAAACGCTTTATTGCTATTCGGAAGAAGAAAGACGAAAAGCGATTGAAGAAATTGGTAAAACAGCAGAAATAACTCGATTCAAAGGTTTAGGTGAAATCTCCCCTGATGAATTCATTCATTTTATCGGAGAAGATATTCGATTAGAACCGGTACTCTTGACGAAAGAGGCGTCTATTGATTCGATCTTATCCTATTATATGGGGAAGAATACGCCTGAACGTCAAGAATTTATTATTGATAATTTACGCGTTGAGAAAGATCCTGCTGAATCTTTGGTAATTGAAGATCTAAGCGATGACATTGAAATTGTAATATAAGATGGCAGAGGACGAAATAGAAGACATTAACGGTGCATTGAACGAAGAGTCTCATCCATTTGAAAGTAAAAAAGTGGATGAAAAAATCGTTCCTGTAGGTGGATTGTATGAAAATTGGTTTTTAGATTATGCCAGTTATGTGATTCTTGAAAGAGCGGTTCCTGCTTTGATGGATGGATTGAAACCAGTTCAACGGAGGATTTTACACTCCATGCGTGAGTTAGAAGATGGTCGCTATAATAAGGTGGCTAATATCATTGGAAATACGATGAAATATCATCCGCACGGTGATGCTTCTATCGGTGATGCCCTGGTACAATTGGGACAAAAAGATTTATTAATCGATTGCCAAGGAAACTGGGGAAATACTTTAACCGGTGATGGTGCTGCTGCGGCTAGATATATTGAAGCTCGATTGTCTAAATTTGCCTTGCATGTTGCTTTTAATCCAAAAACAACGAATTGGTTAACTTCTTACGATGGAAGAAATCGTGAGCCGGAGCAGTTGCCTATGAAATTCCCGCTTCTTTTAGCTCAGGGGGCTGAAGGAATTGCAGTTGGGATGGCCTGTAAGTTTCTTCCGCATAATTTTGTGGAGTTAATTGAACAATCGATTAATCATTTAAGAGGAAAGAAAATTGAATTATTGCCAGACTTTCCAAATGGTGGAATGGCGGATTTTAGTGGCTACAATGATGGTTTGCGTGGTGGTAGGGTACGTGTTAGAGCGAAAATTAAAAAGCTAGACAATAAGACCTTAACGATTCATGAAATTCCTATTGGAACGACAACGGGTTCCTTGATTGAATCAGTACTTAAAGCGAACGATAAAGGGAAAATTAAAATCAAAAAGATTGAAGATAATACGTCTTCAATTGCTGAAATAATTGTG
>CAJAII010000024.1 GCA_903939755.1 uncultured Flavobacteriales bacterium | reverse complement strand
CTACTGCATGATCCGCCGTTAAAAATACGGTGTAATTGTCTTTTCCCACTTGTTCATCTAGGAAACTAAAAAAATCTGCAATCGTTTCATCTAATTTAATATAACCATCTAAGGTTTCCCATGAATCAGGACCAAATGAATGACCAATATAATCGGGGGAAGAAAAACTAATAGCCAACATATCTGTGATGGCGTCTTTACCCAACTGTTCATTCAGTAATGCCTGTTTAGCTAATTCAATCACTAAGTTATTGCCATAAGGGGTGGAAGCAATTTTGCCATAATCTTTGCCTATATATTCTTTCAAACTATAGGGGAAATGTTTAGCCTCTTTTCCAAAGGGCGTTCCTTCATATTTATTCTCATCGGTATCGCAATTGGCTTCATAAATGGAACTTGGTAAACTTAAATTCCAGTTTTGATTGTATAAACTATCTGGTCGGTGTAAGGCATTGTAATTGGTTACCCAAGTTGGCAATGATTGTCCATAATAAGTAGAGCTAATAAAATTTCCCGATTTTGAATCATACCAATACGCACCGTTGGCTGCATGACCAGCTGGAATAATGGCACCACGATCTTTTATTGAGATTCCATATACTTTGCTTTTAAAATTAGAAGCTAATTTTAGTTCATCTCCTAGGGTGCTTGTCCAAACATTCACAGGACTCATCTGTCCAGCACTATTATTGGTGCTTCCTAAGGTTTGTACAGCGTTGTCTTCCACACAATACACAGTCCTCTGTTTTACATTGTCAAACCAGGAGTTCCCTGTAATGCCATGAATGGAGGGGGTACTTCCAGTATAGACACAGGTATGTCCACAAGCCGTAACAGTGGGGACATAGGGAATTAAAGTGTTGTTGCAAGTGGCGCCATCATTCACAAAACGTAGAAACCCATTATTACTCGTAAAAAAAGGTTTGAAACGGTTCACGTAATCCCATCTCATTTGATCCACTACTATTCCAATCACCAATTTTGGCTTGGGGTTATTTTTTGAAATGGAGGTACCCAATTTAGGCTTTTGAGCATTGGTTTGAAAGGCTAAAAAGCAAAAAGTAAGGAAAACTAAATATCTCATTGGATTCAATTTAAGGTGCTGTAGTTGGCCTCTTTTTAGAAAGGCATTGCTCTTGCAATTTACATCTATTTATTAAGCTAATAAAGTGAAAAAATTCATTAAATTTGCTTAACACAAAAAGATAATATGGCAGATATATTTGAAAGGTTAATCAAGAATTATGGACCCATTGGTCAATACAGAGAAAGAGCACATGGTTATTTTGCTTTCCCAAAATTGGAGGGGGAGATTGGCTCAAAAATGAAATTTAGAGGACAAGAAATGATTGTGTGGAGTTTGAATAATTATTTAGGATTGGCCAATCATCCAGAAGTTCGTAAGGCAGATGCAGATGCCAGTGCGAAATATGGTTTGGCTTTACCTATGGGTGCCAGAATGATGAGTGGAAATAGCGATTTACATGAGCAATTAGAAAAGGAATTGGCCGCATTTGAATTTAAAGAAGATGCTATTTTAATGAATTATGGATATCAAGGAATCATGAGTGCCATAGATGCTTTATGTGGAAGACATGATGTGGTGGTATATGATGCAGAGTGTCATGCTTGTATTATCGATGGATTAAGAATGATTCCAGGACATCGATTTGTTTTTAAACACAATGATGTGGAAGATTGTGAAAAGCAATTGGTAAGAGCACAAGCTTTAGTGGATAAACAAGCTTCTGGTGGAATATTGGTCATTACAGAAGGCGTTTTTGGGATGGCCGGAGACCAAGGTAAAATAAAAGAAATTGCCGCTTTAAAAAAGAAAGTTGCTTTTCGTTTATTAGTGGATGACGCACATGGTTTTGGTACCTTAGGAAAAACTGGAGCAGGGGCAGGAGAGGAACAAGGTTGTCAAGACGATATAGATTTGT
>CAJAII010000023.1 GCA_903939755.1 uncultured Flavobacteriales bacterium | reverse complement strand
TGCCTGCATGATATCTTCGCCACTCACCGGTGGTTGCCAGTTTCTAAGTTGATCACTTTCTTCAACATCCTTCAGTTTTTGTTTTACAAGGTCAAAGTTCCGCCGGTACTTTTTTACTTTATATTCATTCTTAGTTGTTACATCTGCATTACATAACAACATGAGGCTATCTATTTCCTCACCTGCTTCAAATAATAGCCGTCTTACCGCCGAATCGGTCACTACATCCTGAGCAAGTACTATTGGTCTAAGATGCAATTGTACTAATTTTTGCACCAATTTCATTTTTTCATTTAGTGGAAGCTTGAGCTGCGCAAAAATCTTTGGAACCATGCGTGCCCCTCGGTCTTCATGTCCATGAAATGTCCATCCATGCCCTGGTTCAAATCGTTTTGTTGCAGGTTTTGCAATATCATGCAGAATTGCCGCCCATCTTAGCCATAAGTCATTCGTATTTTCTGCCAGATTATCAAGTACCTGAAGCGTATGGTAAAAATTATCTTTATGTCCTTTGCCTTCCACTACGTCAACACCATAAAGATCTGCCATTTGAGGAAAAATTAAGTGTAGAAGCCCTGTATCAAATAAATAAATGAATCCTGTTGATGGCTTAGGGGCCAGTATGATCTTATTTAATTCATCGGCGATTCTTTCTTGTGAAACAATTTTGATCCTTTCGCAATTCTTTTTAATTGCATGAATAGCCTCGTTATGGATGGTAAAGTTAAGTTGAGTCGCAAATCGAATGGCTCTTAACATTCGTAATGGATCATCAGAAAATGTTTCTGTTGGATTTAGAGGAGTACGTATAAGCTTGCTTTCAAGATCTTTTATTCCATCAAATGGATCTAATAAAGTTCCAAAATTTGAAATATTTAATCCCAGAGCCATCGCATTGATACTAAAATCACGGCGTTTCTGATCATCTTCAAGACTACCATTCTCAACAATTGGCTTACGGGACTCTGAACGATAGGATTCTTTTCTTGCTCCTACAAATTCTATTTCAAGATCCCCATGCTTAAGCATGGCAGTGCCAAAGTTCTTAAATACTGAAACTTTGGTATGCAATAGTTTACCAGCAGCTTCTGCAAATTTAATTCCATTCCCAATAACTAGAATGTCGATGTCTTTGGATGGCCTGCTGAGGAATAAATCTCTTACAAATCCGCCTATTACGTAAATTTCTGTCTCTGATTGCTCTGCCAGTTTACTTAATCTTTCAAAGATGGGATGTTGTAAATATTCTTTCATATAAAATCAGATCGGATCTCAATTGAGGAGACAGGGATCATCAAACCTGATCTGAGCAGGCAATAATTCAACAGCAAAGGACAACATATTATTACACTTTTTCAAGTGATTGAAGACATTAGCCTTGAAAAATATGGTTTTTGTATTCTTATTTTCTAATGAACGAAAATAGTCCTCCTGGTTCAAGCTTCATAATTGTAGACGCTTTTTTTATGGAAGTATCATCTTGTTCATAATTAACTACATAATCAACCCCTTGCTTTATCTCTTCACTGATTTCGTTGAAGCATGCAGCAGATGGTTGTCCACTCAAATTTGCTGAAGTTGAAATGATAGGTTTTCTGAAACGCTGCAATAATTGCTCGCAGAACGCATGTTTTACAATCCGAATACCGATACTTCCGTCTTTGGCAATTGCATTCTTTGCTAGATTTTTTGCATTTGAATAAATAATGGTCATTGGATTTTCGGCATACTCAATTAGATCGTAAGCTACTTCTGGGATCTCATTTACAT
>CAJAII010000022.1 GCA_903939755.1 uncultured Flavobacteriales bacterium | reverse complement strand
CATTTAATAGACCCCAAGTACGATTTTCAAAAATCACTAATTTACCCATTGGCGTATCAACTGTATCAATCGCCTTTTGAGCAAATGTCATGGCAAATGATTCAATATACAGCAAGAAAATAATAAGAAGAAAGCGCAATAGTTGTAATTTGATAAATTCAAAGGTAAGATTTCAAATTAAATTGGCCTAATATCCTTAACGGTTATATTGTAAAAAACCGACTCATTTGGTTTAATAATGTTGACATACCCCCGACTTCCATAGGCTTGTTTGGGGTCTAAAAGGACATATATTTTCTGCCCTTTTTTAACTTTACTTAATACTTGTTGCAATCCGGGCACTACATTTCTTTGTCCTTTGGTATATTTTAATGGGAATTTCGCGCGGTATGTATTCATCACATTTGGATTTGATGCAGTAGAGATCAGCGCATGATACTCAATTTCATTCTCTCTTCCTGGAATACTTTCCGTATCTACTCCTGCAGCAAAAGTCCACGTTTTGATACCATCTTGATTATATTCAGGTGAGACACGAGCAAGAATTTTAAGGTACAACCAATTGACTGAATTAGGGGGAATCAGACCAGGAATGCCTTTTTCGCCTCTGCCAAGATATGCTGGCATTTCTACTTTAACAAAATCACCTACTTTGAGTTCCTGAAGCGCTAAATCCCAACCCAAGGTTTGCATATTATATCCAATAATAAAAGGAATAAAAGGTAGTTTAGCCCGTTGATTTCCATCAATAATTTTACCATCTGGAAGCGCGAGTCGGTATTCGATTAATACCACCTCACCCACTTGTAATTTGTTCCCAGTTCCTTTATTGAGCCATTTAATAAGCATGCCATTGTCCAACTTCTTCAACTCCTTCACCTTATTCTTTTCAAAATCTGTTAAACTAGATTGATTGGGGGATTTTAATGAATTAATGGAAGGGCTTTTTTCTATTTTATTCGGTCTAGCCTTTTTCTTTTTTGGCGTTTCGTTACACCCAACTAATAGTAATATCAATATAAAAAATGGAAATAGTTTCTTCATTATTTTATTTTATTTAATTGAACATCAATAAGTAGTATTGATTGGGGCGGAATCTTATCAAAATCACCCAGTAAACCATGCGCCAGATGACTTGGTAAAATTAATTTAGCTTTATCTCCTATTGTCATCAATTTCACTGCCTCATTTAGGCCAGATTCTTTATCTGATTTATCGACAACAAACTCTTCATCTTCCAATTCTTCAGATGCATAACATGCTGTACCATCCAATAAACTAATTTTTAACGAAAGAAATACTTGTTGTCCAATAGCTGGTTTTATTTTCCCAATGGAATCTTTATAAATCATATATCGCAATCCAGTTTCAGTCTGAGTCATTTTATACTCCGTATGATGATCTAAAAACAAAGCAATCTGAATCACTTCTCGCTCATTAATTTCTTGATTAAAATCTACCGATTTTTCTTTGCTCCATGTTTTCTTTTCTATCGGCATGGGTTCCTTTTCACCGCAGGAAAATAAAATAAAAATAAGCAAGAATATGGCAACTACATTTTTCATGGAACAAGTTCATGTAAGAAAGTAGTGAATCGGTCAATAGTTACACTCAACGTATCTTCACTAAATCCACCGGCAGCATATTTGTGTCCTCCACCTTGGAAATGTTTAGCAGAAAATTCATTCACAAAATAGTCGCCCTTGGATCGGAAGGAAATTTTAACACCGTCCCTTGATTCTACGAATAATGCGGCGACTGAGTATCCTTCAATCGATAAAATTACATTAACTAATCCTTCTGTATCACCTTTTTGATAATTGAATCGATCTAATTCTCCCTTAGTCAAGGAGATGTATGCTATTGGATGGTTTGGAATACAGACGAGTTTCTCATTGATGGCAAATCCTCTTAATTGTAATTTATCAAGCGTGTTTACATCAAAAATGGCTTCATGAATTTTGAAATGCGCTACACCTAAATCCAACAATTTACCTAATATATAATGTGTTTTGGCATCTACGGATGGATAGCGGAATGAACCTGTATCCGTCATAATACCCAAATATATACCTTGTCCTACATTTTTATCAACCGTAACAAGCATATCCATTTCTTCTATGCATTCATAAAGTAATTGTGCCGTTGAACAAACGGAAGGTCTGGATAGTTGTAAATTACAAAATTCAGTTGGAAATGGGTGGTGATCTATCATAACCGATTGCCCCTTAAAAGTTGAAATCAATTCTACCGCATCTTTACCTACCCTACTTGGATCATTAAAATCTAAGCAAAACAAGGTGTCGCTATGTTGCAATAATTCAAGTGATTTTTGAGGTTCGGTATCAAACACCAAGTATTCAATTCCATCAAGAAATGGAAGTAAGTACGCTGCTGGACTATCCGGAAAAACAATGGTAGGTTTTTTATTATTGTTTATTAAAAAATGAAACCAAGCTACAGCACTTCCTACTGCATCTCCATCTGGCGCTTTGTGTGGAAGAATTAAAACGGTATTCGAAGCGTCAATAATGTCTTTTAAGCGCTTAATTTCATCGGTCATATTTATTCTTTTTTCTGCATTTGAGCATCTTCTTCTGCGTCAGGAGGGAATAATTTAGGAGAATCCGTTTTTCCTTGTAAGCGGTCCAATAAATCTTCAATTTGAGAAAGTGAAATACTTTTGGCAATTATTTTTTTGTCTTTATCTAATACAAAAACTTTAGGAGTTGAAAAGATGTCGTAAGCAGTTTGATAATTCAACGACTCTAGTGTTGTTGGCTTGCCTTTTTCTCCTGGATAAACCGGGACCAATACATTCGCATTTGTTTTAGCCAGTTCATAGAGTTTATCGGTAACTGCTACATTAATAAATGTTAATTTATTATCACGAATAAACTTTTTCCAAGATTCAAAATCTTTCCCAATTGCTTTCCCAACCGAATAAATTTCAACATTTCTAGCTTTTAATTTTTCTTGATAGAACTTTTCTAGTTTTGGGGTTACTTTTTTACAATGGCCACATTCCGGATCCCAGAAATAAAGAATAGTATATTCAGCATCTACCGCATATAAATCTACCCATTTTGTATCTGTAGTATCCTTTAATATCAAGTTTGGTGGTTGAGCGCCTAACACTAAATTTACTTTGTTTTTAATATTTTCACATAGGTCTTTAAACTTATCCTCGCCTACCCAAAAGGCTGGAGATTTTCCACTTTCATTTTTGCTGCAATAATAACGATCAAGCATCATCAAGTACACTTTATCCATTCCCATTATTTGGCTTTTTCCATACGTGGAAGTAATCCAACCAACTACGTATTCAAAGGTCCTTGTTTTTGGGTCTAAGCGATCACAAAAATCAAAAGCATTAACTAATACCGTATCCCAATGTTGTAACATCAAGTTTTTGGAGAAATAATATTCTAGTTTGTTATGAAAAACAGGGTTATTTACTAGTCTTTCATCCAAAAGATCTACATTATCCCAATAATGTTTTCTGTAATAATTAAATCTAAAAGAGGAATCGATAATATTCCCATTAAGATCAAGTGGCGCTTCAGGGATAACAACTTCGGTAGACATTTTAACAATCTTTGCTACTAATTTATCCTTATGTTGTAACATGATGTTATTTTGATAAACCTCCACAGCTTTATTTATTACGTCGATTTGATCGCCTAAACTTTTGTATTGAGCATCACCCACTTTATATTTAGCGCGTTCTTCTCCTAATTTACCTGCTTGCGTTTTTTGCTTTGTGATATAATCAACATAAGGAATGAAGATATTATTCTCTTCGGATTTAAGTACCTTCATGTTTTTTACAAATTCAGGACCGCTTGTTTCCAAAGAAATTTCTTCATTGTTATATACAAATTCGAAATAGCGTTGTCCAGAAAGAAGTAGTCCAAGGATACCAGGTTTTTGCTTAGAACCATCAAAAGTTACTACCCCATTCTTCATCATCGCTGTATCAGCATAATAAAGACCTTTACCAAAATACTTAATTAAGTTTACAAGTGTGTCTTTTTCACCTATCACCTTAAATTTAATCTTCTGAGCGTTAAGCGTATTAAATGCTGTAAAAAGCAATAAAATCAAAAGTAATTTTTTCATAATTATAAGTTTGTTCGGATAAATGTAATTGGTTTGTTATTAATAGTATTATTTTTATTACACGTTAACAAAAATTTAACCAAAATTTAGGACGAAAATTCTGCTGCAAATATACTGATATGAAGAAATTATTCACGAATTTTTTCATCTTTAGCAATCTTATCTATAAGTTGTTCTAATAAAGGAATCTTTGAACTAGGACTCAACCAATTCAAGTCCGTGTAGCTTCTAAGCCAGGTTAATTGACGTTTTGCATAATTTCGGGTATGTTGCTTTATTTGATCTATTGCGAAATCCAAAGAAATCCCCCCATCCAAGTGGTTTATCAACTCGGTGTAGCCCACCGTTTTTAATGCGTTCAGTGTACGTTGTGGCATAAGTGATTGAACCTCTTCCAACAACCCAAGCTCCATCATTATATCCACACGTTGATTAATACGATTATACAAAATGTCTCTCTCCCAATCGATTGCAAAGCGAATGGTATTAAATGGATTTTCCTTTTTTAGTCCCCGTTTTAATTCACTGATCTTCTTACCGGATAATCGAATTGCTTCAATAGCCCTTAGTACCCTGTGCGGATTATTTCTATCAATTGAAAGATACGTTTCAGGATCTTTATCTCTTAACTCTTCTAAAAAAACACCGATACCATTTTTTTCTAGGAGCAAATTCAGTTCTTTTTTCAGCAAAACATCGCTTGGAATAGGATCTAATCCATCAATTAAGGCATCAACAAACATATTGGAACCGCCAACAAGCACAACAAATTTCTTTGTTTCAAATAAGCGATGCAAGAGAATGGTAGCTTCTTGGGCAAAATTGGCGGCAGTAAAATCCTGTTGAATGGAATGAGAATTAATAAAATGATGTTTCACAAGTGACAATTCAATATCTGTAGGCTTGGCAGTTCCAATTGACATTTCGAAATAAAACTGTCTTGCATCTGCTGAAATAATTTCCGTGTCAAAATACAAAGCCAAATCGATTGCTAGCCTTGTTTTACCTGAAGCAGTTGGACCTTGAATAATGACTAAAGTTGGTAAGTTCATGCCTATTTCCAAGACATATATTTTTGGTAAACAGCCGTCGCATAAACAGAAGCTGGACCTCTGTAGGCACCGCATCTGACAACTGCATCACGATAATAAGTAGGGTCAGCCAATTTTTTAACCATTAATTGAACGTTACCATCCCAAATTTGAGGATTCAAACCATTTTTTATGGCTAATCGCTGGGCATCATCAATATGTCCTTTTCCGGCATTATAAGAACCCAAGGTAAATTTAAGTCGTTGTTCTGGGTCTGGAATACTTGACCAGGAATTATACACCTTGTTAATCATCACCATGGCGCCATTAATTTGCACTTCCGGACTAGAATTGGGGTACACACCGTAGTGCGCTCCGGTATTGGGCATGAATTGCATGAGACCAAATGCGCCACCTAATCCCCTTGCATTCGGATTGAAATTAGATTCTTTACAAGAAATGGCAGCAATAATTTTCCAATCCCACCCATATTTTTTTGCCGCGTTTTTAAACAATTGATCAAAGGGAGAGATATTCCCTTTTGTTGTTGGTGCAATTTGTATGATCGGATCAATATCCATATAATCGAAATAACGATGTTTAAGAAAGGCAAATTGAGGCGATACACAGTACAATCGTAGGAATTGATTCAGCCTTTGTTTTAATTTCGGATTATTATTTCGTAATCCAAAAGCAATTTTTTGTTGAGCTGAAATGACTGTTTTGGTATATAAATTAGCATGTAGGTCATTACTAATACGCGCTAAATTCTCATTGGCAACCGTATAATTTATTTTTCCTGAAGCGACCATTTCCACAAGATCCTCGATGCTAGGAGAAGATTCAATGTAGCGACAATTGATTTCATCCCCTATTTCATCCGATAATTGCTTCAATCTAGCTTCGAAGGGAGAATCTTTAGTAATATAAACTTCTTTATTGGCCAAATTGGCGGCTTCCTTAAGTAATAAAGAATCTACATTTTTACGTTGGATTAATACTTGATGTGTTTTATAAAAAGGAATAGAAAAGTCGATGTTTTTCTTAGCGGACAATGTTATTGCTTGATTACAAGCAATAATATCCCCTTCTCCATTATTTAAACATCTCAAAAAATCCTTTTGATTTTGAATTACCTTCACTTCTAATCTTAAACCGATAGATTTAGCAAATGAATCTAAGATCTCATATTCAAAGCCCATATTTTTTCCTCGCAATTCAAAAAATGACAAGGAGCTATTGTCTATCAAAACCGTTATTTTACCTTTTAATTGAATTTTATCAAGATCGAATTTAGGCTTCGGTGAAGACTTTTCTATCTTACAACCGATAAAAAGCAAACAGATAAAAAAGAAGCTAAATAACTTTAAATATTTCATTTATAATTAATTAGTTACATATAATTTTTGACAAAAAAAACAAGTTTATCTAATCAATATGGAATAAAAGTTGCCTAATTAAGTTTGAAAATTAAAAAAAAAATATCAATTTTGACCTAAATAAATTATTTAGGGTATGAATAATGATCAAAACGAAGTTTATTCAAAGGTAGTTAGAGCCGGAAAGCGGACCTATTTCTTTGATATTAAAGCAACAAAAGGAAATGATTTATACATTACCTTAACCGAAAGTAAAAAGATTTTTGGCGAGGACGGAAACGATAATTTTCAGAAACACAAGATATTTTTATACAAAGAAGACTTCGAAAAATTCAAGGAAGGCCTGGATGATGTACTAAGTAAAATTGAAGAACTAAAAAATAACGAATAGTTTTTCGTACTTAATTAAAAATAATTGTATATTTGCACACCAAATTTGGGAGTTTAGCTCAGCTGGTTCAGAGCATCTGCCTTACAAGCAGAGGGTCGGGGGTTCGAACCCCTCAACTCCCACAAGAAATCCTCAACGAAAGTTGGGGATTTTTTATTTATAACGATTTGTGTGAGAAGTTTATATCGAGCGAAGCTTTTGCTGAGTCGAGATAAACCCCTCAACTCCCACATCAGAAATCCTCAACGAAAGTTGGGGATTTTTTATTTATAACGATTTGGGTGAGAAGTTTGTATCGAGCGAAGCTTTTGCTGAGTCGAGATAAACCCCTCAACTCCCACAACAGAAATCCTCAACGAAAGTTGGGGATTTCTTATTTATAACGATTTGGGTGAGAAGTTTATATGTTGATTTACATAATATATTATTGAATCTCCATGTGAAAAAGCAGTTGTGAAAGCAAGAATTAGCGATGCAGTAAAGCCTAGAATTCTAAGTACCACCTTCCATTTTCCTGAAGTAATGTTGAATTTCATTACTAGCGATGAACACAATAGTGAAGCGCTCTGTCGTGAATTTAAAATTGTTGCCGTTAAAATCAGGAAAAGTAAAGGGCAAATTAAACAGCCGTTTTGGGTAAGTTTTCAAGGTGTGTTTTCTGATTAAAGAAAGAAGTATGATTCCTAATTTATTTCTTTGAGCTTGATTATCAATTATACAGCATATCAATTTATCGTTTTATAAAGAAATCCGAATTGATATGGAAGAAGTCAATCATTTACTGCTTGAAAGATAAAATCCTTGTTGCGTTCCGGATTTTTTATTATATTTAACCAACCTAAAATGACGCTATGAATCGATTTTACTCCCTGGTAATTATAACATTTATTACCTCTTTTGTTTTTTCCCAAAACATCCACTTGCAAAATCAAACGACCATTAAGAATGGTAATAAGAAGTCAGCAAATGTCATTCAACTAACTCCTTCTTCCCCAGTACCAAACCATACAATGGTGAGAGGTCAAGGATTTGGAAGTAACTCGTGTTTTTCGCATGAACTCACTCAAAAATACTATGAAAGTATTGGAAAATGGCAGGATTTTAATGAAAGTTATTGGGAGGATCTCGCCAAATTAAAGCCATCTTCTACGGATAAAACACCAGGGGTTAATAACATTTCAGTAATTTTTCATGTGGTTTACAATCCAAACAATCCCGCTGAGAATGTTTCAAATGCTTTAATTCAGCAAGTATTTGCCGATATTCAAGAGGATTTTCAATTGCTTAATTTAGACGCCATCAATGCTAGAGGTCAATTTGGATTCGTGCCCTATGATGCAAATATCAATTTTTGTTTAGCAACTAAAACACCAGCAGGGGTTCCTTTAGCTGAATTAGGCGTTATCCGTGTTTCTACCATAGAAGATTACTACAATATAAACGGTGGAGAAGAAAATAATATGAAAGCATCTGCTAGCGGAGGCTCTCAAATTTGGGATCGAAATAAATACTTGAATGTATGGATTTGTGATATATCTAATGGTGCCAATTCGGGAACCGCCGGTTATGCTTATCGTCCAACCAATGCTATGTTACCCGGATCTACCATTGACGGAATTGTTTTAGATTACAATTTGGGGATGAATAACGACAATGTACTCACACATGAAATCGGGCATTATCTTGGCTTGGATCATACTTGGGGAGGATCTGGAACTTGTGCCAACGATGATGGGTTTAATGATACTCCTAACACGGCTGGGCCTTCTTTTAATTATGCAGGTACCTGTTCTGGAAATCAAATAACATGTGGTGCCATTCAGACGCAATATGAAAATTACATGGATTATAGTAATTGCACCGTTATGTATACAGCAAACCAAGGAGCATATATGCTTTCCATATTAACAGGTATTAGAAATTCGTTACTTCTTTCACCAGGCTGTGACCCAATTAATGCTCCACCAGTGGCTGATTTTTCTGCGGACATTTCAAATCCTATAATTGTTCCCGTTGGTGGCGCAGTTAATTTCTTTGATCAATCGACCAACTTACCTACTTCTTGGTTATGGAATTTTGGAGGAGGCGCTGCCAATTCAGTTGTTCAAAATCCAAATGTAATTTTCAATACCATTGGAACCTATACCGTGACATTAACTGCAACAAATGCCTATGGTAGTGATGCAGAAGTTAAAACAAGTTTTGTACAAGTAGTTGGAACTGCTCCCGGTATCGCTTGCGATACATTACGAAATTATATCCCAGTGGTGGAAGACTACGCTTATTATAATTGGTCAACTGGATGGGGATTTTTCCCGGGATCAGGACGCTACTCCTCTACCCCTGCTAGTTTAATCTACCAATACGCTGATAAATACACTGCACCGGCATCTACGCAAGTTAGAAGACTCCGTTTCCCGATTGCGAAAGCTGTAAATTCAAGTGGAAGTGGATTGATGAAAATCAGGATTCAGCAAGATAATGCCGGAAATCCTGGTACTATACTAGTTACTGATACACTATTGATTAGCGATATGGACGCTGGTTTTTACAATGAATTTGATTTTACCAACCCCCCAACTGTTACAGGTAATTTTTGGGTAACCTTTGAACTATTTTATGGAGCACCTCAAGATTCAATTGCTTTATTTTGTGTGGATTTTGATTATCGAAATGGTACCATCGCTTTAGGTGCAAACACAATGCGCTGTTACTACGGTGGTGTTTCAAATACTACAGGGACATGGCATCCACCAACAGATATTAACCCAATCATTAAGTCTAGTCTATGGCTGGATGTACTCACTTCAAATGGCCCAGCTCCAGATGCAAATGCTACATTTACTGATTCTGAGGTTTGTTTGGGCGGTCAAATTACCGTAAACGGATCTGGTTCCATAAATACAAATAGTTATTTATGGTATTTAACCGATGACCCATTTACCACGGTACTTTCGAGCAGCAGTGCTTCAGGGACCACCTTTACCTTTAATCAAGTAGGAAATAGAAGAATTTATCTTTTTGCAGATGGCTCATGTAAAACCGACGGTATTTATTTGCCAATTATTGTTAATGCATTACCAACCGCTACCGTTACATCAACCCATACATCTTGTGGGCAAAACAATGGCTCCATCGTATTTTCTAATCCTGCAGGTGGCAATGGGCCTAATTATCAATATAGTATAGATGGCATAAATTACCAAAACTCTCCCAACTTTATAAACCTTGCTGCTGGGACTTATATTGTTCATATTAGCACGCCAAGCGATAATTGTGACCGAGTTTATACCAGAACAATTAATCCGTCTTCGGAATTAACAGCAACAATAAGTCAAGGCGTAACAATATGTGAAGGAGAATCAACTACCCTTACAGCAACAGGTGGAACAACGTATGCTTGGTACGATGGTGCTAATTTAATTGGCAGTCTTTCGAGTATTACTGTGTTTCCAATAGCAAGTAGCCAATACACCTGTTTAGTTACAGAAGGTGCTTGCCAAATAACTGTTTCAACGAATGTAATTGTCGATGATTGTGGCGTTGGGCTTTCAGAGATTCCTGTTCATTTTAAAGTATATCCAAATCCAACAGAAGGATTATTAAATATTGAAATTGCAGGAAGCTATAATTATTCATTGGTAGATGCCAGAGGAAGATTAGTTTTCAAAGGAACGGGCCAAGATAGCGAACAACTAGACATCCATTCTTTAGGAAGCGGAGTTTATATTTTGAAAATTAAAAGTCAATCTTTTGAGCGAAATATCAAAGTGATAAAAGAATAGAATTGTTTAAGTAGCCGTCGATTTAATACTACTTCTCTAATTTATGCCTTGCTATCCGAACATAGCAAGGCATAAATTAGAGAATCTTCGTAGTGATCCCCGACCAAATAATCTTCACGATGTCTCCCCTCCATTTTGAAAGAATTTTTCAATAAGAGTTTTAAAGAAGGAGCATTATCTTCCGCTACTTTCGCTTCAATCCGATGTAATGACATTTCGTTGAATCCATAACGCAGCACAATTGGTAATATCTCGGACATATAGCCAAGATTTCGATATTCTTCTGCATTTAATCGATAGTACAGTTCTGCGTTACGATGAAAGCTATTCCAGGAATGAAAGCCACAATCCCCAATCACAGTATTCGTACCTCTTAATAAAATACGAAACATCATCAATGAATTTTGATGAGATTCCATGCCATTATTATGTAAACTTTTGTAGTGTTCAAAAGCCAATTCATTGGTTCCAAAATATGCCATTAGGTAGGCATCACTTTCTTCTTTAAAGAGTTGATGAAGTTT
>CAJAII010000021.1 GCA_903939755.1 uncultured Flavobacteriales bacterium | reverse complement strand
GTTGATGCTTGAAAGTTAATACCTATAAAAAAATCTACTTTACTTACAAAAGCAAGCTCGGATTACGCGTCTGAATGGACGCGTGATCCCTGGAGGGGGAGGCTTCATACTAATTAAAGCATTTCTATTTACTTTTTTTTAGCTCAAAAAAAGTAACAAAAAAAGGAGCCCAACTAGCAATGCGCTTTACTTCGACGCATCGTGAATGTCAACAAACTTGAGTTAATTCGAAGTATTTTTAATCCCCACCAAATTTGGATGCTGTCGATTGAGCTTTTAGCTAATCTTAGCATATACCAAATTCAATGGGTCTTCAAAACCTGCTTTTGCAAGGTTGATGCTTGAATGTTAATACCTATAAAAAAATCTACTTTACTTACAAAAGCAAGCTTGGATTACGCGTCTGAATGGACGCGTGATCCCGGGAGGGGGAGGCTTCATACTAATTAAAGCTCAACCGCTCCGCCGCGGCGGAGCGGCGGCTGGCTTTTTTTGTTTCTCTTCACTTACATAAGCAAACTTTTGACGTTCGAGAAAACAAAAAAAGCCAAGCAAAATGCTTGGCTTTTTTTGTTTTGGCGGAGAAATAGGGATTCGAACCCCAGGAACCTCTCGGTTCAACAGTTTTCAAGACTGCCGCAATCGACCACTCTGCCATTTCTCCTCGTTGCAAAAATAGTGATATTTTAAAGAATTACAAGAACTCTGCAAAAAAAATACGGCTATCCGCAATGAAAACGTACTTTTGTAAGATGAAACTCAAGCAAATTTCCTTGGAAGAAATAAACGCTAGAAATGCGAATACACTAATGGAATCATTAGAAATTTCGTGTATCGAATTAGGGGAAGACTATATTGTGGCAAGAATGCCTGTTAATAAGCGGACTGTTCAACCAATGGGATTATTACATGGAGGAGCAAGCGCTGCATTAATTGAAACGATTGGTTCAATGGGATCCATTTTATTAATTGATAATGCAAGTCAAATCGCTGTTGGACTGGAAGTCAATGCCAACCATATAAATGGAATATCTGCTGGATTCGTTTTGGCAAAAGGAAAAATTATTCATGCCGGAAGAAAAACGCATCTATGGCAAGTGGACATTACTGAAGAAGGAACTGGAAAGCTTATTTGTGTAGGAAAATTAACCGTCTTGATTTTAGAAAAACGAATATAATGGGATTGCTTTGGTATAGAATCCCAGGTGAAGAGGTCGTGAAATCACTGGGATATTTTCACGAATTACCAAAAGAAATAACTGATTATGAAGGATTTGTAATCACTAATTTTCTTGGGTCCAAGCGTTTTGGATTCGCTAATTATGAAATTCAAAACAACAAATTTCATTTTGCAGTTGATCCAATAAATGTGATCGATAAATCCTATTATTTATGGTCGGCACAGAAACTCATTCATGAGATGAAGGAAGCGAATGTCTCTAAAACTGTTTATTCAAGAATAAAAAGTGTTGATTTTGACGAAAGTAAAACAACTGCTCTTTTTGATGAATTGGTCTTAGCGTACCCTAATGCAATGGTATATTTACTTTCAGATCCAAAATTAGGAACTTGGATAGGTGCAAGTCCTGAATTACTTCTTAGGACGGTGGGAGATCATGGATTCAGTATTGCATTAGCAGGGACAAAAGTATGTGAGGACGGAACAAAATGGCTGGAAAAAGAGCTAAATGAACAAGCTTTGGTGAGTGAATATATTTCAGAGAAACTAAATGAATTAGAATTGTCATCCATCGAATCCATTGGTCCATACGATTTTAAAGCGGGTCCTGTGAAACATTTAAGGACGGATTTTTCATTTAATTTTTCACAAACTGAAAGTGAAATTTTAGAAGTCCTACACCCTACCCCTGCAGTTTGTGGAGAACCAAAAGAATTAGCTTTAGAAATAATTGAGCATATTGAACAACACGATCGTGCCATTTACACAGGATATTTAGGTCTATTAAAGCCAAATGACTCGAAAATATATGTTAATCTAAGGTGTTGCCAAATACGTCCTGGAAAAATGTACCTATATTTAGGAGGTGGATTTACCGAAGCTTCAGATGCTGAAATGGAATGGAAAGAAACCGAAAATAAAAGTAAAACCATACTAGACCTTGCTCAAAAATTGTAATTTTACGACATGCTAACAAGCGATAAAAAGGTCGTTCAACTCATTATTGACCAATGCTATCATCATGGCGTGCGAAATGTTGTCATTTCTCCCGGTTCGAGAAACGCACCTCTTTCAATTTCATTTGATGAACACCCTTCTATACAAACGTATGTTATTCACGATGAACGCAGCGCTGCTTTTTTTGCATTGGGAATGTCAGAACAATTAAATCAACCCGTTGCTCTATGTTGTACCTCTGGATCGGCAGCATTAAATTATTATCCCGCCATTTCAGAAGCTTATTATCGCTCTATTCCCCTTATTGTAATTACGGCTGATCGTCCAGAAGCATGGATAAATCAAGGCGATGGTCAAACCATAATGCAACAAAATGTATATAATAAACACGTCCATCATTATGTTCAATTACAAGATACTCTTTTTACGGATGAACAGAAATGGCTTTACCAACGAGAAACTGCCATTGGATTCGAAAGGGCATTAAAAAGTAGGAAAGGACCTATACATTTCAATGTTTCATTAAGTGAACCTTTGTACAAGACGATTGAAAAACAAGAAGACTTCAGCCGAAAAATAGAAGTGCTGCCTTTAAAAATTAATTGGACCAATGAGGTTAAAAGTTGGGCTGAAAAAGGTTTAAGGAGCCAAAAAATAATGGTTTTATGTGGACAACAAGCTAAATCAGCACAACTACAAAGCGCGCTTATACAATTTTCCGAACATAAAAATGTAGCCATACTTGTTGAAAATACTGCCAATTTAGTGCATGCTAATTTTAATCATTGCATCGATCGTAGCCTCTATGGCCTTACTGATTCTCAAAAAGAACAACTATCTCCCGATCTATTAATTACACTAGGAGGAGCCATTGTATCAAAAAATATTAAGACTTTCTTGAGAAAAAATCCACCCAAGCAACATTGGAAAATTGGAACTGATTTCCCAGGAATGGACACGTACCAATGCTTAAGCCATGAGATCCAATCGGAAGCCGCCTTATTTTTTGACAAATTAAATGAGTTAGTACCCGCGACAACGACATCCAATTATTTTACTAGTTGGAAAGAAGTGGATGTGAAAAAGCAAGAAAAAACAAGTGGATTCAACATAAAATCTGACAAACTAACAGATATTACTGTGTTTCAATCTATTTTCAACTTACTTCCCTCCTCCTCTATTTTGCACATGAGTAATAGTTCAGTGGTTCGGTACTGTCAGTTACTTGAACCCAATTCAAGTATTGAATACCGAAGCAATCGCGGTACGAGTGGAATTGATGGAAGTACTAGCACTGCAGTGGGCGCTGCTTTTATGGACCCCCATCATTTACATGTTTTACTAACAGGCGACATTTCATTTTTGTACGATAGCAATGCATTATGGAATAAATATCAGCCAAGTAATTTAAAGATAATCGTGATTAATAATCACGGTGGCGGCATATTTAGAATTATTCCAGGTCCTGCGGAATCGAAACAATTAGAAACTTATTTTGAAGCCAAACACCATCAAAATTCGGGAAAAATTGCCGATGCATATGGTTGGGCTTATGAATTCATTCAGGAGATGGGCAAACTTAATGAACAGCTAAGTGAATTTTTAAATTCCAAGGTTACACAGCCAGCTATTTTGGAAATTTATACGGATTCTACCCAAAACCCCTTAGATTTACAAGAATTTTTTAACTTTTTAATTTCGTAATAAGATGGAGTATTTTGATATTTTTTTAATGTGGCAAGGATGGGTTTACCTACTTATTTTGACTGTACTAGAAGTGGTACTAGGAATCGATAATATTATCTTTATTAGCATAGTAACGGATGTATTACCAGTTAACAAAAAAAGAAAAGCGCGAAACATTGGTTTAGGATTGGCATTAATTATTCGATTGATTTTATTAGCAGCCGTTGTATGGCTCATGCAATTAACGAATACGCTCTTCGTATTATTCGATCATAATTTTTCATTTCAAAGTATCATCTTATTGGTAGGTGGGCTATTCTTAATTTACAAAAGCACGATTGAAATGCACAAAAGTGTAAAGGGTATAGAAGAAAATAAAGAATCAAAAAGAAAAAACCTATCCGGTATTATCCTTCAAATAGTGATCATCGATGTAATTTTTAGTTTTGATTCAATTATTTCGGCGGTTGGAATGACAAATGGATTAGAAGGTGATACAGGGAAAAATCCTATTTCTATTATTTATATTTCTGTCATTATTTCCATGGTCATCATGATGGCATTTGCCGGAAAAATAAGTAACTTCATTTCAGAACACCCAACTATAAAAATGATTGCCTTAAGTTTTCTAGTGACTGTTGGCGTATTATTAGTGGGAGAAGCATTCGGAGCACATATTCCTAAAGGATACGTATATTTTGGATTGGTCTTTTCCTTAATCGTTGAATTAATGAATATAAAAATGAGAAAGAATAGTGCGGTAAAATGATTTTAAAAGAAGCTGAACAAATACTAAATTTACACAGTTTTGATAACATAGAAGATGCACTCGAACAAAGCATCTTTCCGATAAAAACATTTCTACATACCGCTCCGATTTTACACAAAACATTTTTAGCTAAATTGGAAAAATTAGCAATCATTGACGAAGCCTACCAACTAATGGGTGAAAGTCCAAGTGAAACAAGCAAAAATGAAGCGCTTATATTCATTATACAGTCAGACGTTTTGACGAGTCAAGTACACTATGAAACGTTGATTTCCGAAGCACAACTTAAAATTTCAGCCACCAACAAACCTCGCGAAATAATTGAAATTTGTAAACACTTATTGAATACCCATTCTTCTTATGTTGAAATGTGGAAAGATTGCCAATTTCTGATTTCATCAACCGTTATTTTGTCGAAACAAATGGATCGTATGAGTTTTCATGAGGAGCTTAATAACTTGCATATAAAGGGCATTCGAACTCTAGAAGCAATAAGAATGAACGAAAACTTACTTAGCAACGAATTTAAAGTTGAAATAACAAGACTCCAAAAATCGGTGAGCTAATAGTCTTAATTAGCAATTTGCAAGGCCGTTCGCAATTCGTCTGTCATCAGGTAATCAGGTGATTTTCTAAAGGCTGCTTTCGTTCCTTTCGGAGATCGCACTTCAAAAATGACTACTTCTTTACCCAGTAAATGAATAGCTGCCACATCAGAAGCAGTAATTGACACATTTCGTATTACAAGTCCCGCGCAAGTAGAATAATCAGTTAAGATTTGAAGCCCATATGAAATAACATCTGTTGCGAAAAAAACCGTGAAATCATCTGAGAGTTCATTTAGTAATTCCAATCGATTAGTAATGCAAATAAAATTATCCTTTTCAGCAATTCCCAAATTTTCCAAGGCTTGTTTTATGAGTTGGAAATCAATGTATTGAAGTGTACAAGGATTCAAGTGCCGTAAATCCAAAAAAATGGTCTTTCCAGCTACTAATTTAATTAGTTCAAGGTCAAATTTAACTAATTTCTCATGGTGTATTGTCTGATAAAAGACCTCCGAAAGAGCGGAAGATTCCATATCATTGATACAACCATTGGCATTGGTATAGGACGAGAGAAATTCATCATGGTACAACCATAATTGTCCCGTATTATCCAGCTGGAGATCTAATTCAATGCCATCACAACCAGAAAAAGACAAAGCAAGTTTAATCGCTTCCAAGGAATTATTGGCATAGATAGAACTTGAAGAATTCAATCCCATTGCTGCGTGTCCGATAATTTTTGTATTGGCATCAACGGATACCTTTTCACAAGAGACAAACAAAATAAAAACAATAAGTATCTTAATAAATCGCATACGCCAGACCTAATTTAAAATGATAATTCCAATGGTACGATTTCACAAAACCAAACGATTCTGATCTAAAAAATTCAGCAAATGGACCTATTCCAGCTTGATGAATAAATTGTAATCTTCCCTTATTTTTCCCATAATACAAGGAATAACCTGCCGTGATATCGTATTGACTAATATTATCCCCCATATCAAAAAATGATGCATGAAAACTAAGCATAGGACCCAATGCAATTGCTCCCTTTCGATTACAATGTTTAAGATAAGGAATGGTCATATAGAAACCTAATTGCGGAAAAACCTGTTGCGCTCCAAATGTTGAACGAGATCCTACAGCTATTGAGCCACCAATATCAATCTTCTTTAAATTCTTTTGATACGCAACACCAGTAAATAGATCCATCCGTTGCAAAGAAGCACTAACAGAGATCAATGAACGAGGAAAATAAAATTCGGAAGGAGAAACATCTTGAGCAAAGACCCCTAGCTTAGTTACAATCAAAAAAAATAAGAGTAATAATCGAATCATGACGTTTAGTCAAATTTCGGACATTTTTTGCAGGATACTCCTTTAGTTTTGTACTTTTTGCAACATTTTTTCTTTTTAGACAAGGAACACGAAGCGCAAGCAAGCGATTGCTCATTTATTTTTACCTCATTTTCCTTTAACGTCGCCATCTATTTAGAATAATTCTAAACAAAGGTAAATATAATTTTTAGTTCCAATTTAGTTATTGAAAAAAAAACAATAAAATTTAATGTAATAAAAGCTTAAAACAATTTCATTTGATCGTCGTCATCCAAATTCTTTGTCAGATCCCATTCGATGGTAGGACTACTTTCAGCATCTTTCGCAGGAATGCTAGAAGCTTTTGCTGATTCATTTGTAGAAGTACCTTCGCCATCGTTGCCTTCAGCATTTTCAACTTCCATATCTTCATTGTCTTCCAACACTTGCACTTCTTCATCAAGCGGCCAAGGTTCTTTTCCTTCGTCAATTGAATGCGTTAAAACAACTTCTTTAACCTTCATCTTAGTAAGTTGATTTCCTTGCGCTTTCATACCTTTCACCTCAATAGTATCCGCAAGATTAAGAACAGTATCCACTAAATTTTTAGTTTCCTTCAGTAACTTATTGTAGACAATTCGGATTTCCGGACGGTACGCAGTTGAAACGACATCCATATACGACCCTTGGCCTTCACTAATAAACGAAATTCGTTTATCCGCCGTCACTTCACAAAGAAAACGCTTCACAAAATGTAACTCTTTCGCTCCATCAAAATAAACAGTAGAAACAGCCCTGTCCTGCACCCACTTTTCAACATGAACCATATCCTCATCAAAATGCGTAGATAAATCAAAGGTACTTAAGCGATAATCGCCATTTTTATATAAGCTTAGGATTTTATCATTTCCTTTAAATGAACCAAGAAATTTACCCCTTGATTCATCATTCAAACGACCAACAATCGAATCGTACCAAATTTTTCGGGCCGCCAGTGTAGAACCTCCCACCTCTTTTTGTACAATTTTCTGTACAATTTCCTTTGTCACCCTATTGCCGGCTGAATTTCTTCCTTTGATCAACAATTCACCTAAATCAAGGTCAAAACGTAACCGTTTTAAATGCGGACGTGGACGTAAAAGAATTGTTACAACTTCTCTTTCACCATTCGGGTGCACAGAAAAATAAAGCATTTTTGAACCTTTTGTCCCTTTGGTTAAGTCATATTCCGTGTCACGGGTAATAGAATTCACATAAAACCGCTTCATCATGGTAGCGCCACCGATCCCATCTTGATAGAAAAGGTGGTAAATCGTTCTGGTATCACCTTTCTTCCAAACACTAGCAAAAATCAAATCCTTTCCAACGAATTTTTTATCTGACACTTTTGTTATTAGCATCTTTCCACTGGCAAAAAAGCAAATTATATCATCAATATCAGAACAATCACCAATAGGTTCATTTTTCCTTAATCCGTGTCCGATAAAGCCCTCTTCATAGTCTACGTATAATTTCTTATTCGCAATAATCACTTTAGATGCCGTAATTGTATCAAAGGTCTTTATTTCAGTTTTGCGTTCGCGACCCGCACCAAAACGTTTTTTAAGATCCTTAAAATAATCAATTGCGTAGTCAATTAAATTCGCTAAATGACCTTTAACAATTTCAATTTCTCCTTCAATTTTCAAGAGAGAGTCATCGGCTTTAGAAGAATCAAAGCGCGTAATCCGAATCATTGGGATCTGTGTAAGCTTTAATAAATCGTCATCCGTAATTGGACGAATTAATTGCTTTTTGAAAGGTTTAAATCGTTCGTACAAATACACATAAAGTGTTTCGCGATCTGCATAAAGCTTAAAATCAATATACATTTCATTGTTAATGAACAACTTTTCTAAGGTTAAGAAATGCCATTGATTTTCTAATTCATCTAACCTGATTTCCAGTTCTAATTTTAGCAAACGAACCGTATTGTCCGTATTGATGCGTAGAATTTCAGTAACACCTAAAAAACGAGGTTTTTCTCCATCAATAATAGATGAATTCGGAGCGATCGAAATCTCACAATCAGTGAAAGCATATAAAGCGTCTATCGTTTTATCTGGTGAAACTCCAGGGGCCAGATGCACAATTATTTCAGCAATTGAAGACGTATTATCTTCAATCTTTTTGATTTTAATTTTCCCTTTATCGTTCGCTTTAAGTACTGATTCAATCAAGGAACCCGTTGTCGTTCCAATAGGAATTTCATGAATCGTTAAGGTCTT